>JASEEY010000003.1 GCA_030018435.1 Methanocellales archaeon
CCATACTTTGGGCACTCGGTGTCGGTGGCACTAAGGCAAAAAAGCGTTGAAATAGAATGATATGACTTTTAGATTTAATCCATACCTATTGGAGGACATGAAAAGAGTAAGAACATTAGGGGCGCTACTGGTCGCGATGCTGTTCATCGGGATGATCTTCGCACCAGCAGTAGCCGCAGATGGATGCGTGGGCTGCGCACCGGACTGTAGCAGCTGCCACGATGAACACTTTGTCGAGAACGTCGATACGGACTGCACGAGCTGCCATACAGATGCAGCACAGATCCATGATTGGGACACCTACGTCGTGGAACTGGAAGGCAAAGAGAAGAACAAGGCAGTTTCAGAGGCGCTGAAGAACGAGGATGTCAAGTTACTGCGAAAGACGTTGATCAAGGATGGATACACGCCGCGAGTGAGTGATGCTAGTGTGCAGAAGGTAACGGCACCTGGCGCATCTGGAGACATACTGGAAACTTTGGTAGTTACCATACCATTTAATGGCGACTCCAACTCAGCACAAATCATCTTCATGACCAACAGCGAGAGAACGGAGGTGGGTGCAGGCATAACAACCATAACAGAGAATAACAACATTGTCATAGAGATGCTTACGATAGACGATGAGGGCGCGATAGAAACACACATCATCGAGAACAACGAGGGAGTGATCACATTTGATGGGGAAACAGTACTGACGATACACACCACTGACTACGAGATGTGTCTATCGGTCTGTTATTTCATATATGCAACCGGGTGTGGTATAAGTGGATACTTCGTATGCTTGGCTGCGTGCGCACCATTCGGAACGGCGGCCTGTCCTGTAATCTGTACTGTAGTGTGGGCTGCAATATGTTGGTACGGCGGAGGTAATTGCGCATATCTGTGTGCGCAATTCCGTTAAACCGGCCAACATCCCTTATTTTTTTAAGGAGAGAGAGCATAGAAGAGAAATACAAAAAGGAGATGGCAGATTTGATTCCATATATTATGGGCGTCATAACAGGCACCGCAATCGTCACTTTTCTGGCGTTGTATCCGTTTTACCTCGAGCGACACAAGCCGGAACGCTATACGGGCATCTGGAAGAAGATGGGTGAGATGAACGGGAATCCGAAGAGGGCAATGTGCTACCCAATAGGGTGGGTTGTAGGCAACTTGATCCTCTTGGCGTTCATCGTCTAAGTGAACAGTGAGCTGGGATCGAAATTTCCACTAATATGTATAATTCACATTACCGGAATCTCAGAGTTACCATGGTGGGATTTGAACCCACGATCTGCTGCCTTAAAGGAGTAGCCTGCTTGGATGATAGCAGGTCTAGGCAGTTTTATATTTTTACAAGTGGAGATACGGAATATATGACAGAACGAAAAGAACATGAGGGATGGGCATGCAGCATCTGGATGCCTATATGCGGTGCATTCTTCACCATCTTTGGGATTGGACTGATGTATGGTGCAGCATCGTTGTACGGCGATATGGGGGTTACCATATTTGCAATCCCAAGCATCGTCTGCTTTTTCGCCATCATGTTCTGGTCATCAAAGCCGTGGAAAAATACGCCCCAGGTAAGTTGGAAATCAAATAGATAATTTCGCTAGGCTACCTGCCCTTCTACCTTCATAATGCTCTTCCCCGTCCTATCCATGTACAGGCGAGCCCACCATACAATGGTCAGGGGTGCTATTACGACTATGGATAGTATCATGTTGACCATTAGCCAGACGACCACCATGTAAGATATCATTCCCATTATTTGGGAGATTATACCCAAGCCCAACGAAATCGCCATTATTAAAATCCATATCATGAGTACATCCAGCTTATTGTTCAGGAAAAAGCCCACACCTTTCTTGATTCCTTGGATTGTGCCGATACCATCGATGACAATCGCGTATTTCACCGCAATGAATACGACACTCACGATGAGGGTGTACAACGCAAAAGCAAAAATGCCTATGGCTAATGATGAGTATGACAGTGGGTCTGATAGCAATACATCTATGGGTGCGTACAAAATTCCGGGAACTACAAAGATGATTCCCATAAGTGTAATCAGTCCAATGATGATGTCGGCAAAGAACACGGATATAACACTCCTTTTCCCATGCTCGACCATGTCTGATAACGTAGCATCTCCGCTTTCATTCGCTCTCTTCGCCATTCCGATGGCTCCTGCCGAGAAGAAGGCATTGGTCAAACCCACTGAAATAATAAAGACAATAACTGCCAGAGCAATTACGCCCATTACTGACCCTATTTGACCGAGTAACAGTTCAGGCGTCAACTCCTCTGGAGACAGTGACATCAGCGGCCCCAATATTGCCAATATCGTTGCCAATACTATCGCAAAGACCAATATTGTTATCACCACTATGTTCAAGATAAGGGGTATACAGATGTTCAGGTTCTTCTTCCACGTATTGAATCCATTTTTCAGTATTGATTCTATATTTTCTGGCATTATCTCAACCTCTTTACGATCTCCTCGACGCGCTCTACTGCATTGCCGAGGTAGTTCTCGGGTTTTATCAGGCGTTCTATCTCATCTGGCGTGAGATATTTGGTTATTCTTGGTTCCCTGCACAGAACATCTTTCATGTGCTCGCCGGTTTCCCTTGCCTTCATGGCACACCCCCTCACGATTGCGTGCGCATTCTGGCGACCTAAATCCTTCTTTGCAAGTTCGATCATCACCGCCTCGGCCATGTTCAGACCTTTCAGCATCATGAGATTTCTCTTGATGTTCTCATGATTGAATCTAAGGTTTTCAAGAATGTTTGCCGTTAGTTTGAGAATATGATCGGTGAGAATCGTCGACTCTGGAATGATGATTCGCTCGCAGGACGAATTTGTGAGATCGCGTTCATCCCATAGGGTGTTATTCAACAGAGCGGGCTCGACATGCGCTCTTATCACCCTCGCAAGACCGCATACTTGTTCCGATTTAACGGGATTGCGCTTGTGCGGCATCGTGGACGAGCCCACCTGCTCCTTGCCAAATTCTTCCTCGACTTCTGCAA
Organism: Methanocellales archaeon; assembly: GCA_030018435.1. Classification (GTDB taxonomy): domain Archaea; phylum Halobacteriota; class UBA148; order UBA148; family JAUWXC01; genus JAUWXC01. Next base: position 3,030 of record JASEEY010000003.1, read on the forward strand.
TCTCGCTGCGCTGCAGGATTCTTACTTCAGTGCATATCTTGTCAAGCGTGGTGGCGATATTTGCCAAGAACATTATATATTCCGCGTATCTATCCCGCTGTATGACCTGATTTGATGCATCAACAGCTTCCAGCCCAAGATACGTCATCGTTCTTCTCTCGACATCTCCTGCAAAGGTGCCAAATGCCGCTCCTGTGCCTACCGCACCGCTCATCTGACCCACTAGAATGCGGGGCTTCAACTCTTCCAGGCGCTGAAGATGTCTGTTCACTTCACATGCCCAAATTGCAAACCTGAGCCCATAGGTGGTTGGAATGCCAATCTGTCCATGCGTCCTGCCTGCGCAGACGGTACGCTTGTGCTTTTTCGCTTGATCAAGAAGCGCGTTCCTTAGCCTTTTCAGTTTTTTCTCCAAGAGCGCTGCGGCATCTCTTAGTTGAAGCGCAAGTCCCGTATCCGTTATATCGTTAGAAGTAGCGCCAAAATGAACCCATCTACCAGCGTCACCGCACAACTCGGCCAGCGCCAAAACCATGGCCATTACATCGTGCCCGATCTTGCTCTCAATCTCCTTGACCCGTTCAATTTTGACCTTGTTTACGTTAGCGCCAATCGTTTCTGCGGATTTTTTGGGAATCAGTCCAACGTCTGCTTCAGCCTTTGCCAGTGCAGATTCAACCTCTAAAAATTTGCGAAGCCTGGCGTCCTCGCCCCAAATCCCTTTCATCTCCTCCGTACCATAGCGGTATTCGATTGGATGAACTGCCATGCTATCTCCTGAAACGTTATTTCATCTGATGATTAAAGTATTTATCTTAAGGTTTCATTCAACGTAGGCAAAACATTAAAACGATTGCCGACCTCTTTTACGTAGATTCGAATGGATAAGTTTGCGCTGATAACAAGGAACGCTGAAGAGGTTGTTACGCTGGATGAGCTTAAGGCATTGCTCGGCACCAAGAAATGCCCGAGGGCATATGTGGGTTATGAGCCATCCGGCAAGATACACATGGGTCACGTTCTCACGGTGAACAAACTGATCGATCTGCAAAATGCTGATTTTAAGATCGTCGTGCTCTTGGCAGACGTGCATGCATATCTGAATGAAAAGGGTGCATTGGACGAGATCAAGGAGATAGCTCAATACAATAAGCGGTGTTTTATCGCCCTTGGTCTCGACGAGAAGAAGACAGAATTCGTCTTCGGCTCTGACTTCCAGTTAGAGCATGACTATGCCATGGATGTCCTCAAACTAGCCAGGCACACGACGCTCAATAGAGCCAAGAGAAGCATGGATGAGATAAGTAGGAGTGCGGAAAATCCGAAGGTCTCGCAGATGATATACCCGCTGATGCAGGCCATAGACATCACAAGGCTGAACGTCGACGTCGCGGTAGGGGGTATGGACCAACGCAAGATACATATGCTCGCTAGAGAGGGGTTACCGAAACTGGGTTTCGCTCCACCAACGTGCATACATACGCCCATTTTGGTAGGGTTGGATGGAGCAAAGATGTCCTCATCAAAGGACAATTACATTTCCATTGACGATTCGCCAGAGGAGATTCAATGGAAAATCGACAGTGCTTTTTGCCCTCCTGATCAGGTGAAAAACAATCCCGTGTTGGAGTTGTTCAAGTATCACATCTTCCCTAGATTCCCTGAGGTAATTGCTGCGCGCCCGCCCAAATTTGGTGGAGATGTGCATTATGCAAAGTATGAAGATATGGAGAGAGATTTTGTCTGGCGCAAGATACATCCGGCAGATCTCAAGAAAAGCGCAGTGAAATATACAAACGAAATTTTAGACCCGGTGAGGAAGGTGTTAGCCTGAACAGGAACGAGAAAGGCAATAACGAAGAAGTCGTACGTGTTAGGGTTCCACGAGAGCGGGACAGGGAAATACTGGGGATCGTGGAGGGCATGTTGGGCGCCAACCGGCTAAAAGTAAGATGCATGGATGGAAAAATCAGGACCGCACGAATACCGGGGAAAATGAAAAAACGGATTTGGATACGCGAAGGTGATGTCGTGATCGTCGTGCCTTGGAGCTTCCAGGATGAGAAGGCAGATGTGGTCTGGAGGTATACCTCTCCGCAAGTGGACTGGTTACAGCGCAAGGGCTATTTGTAGTGCATAATTGCGGAGTACAATGAAAGATGAAGAGCGTATTGATGGGGAAATCAGGCGATTACGGAAAAGGCAGAAGGATTTAGAAGACCTAAAAATTTGGGGCAGAGTGCTCGATGTTCCCACGCTTAAAACGCTTTATCATCTTGCCAACAAAAAGGTCATTCTCGCTATGGGTGGTGCTATCAGCACAGGAAAGGAGGCGCATATTTTTCATGCTCTTGGCTCCAGGGGCGAGGTGGCAGTGAAGATTTACAGGATTGCTACAAGCGACTTCAAGGCAATGCAGGACTATTTGATCGGGGATCCCAGGTTTAAGGGTATTAAGAAGAGCAAAAAGGATGTGGTGATTGCGTGGGCCAGAAAAGAACTACGGAATTTGGAGAGAGCGCGCGAGGCAGGTGTGAAAGTTCCAGCGCCAATCGCTGTGAAGCGCAACGTTTTGGTGATGGAATTTATCGGGAAAGATGGTGTTAAGGCACCTTTGCTGCAAGAGATTGCACGTGAGATCGATGCTCAAGAGGCGTTTGATGCGGTGGTGGACAATATGAAACTTCTTTATGATAAGGCAAAACTGGTTCATGCTGACCTGAGCGAATACAACATCATGTATTATGATGGACCGGTGTTCATCGATATGGGGCAAGCCGTCAGCAGAGAACACCCCAATGCTGAGACGTTCTTTCTCAGGGATGTGAAAAACGTCGTTAGATTCTTCAAAAAACTGGGCGTGGGATGTTCAGAAGAAGGGGTAATTGCCAGAATCAAGGGCGATCAAAGATGATTCACGTTAAGATTCCCGGTGGGAGAATTGGCGTGTTGATCGGCGCTGACGGGAGCACTAAAAGGCAGATAGAAGAGCGTTCAGGTGCTACGCTTAGGATCGACAGCGAAAGTGGAAGCGTCGCGGTCGATTCACCAGACCCCATAAATGCGATGAGAGTGGGCGAGGTGGTCAGGGCCATCGGCAGGGGATTTAGTCCGGAAAAGGCGCTTTCATTATTCGATGATGAGGCGCTTGTATTTGATTTAATCGATTTATCTGATGTGCTTCCAACGCAGAAGGACATAAAGAGGGTAAAGGGAAGGATCATCGGAAAGAATGGCAGTACAAGAGAGTTAATCGAGGGCTTGATTGATGTGAAAATATCTGTCTACGGAAAAACGGTCGGCATAATAGGGGATGTTGCTCGTGTTCAAGTGGCGCGAAAGGCGATTGGAATGTTGATCGAAGGGGTCCCACATGGCACAGTATATGCCTATCTTGAGAAGAAAAGACGGGAGTGGAAAATAACACAATCATTAAGTAAGGAGTGAGCGAATAAATGCATGGTGGTTCTGTGAGGGGTGTTGTGAATAAGCCGAATCTGAGGATACTCGAGCTGTTTGGTTTCATTCTACTACCAATGTTTTACCTATGTTGCATAGGAGAAATGGGAGTCGTGTTGGATCTTGATCCATATCTATTGTTCACAATACTTGTTGCAATGCTGGTATTCAGCGTTTTTGAGATCCCCGTATTTAGGGTGAGAACTAGAAAACCGAATTATGCGAGAGGTGAGGCCAAGTTGCTTGGCGAATTGTATTCCGTGCCAGTAGAGGAGGAACTAAGCACAGGTGACCCGCGCGTGTACGATACGAAGGTCACGCTTAACGTTGGCGGCTTTGTTCTTCCCTTGCTGTTGGCGCTTTATATCGCTCGTATAGCACCATTTCTTGAGACGTTGTTGATCGCAGTAATCATGATAGCGTCCACGCATTTTCTTTCTAAATTAGAGGGCGGGGTGGGCATCATCGTGCCGAGTTATATTTCGCTCATTTCCATTCCATTTGCATTCATACTGGCACCAGGAAGTGTAGCATCCATAATCCTAGTTGGTGGTGTTTTAGGCATTTTGATCGGAATGATGACGCTGCTTTATCCGATAGAAGAGGGTAGCGCCTTTCTCAATCTCGGTGGAGTGGGCAGTTTTGAGTCAATGTATGTTACGGTGTTGCTAGCCGTAGTACTGTCATTTTTTACTTAGAATAGGAAATCTTCTAAGGGAATCAACAACTTCACGATCTCCAAAACCTCGTTTATGTTAGCTATGGTGAAGTGGGGCTTGATACCATCCTCTGGCAGTGCACCCTTTTGGTTATACCATACTGAGCGAATTCCCGCTTTATTCGCTCCGTTTACATCGATTCTGAGATTATCGCCTATGAACAGCGCCTCTTCTGGGTTGGCGTTTAACTCCTTCAGCGCTGCCTGAAATATTCTCGTATCTGGCTTATATGCCCTGACGTTTTCAGAGATCGTCGTTGCATCGAAAAGTTCTACCAACTCCCCTAAATGATGCGATAGTTCATCATTGTCGCCATTGGAAATCAGGCCGATTTTCACATCTTCTTTGTGTTTTAGCGCCTCAATCGTCTCCCTAGTAGACGGCAGTATCGTGCACCGTTGATCTAGAAGCGCTTTGCACATTCTGTTAAGCTCATCCAATCGCCCATCGCTTATCGAGATGCCAAACATGAGAAATGCATTTTTCAAACTAATCTTATACGTCGTTCTGATGTTTGTAAATGGATGCTGCCCTTCATTAATATCGAAGATGATGCCATTGAATGCATCGTTCCACGTCTCCCAGAAAAGGTGTGGATTTATGCTGCATCCTACTTCGTCCAATACCTGCGCCGCAAGATCGTAATAATAGTCTCCCAACTCGAGTAGCGTTCCGTATGCGTCAAAGAAAATTGTTTTTACGCCCATCAAGGTAAATTCCCTTTGGCGATAGATTAAGCTTTCTGTTCTATCTCTTTCGCCTGATTAGATATGCAACTGCTAACAACCCAGCAATTGCAAACATCGCCTCAAATCCTGGAATGCCTGGTTTCTGCTCCGTCACCGTGAACGAACCCGTCTGACCATCAACATCGACACTGTATGTTCCTATCTCTTCTTTGATTATCGTAAACGACACTGTCTCCATTGCTCCACCTGCTACTGATATGGGTAAGGTTTCAACTTCAGCACCATCGATATTCAGCATCACGTCGTATACATCTTTGGCCTCGCCGGTGTTCATGACATCAACCGTGATCTTAACCGGTTTGCCCGTTTCAACTTCAACGGGACGGATCACAAGGTTCCTGACTGTGAACGCCGCACTTTTCAGCACTCTGAATGTTCCTATCTGGTCATCAACTGCTATATTATATGTCCCCAATACCTCTTTGGTCACTGGACTGAACGTCACTGTTTCTGTTGCCCCTCCCACTACTTCGACATCCTTTGTCTCCATCCTTACATCGTCGATTATCAATATCGCTTTGTACGTACCCTTAAAATCACCCGTATTCGTGACATCAACTGCAACCGTGACAGGTTCGCCTATTGCAACTTTGGCGGGGTTTATCACGAGATTGTTGGTTGTAAACGCTGCCGGCGCCCCCTCAGCGATGACTTTAATTTCAACGTCGTCTATCAGAAACTCCGACTCCTCCAGAGTTTCGAAGGCGACTGTACCAGAAAGAATAGGGCTTTCGATATCTTTGTATTTTACTAAAAGTTCATCATCTATGTAAATGTTAAGGATGTCATCATAACCTCTTATCTCAAGAGTATGCCATCCTTCATCCAAGTTTAGTTCTTTAGGTTTGGTAAGCTCATAAAAGGTCTCACCAATTTGTTTTTGTACATAAAGGTGATCGCTTCTAACCCCAATGAAATATCGATCTGGTCCCGCCGCCCTATAATTGAAATGAATGCCTCCTTGAATTATCTTAAATTTGACTTTGAAGATATAATTGGTCCATTCTTTTTCCCGAAGACGTGCCCAGTTATGACCGGTTCCTCTTAGAACAGTATTACCGTCCTCTACTGCCGTGCTCCAGGCTGTTGTAGGCCCCCCTTCTGCCCCAAAAATGTCCCAATTTTGGATGCCACTCTCAAAATCATCGATGAAATAGTATGTAACAACGTATTCATGCTCTGTTTCATCAACTCGTATTGTTGTTATCTCGCTTGCAGTAATTGGCATCACTAACAACATAACTAAAACCAAAACGATGCCAATCTTAAATTTCATGCTATTTGCATCCTTTGTTAGGTCGTATATCATCTCCTGCATTTAAAATGTTAAGCTACACATATGTCAGCGCAGAATAATCGAAGAAACCTTTTATTACATCCTCTCCTAATTGAAAAGCTGTGAGCGGCGTGATAACCGAAAAGCAAGTTATAACTGCGGTCGTCAAATTGCTTCGCAAGGCAGAAACAGAGCTGCCTGACGATGTCCTTGCTGCGCTGAAAGCCGCAAGAGATAAGGAGAGTAATCCCATCGCAAGGATGCAACTTAGCGCAATCATAAAAAATGCGGATTTCGCAAAAGAAAATGTCATTCCTATATGCCAGGATACCGGCGTTCCCATTTTTTTCGTTGACGTTGGGTGTGAAGCGAGGATAAACTTCGACCTGGAGGAAGTGATCAGAAAAGGTGCAGCCAAAGCGACAGAGGAAATACCGCTCAGGCCAAATGCTGTGCACCCTCTCACGAGGGAGAGTTCTGGAAACGTTGGCCCTGGCTTTCCAGACGTGATTTTTGACTTTGTTCCCGGAAAGAACGTTAAAATTACCGTAATGCCGAAAGGAGGGGGCTCGGAAAACATGTCTGCGTTGCGGATGTTTACGCCATCAGAAGTTGACGATGTAAAGCGCTTCGTAATAGAAACGGTGAAAAATGCAGGAGGTATGCCATGTCCACCGGTCATTGTGGGCGTAGGCATCGGCGGCACGTTTGACAAAGCTGCGAGGCTGGCGAAGAAGGCTGCGCTGAGGCGTTTGGATAAAACTCCAGATGGATTTGAGCAGGAGTTATTGGAGGCGATCAACTCGCTTGGCATAGGCCCCATGGGTATTGGAGGAGATACCACTGCGTTAAAGGTGAATGTAGAATGTGCGCACTGCCATGTTGCCTCGTTGCCGGTAGCGATAAACATCCAGTGCTGGGCTGCCAGGAGGGCAACAGTCACGCTGGAGGGGTGAGATGGAGTATACGTTGAAAGTGCCACTGAGCAAGGCGGACGTGCTGAGACTAAGGGCGGGAGACGTTGTATACCTGGATGGTACCATTCTCACCGCCAGGGACAGAGCACATGAGCGACTGTTATCCTCAGAGAAAATTCCATTCGATTTGAGCGGTGCAGCCATTTTTCACTGCGGACCGCTGATGAGGAAGAATAAGAAATGGGCCCCGGTCGCGGTAGGACCCACGACCAGTGCTAGGATGAGCAAAATGGCGCCGGAGCTATTGAAGAAATATGACATCAGAGCCATCATCGGCAAAGGTGGGATGAAGGGCGTTGTGGATGCGCTATACGAAAAATGCATCTATCTGGCATATCCTGGAGGATGTGCTGCCATTGCAACTGATCAGATTAAAGGGGTTAAGGAAGTGCACTGGCTCGATCTCGGGATGCCTGAAGCGGTATGGGTCTTCGAAGTTGAGCAGTTTGGGCCGCTCATCGTGGGGATAGATGCGCATGGAAACGATTTGTATGCAGAGGTTGCGAAGAAGGCGAGCGAGCAGATGAAATCGCTTTAGGCACCTGGAAGCGTGGAATTTCCGTATGGTATCACTATAACCTTGGCATCTTTTCCATGTTTTTCCATGGCGCGCACGAGCGCATCCTGTGCATCCTTTACAGGTGTGAAAAACGCCTTCTTGGCCAGCTCTCCTGGCATCGCTGAGACGAGATAAATATCGCGCTTCTCCGCTATTCTTGCAATCTGTGCAGCCATATGTCCTCCTAACGCGAATCTTTGCTTTATTCGCCTGATCACGTCCCTTGGACTTTTTGCCTTCTCGACCCAGCGTTCAAATACCTCATTGCCTAACCCTTCAGCGCACTCGGCGATCAAGATGATCGAGCCTTTTTCTGTTATGGCATGCGTGGCATTATCCAGGGCTTTATATGCTTGGTACACATCCAAATCCTTGGGCGCACCGCCAGAAGAAGCAATCGCGATGTCTGCTTTATCCTTTATGGGCACCTTGTACATCTTGTCCACGTATGCCACTCCTGCCCTATGCGCACCTATCATGTCTCCTGCAAACGCCTTTACGATCTCCTTTTTTGTATTTAGAACAACGTTGAGGATGAACGTCACGCCGAGTGCTGCTCCAGCCTCCTCCATGTCCACCCGTACAGGGCTGTCGACTTTACCGGACGAGGCTCCTGGCAAGAGCATCAACTTGTGATTCATCTCTATCGTCTCCCTTGAGCTGACACCTGGCAGGATGGATTTTGCTCCGCCGCTATATCCTGCAAAATAGTGAAGTTCGATCGTGCCGACGCATATTACGACGTCGGCATTTGCCACCACTCTGAGCACATTGACCCTTGTCCCTCTCTTGGTCGTGCCGATATAGGTGCAATCATCCACATCATGATTGATGCATTTTACTCTATTATGCACATCCAAGCCGACCTGCTGCTCCATCTCCTTCTCAGTCAGCCTTCTGTGCAATCCAGTCGCAAAAACGATCGTTATGTCCTCGTCTGGGATGTTGCCATCATTTAACTCTTGCAACAATGGAAGCAGCAGTTTATGCGATGGCGTAGGACGCGTGATATCGCTTACGACTATCGCCACCTTTTGTCCATCATGCACGAGCTCGGAGAGTCTCTTGCTGTTGATGGGGTTCATCAGCGCCCTTTTGATCTCAACCGCCTCGTCTTTCGCTCCAGGAAGTTCATTTGGCTTGACGATTTGTAGCAAATTTTCACTAGGAACGTTGACGCTAACCTCACTTTTTCCATATCCCAGCATTAGGCGACTCATCTCTCCCCTGCCAGTTCGATCCTTTGGCCCCTGACGACTAACTCATTAGATCGCTTTGCCACTCCCTTGATAAATAAGGCACCTCTGTTCAATGTCCTGCACAATCCAGTCAACGAGGTGTTCCCACTCTTTACCTCTTCTATAATCTTCTCAGTTGTTTCTCGAAGACTGTCCTCATGGGCGAATGCTATCATAATCAAATCGCTCAAATCGTCCAATCCGCATTGAAAATTGGCCTGCACTCTTGAATAGGAGGCACGAAACTCTTTATCAGGCGTCTTGCCAGGCTCTGGCATTCTCCATCTGCTTTCAATCAATCCGCATTTTTGGAGGGTTTCCAGACTTTTTCCAGCATCGTTTCCAATAATCTTTTCAAGTTCCTGCTCTGTCCTCCAGTTAACTGAGAGCTCGTGGAGCGCCTTTTTATAAGTGCCTGAGCTAAAAATCTGCAACAGTGGAACCAAATCAGCAGGGTCATTGATAATTCGAGTTCGCTTCGGCATCCCTATCCTCGAAAGGTATTTCTCTTCGAATCCAATAAAGCTTTTGAAGCGCATGAAGAAAAGAGCGGAGATCAGCGTATTCGGCATCGCTCAAGGCGTTGGTTTTAGACCTTTCGTTTATAGGGCTGCAACTGACCTCGGATTGAAGGGTTACGTCAGGAATATGGGTACAAGAGTGGACATTCTCGTCGAGGGCGAGGAAAAAAGCATTCAGAAACTAATCGATGCCGTATCCATTGCAACGCCACTTGCGAGAGTGGATGACGTACGAGTCAAATGGATGGACAGTCACAACGAGTTTGACAGGTTCCAAATTTTTCCAAGTGCAGCTAAGGGAACGGATGGTTTTATTCCACCAGATGTTGCGACCTGTGATGCTTGCTTAGGGGACATTTACGCAAACACCAGATATCGTAACTATTGGGCGACATCCTGTGTTGATTGCGGTCCAAGGTTTACCGTCCTTGAAATGCTGCCGTATGATAGGAATGAGACATCAATGGTCGATTTTCCGATGTGCCCTGATTGTGAGAAGGAGTATACAGCTCCCCTGGATAGACGATATCACGCACAGGCCATCGCGTGCCGGACTTGTGGCCCATCGCTGACATTACACGATTCCAGGCTGAACGAGTTGGGCGACCCCATTAAAACGGCTGCGGATTTGCTGAAAAACGAAAAAATCGTTGCCATTAAAGGCATCGGCGGCTTCCATCTGGCAGCATTACTATCGCAGTCAGACAGATTGCGTACCTTGTTGGGGCGGAAGAGTCAACCGTTTGCCGTCATGGCGACGTTGGATATGGCTAAGAAGCTTGCGCATGTATCAGATGAGGAGGGGAAGTTGTTGATATCCCGGCAGCGCCCCATCGTCCTCCTCAGGAAAAGGGAGCCATTTCCTTATGAATCGGTAGCGCCGGGGCTACACACGATTGGCATCATGCTGCCCTACACGGGATTGCATCATCTGCTCTTTGAGCATATGGATGAGCCCCTGATCATGACCAGTGCTAATCGACCAGATGAACCGATGACGAAGGATAACGAGGATGCATATTCTAGGCTGAAAGGAATAGCTGAGTACTACCTGGTGCATAACCGCAGAATAGTCAATAGGTGTGACGATTCTGTTGTGCGTGTTGTGATGCATCCTTCCTTTATCAGGATGTCCAGAGGGTATGCTCCGACTTCCATCCCGGTCGACGTAAAATCGGATTTAAACGTTCTAGCCTTGGGACCGGAGCTGACATCTACTGTAACGATATATCGCAACGGTCATTGTTATATCTCCCAGCACGTGGGAAACGTCACCAATCCAGGGGCATTGGCATATCTAGAGGATACAGCCAGAAAGCTCGTCAAATTGACGCAGACCAAGATAGATATCATTGCACACGACTTGCATCCCATATTTCTCTCCACTGTCCTGGCAAAAGACATGGCAGCTGAGTTTGAAGTGCCTACATTCGCGGTGCAGCATCATCAAGCCCATGTAGCGTCGCTCATGGATCCTGGGGACATCATCGGTATTGCAGCGGATGGTGTCGGCTACGGGTCAGATGGCACTGTCTGGGGCGGGGAAATCTTCGCCGATTTTCAACGAGTAGGAGGTTTATTGCCGGTCGACATGCCTGGCGGCGATCTCGCAACGTATTATCCATCAAGAATGGTGGCTGGCATTCTCCACTCTCTGTATAAAGAGGAGGAGTTGAAAAATGTCCTGCGCGAATGCTGGCTTCCGCATGGTGAGCGCGAGATACAGGTCGTTCTTAGGCAACTGGAAAGGGGAACAAACGTCATTCAAACATCTAGCACAGGGAGAGTACTAGATGCAGCTGCTGCTTTGCTTGGTATATGTTACGAGAGAACATATGAAGGTGAGCCCGCAATGAAGTTGGAGAGCGCTGCCATTGACGGCAATGCCTTGGCGATTGCAATGCCCGTGAAAATCGTCAAGGCGCAAGACGGGCGAAGTGTACTTGACACCAAGCATATTCTTGACAGAGTTGTTATCGCCAAGAGGGAGCGCAAAAAAATTAGGGACATTGCAGCTGCTGTTCAGCGCGCTATTGCCATTGGCTTTGCCCAGATGGCGATGGAGGCTGCGTCTAACACTGGCATCGATACCATCGGCATTAGCGGCGGCGTGGCGTATAACTCGGCGATCGTTAAAACGATTAAGGATGAGGTCACATCAGAAGGATATAAGTTCGTAACGAACGAGAAAGTGCCGTGCGGAGATGGCGGCATCTCCTTTGGACAGGCGATACTGACGGCGAGGAATTATGATAACGATTGAACTCGTCGACGTGGATGGCTTGCGCGTTATGGGGATAAAAGTTGAGCTAACGCATGCACCCGTTCTTTTGCTGGTTGGCAAAAAGGGCTTCGTAGGCTGCGGTTATTTCTCAGTGGAGACGGCGAACAAACTGGGCGATGTGATGGCAATCGTTTCTGGCGTGAGTACTTTTGAAGATATGTTAAATGCAACCATCATCTCCACATCTGAAAAAGCCCAAGAAATGGGCATCGTCACTGGTATGAAGGGCAAAGACGCGGTCAAACTCCTTGCATGATCACTTGAATCTGTCCTTCAATTTTTCCAGGACAGCGGGAAGCGTCGTGTATTCTAGGTCCTTTTCGTCCAATAGGTGGGGCTGGAAGGGTCCATGACGCCGCATATACTCTGCTATTTCATTCGCCTTAGCCCTGACAGCATCAAACGAGGGATCGGCGAATAGGTCAGCAGGTCCTTGCAATATGCCATCGTTCAGCTGGAATCCGAGCGCTGTCACCCTTGGAGGGCCATCAAACCTCGTGGGATTTGCATCTTTTATCGATACCGGCATCATGGGTCCGTTGTGGCTCCCCCTCATCCATCCTGCCACCAGGTAGGGATACGCGAATGCCTCCAGCGCCTCGCCAACGGCAGGAAAACCGCTCTGGCACCTGACAATCGCCACAGGGTCATCCTTGCCCACGTACTTGCCAGCGATTAGATTCAACTTATTTGTCGAGATAACACCTGCGGGCTCGCCGGTTTTCTTTGCAACCGATTCGACGCAGAACTTGCTTTTTATGCCTATGATCGCGAGCAAATCGTACAATTCCTCTGGCGCCTTCAGTTCGATTCTTTCTTCGGTATATACATTCATTATTCTAAACACGAATCCATCATGCAACTTGGGATCCAGCACCAAGCCAGCCGTACTCGAGGGGTCTGCGAACATCCTGTAGAATGGCAGGTTAAACGATGCGGGTTCGGTCTTGTCCATCATGAAGACGATGATGGGCTCGCTCTTGCGCTCTTCGATCTCGAACTCAGCACACCCAGGACCAAGACCTCTAACATTGCCAGAAAACGACTCTGCCAGCAAATCCTGTCCAGCACCGTAAAACTTCTTCTTCTTGGCAACAGCCGTCGCCTTTTCAAATGCCTCCCAAGCGAGTTTGTGCACCGGCTCGGCATTAACGCCCTTCGAGTGCGTCATGATCAAATCGATATCATCCCCGCACCGCGCTACATGAAAGTCAATTAAAATCTTCTTCTTTTTGCCTTTTTCCAAGACAGCACTGCACACATCCAGTAATTCCGGGGGTGCTCTTACATGTCCCGGCATGCTGCCGACATCTGCCTTGATCACGCTTACTGTAGTTTTCATGCTCTTTATCCTCCATGCTTCATTGTACTATCTAATCATTATACCATAAAATAGATTTGGATTCAACTCACCCTGTCATCGCACCCACGATGAATGCTAAAAGCGCCACCATCATGCCTCCCTTGAGGAGCGATGATGACCTGGCTGGATATTTCTCAATGATCGTAATTCCCAGTAACAAAATGACATCTGCCAGCGTTACCGTTGCCAGATATGAGATTCCAAAATTACTGAGCACAATCGGCAGCGGACTCAGTATGACGGCCATTATGACGAATGCGGATGCGATAATGGCGGACTTTTTTACTCCTGCCGAAATTGGCAGCGTTGTAAGGCCTTCTTTTTTGTCGCCCTTAATATCTTCAATATCCTTGACAATTTCTCTGCCCACGGTTGCAAGCATTGCTAATAGGAACAATATGAAAGTGATTACGATCTTGTTCACGGCTGCGCCGCCGAACAGGAATGTCGAGCCTGTTAGATACCCAATGCTCACATTGCCCCAGAGCACTGTTCTTTTGAGTTTATACGCGTAACCCATGAGCAGTAGAGAGTTTGCCGCTGCAATGAGGAAGCATATTGGGTTTATGAAGTACGATAGCACAATACCAATGCCAAACAGGCTGATGGCTAGTGCGAAAGCACTTCTTGGACTGATTCTACCGCTCGGTATGGGTCTGTGCGGTTTGTTGATTGCATCTATTTTGGCATCGCAAAAGTCGTTGATCGCATTGCCGCCTGCCGTCACCACAAAACCTACTGCAAATGCAAGCGCTATTTGAGATTCATATGTGATTATCCCGCTTCCAGCACCCACCAGACAGCCTATGAGAACTGCCACGCCGGCCATGAAACAGTTCAGCGGTCTTATCAACCGAAAGTAGTCAGTCACCTCTTCCAACCTCTAGCATTCTATCTAATGCCTGCTTCGCCCTCACACGTATATCTTCCGGTATGGTGATTTTGTGCTCCATATTTTCCAGCGCGTTCACTATTTTGTCCAATGTGTTCACCTTCATGCTAGGGCAGATAGCACGATCAGACGCAGGATAAAATCTTTTGTCAGGATTTTCCCTGCGCAGGCGATACAATATGCCGGTCTCGGTACCGATGATGAACTCTTTTGCCTTTGATCTCTTCGCATACCTGATCATACCATCTGTGCTGAACGCTTTATCTGCTATCTCTATCACTTCCTGTCTACACTCAGGATGCACGAGTATCTCCGCTTCAGGACGTCTCGCCTTAGCCAACAGAACCTCGCCCTTCAGGATGAAATGATGACTCGGACAGTACCCTTCCCATGGTATGATCGTCTTGTCCGTGTGTGCCGCCACGTATAATGCAAGGTTCTTGTCGGGGACGAAGATGATTTCATCCTCTTTCAGCGAATTCACGACTTTTATCGCATTCGATGATGTGCAGCATATGTCGCTCTCTGCCTTGACCTCAGCGGTTGTGTTTACATAACACACAACAACTGCATCAGGATATTTCTCTTTCTCCGCGCGCAGCGATTCTGCAGTTATCATCGCCGCCATGGGGCATTTTGCGCTCAACTCTGGAAGCAGAACCATTTTATCCGAGCACAGAATAGCGGCGCTCTCGGCCATGAAATCCACGCCACAGAACACGATTACATCGGCATCGCTCTTCGCGGCTTTCTGGCTTAAGCCAAGAGAATCGCCTTTATAATCGGCTATATCCTGCACCTCACCTATCTGATAATTGTGCGCGAGTATGATCGCGTTCCTTTCTTCCTTTAATTCCTTTATCCTATCTTGTAGCATGCGTACTCCTCGGTTGCGCTCTCCTTGGTCGTACACTAATTAAGATTGTTGAATTAAAGAGTTTCTGGATGATATGAAAAATCCTCATCGGAAAAAGGGCTTCACGTCCCAATTTGGATCGGCTCGGCGATCTTTTTCAAGGTGGCGATTGCGGATAGCGCAGCCAGGTAACTCGTCTTCGGATTGCTCGGCGATGGAACGTTTTCAACCCTCGTTTCAAACCTGCCGAAGTCCCCTTCTACGAGAATTTCGTGAACGTTTCTCCTCAGCGCGGGGTCTGCTACGATGCGCACCTTCGTCTGTTTAGCGCCTATACCGGCAATGCTCAGCGTAGCCGCCACATTTACGTTGAACGGAAATCCTTTTACTGCCTCTTCAGCGCTTCCTTCGAACAAGATGGTAGCCTTTTTTAACGTGCTCAAATCTATATTATGTTGTACAACATACGGCGCACCTTCCAGCGATGCAGGTGGCTTTCTGGTGGTGAGCGTAACCGAGTTAATCCTCGCCATCGAGGCGGATTTTAACCCGTCCAACCCAACGATCGCGCCGGATGGCAGGTATACTTTACAATTATTTTTACGTGCCAACTCCCTGATCTGGCGTAGCAATCCCTCATCGGTCAGCGCACCAACGCTCATGATCATGACGTCCTTGCCCTTGCCGAGCGCGGGTATCACCACCTCCTTAACCGCAAACTGGGATGCACATTCCACCACCAAATCCACGGCATCTATTAACTCTGGAGCGCTCATAGCACTTGGCTTCACGTGCTCTAACGAATTAGCTAGTTCCTTTGCCGATTCGAGGTCGCGATCCAATAGTGCTACTAGGGTGGCGTTGATAATGCCCCTATCGAATGCCTTACAAATCTCCCCGCCGATGGCACCACAGCCAACTATTCCTACTTTAATCATCAAGGAAACTAATATATCTGAAGTATGAAATTGTTACGGTGAAATTGTGATGCCAGACTTGGAGCGATTTCTCAAGGAAGACATTGGTTCCGGAGACATTTCTGGAGCAGTGGTTCCGGACGTTCATGTTAAAGCGCACATCAAGGCCTGTGAGGACGGTGTTCTGGCCGGACTTGAGGAGGCAAAGCAGGTATTCAAGCATTTTGGACTGGAGGTACGAGCGGTGTTTGACGATGGTGCCGAGATCAAGAATGGCGACATCGTCCTAGAGATAAGTGGAAATGCTAGATCTATCCTTGCAGCGGAGAGGGTGGCGTTGAACATCCTGGGCAGGATGAGCGGTATTGCTACCCTGACCAGAAAGTGCGTCCAAAGAAGTAAGGGTACTACAATCGCTGGCACGAGAAAGACCACACCTGGATTTAGGGAATTTGAGAAAAAGGCCATTATGCTCGGCGGAGGGTATCCGCACAGGTATAGCTTGGCGGAAGCCGTATTGCTCAAGGACAATCACATTGCGGTAGCAGGATTGGAAAACGCAATCGAAAGTGCGAAGAGGATGTATCCCAAGAAAGAAATCGAGGTGGAGGTCGACAACGTTGAGGATGCTGTTAAGGCAGCACAACTTGGCATCGATATGATAATGTTTGATAACATGAGCCTAAATGAGATCAACGATGCGATTGGATTGCTAAAAGAAAAAGGTCTGCGCAAAAATGTGAAACTTGAAGCTTCCGGTGGAATCACGCTTGACAATTTAGATGCTTATGCGAATACGGGCGTGGATATGATTTCGATGGGCATGCTCACGCATTCTGCGAGATGGCTGAATTTCAGTTTGATAATATCGCAGGTCTGAAATCTGCGAGTTAAAAAACGCTGATGTATCTGTCGATTTCCCATTTATGTACCTGCGCCCTGTATGCGCTCCACTCTGCCTGCTTGGCATCGATGAAACGCTCGTAGATGTGCTCGCTTAATGCGGATTTAATTACTTCATCTTTAGCAAGCTCGTCCAGCGCTTCAGCAAGACTCTTTGGAAGCATTTTGATGCCCAGACTCTCCCTTTCCTTGGGAGACATCGCAAATATGTTCTTATTAACTGGCTCACCAGGGTCGATCTTGTTCTTGATACCATCCAATCCCGCTTTTAGCATCACCGATATAGCCAGATAAGGATTGCACGCCGGGTCCGGACTTCGCAGCTCCGCTCTTGTTCCTACTCCTCTGCGTGCAGGCACTCTTACTAATGGGGATCTGTTCTGCTCTGACCAGGCGATGTATACTGGCGCTTCGTATCCTGGTACGAGTCGCTTGTACGAGTTGACCAATTGGTTTGTGATTGCCGTGTATCCCCTTGCATGCGCCAGCAATCCACCGATATAATATCTGGCAACATCGCTCAGTTGGTACGACGCGTTAGGGTCATAGAACGCATTCTTGCCGTTCTTGAACAGGGACTGGTGTGTGTGCATTCCAGAGCCGCATTCCCCAAAGAGCGGTTTTGGCATGAACGTCGCGTGCAGACCGTGTCTTTGTGCGATGATCCTGACCACGAACTTTAACGTCACCAAGCGGTCCGCTGTTGTAAGTGCGTCTGCATGCTTGAAATCGATCTCGTGCTGGCCTGGGGCAACCTCATGGTGAGATGCCTCGATCTCAAACCCCATCTCCTCCAAGGTGAGGACTGTATCTCGCCTTGCGTTTTCGCCCAAATCCACTGGAGAAAGGTCAAAATAGCTTCCTTGGTCGTGCGTTTTTGTGGTCACGCCTCCATTTTCATCCCTCAGAAAGAGGAAGAACTCCGCCTCTGGACCCACGTTCATCGTAAATCCCAACTTTTCAACCTCTTTCAGCACGTTTTTCAGATTGTTTCTCGGGCAACCCTTGAATGGCTTACCGTCGGGATTGTACACATCGCATATCAGTCGTGCAACTGTGACGTTGTTTGATTTCCAAGGAAAAATGGTAAAAGTGGACGGCTCTGGCTTCAGATACATGTCGGATTCCTCGATTCGTACGAAGCCCTCGATGGAGGAGCCATCAAACATCAATTCCCCGGCCAGTGCCTTCTTTAGTTGCGAGATGGGGATAGCAACGTTTTTCACGATGCCCATGATGTCCGTGAACTGTAGCCTAACGAATCTGACGTCATGTTTTTCTACCAACCCATATATTCTATCTACAGCTTTTGCACTCACGCGTATCACTCTACCAATGAATTGAACTCTCACTATATGATATTTACTAAAAGTGGTTCATATCTTGATAGGGATGCCCTTTGCCCTTAGATATTCCTTCGCCTCTTTAATCGTATATTTACCATAGTGGAATATGCTTGCAGCCAGGCAGGCATCCACTCCACTGACGAAGGCTTCATACATGTGCTCCAGGTTGCCGCATCCACCTGATGCGATCACAGGTATATCAACCGCCTCTGCTATCGCCTTGGTGATGGGAATATCATATCCGTCTTTAGTTCCGTCTCTATCTTTAGAGGTGAGTAAGATCTCACCCGCACCAAGCTTTTCCACCTCTAACGCCCACTGGATCGCATCCTTTCCCGTTGATGTCTTCCCCCCATAGATGACGACATCATACCACGCCTTGCCTCCATCTTCGAGTTCTATCATCGTTTTGTTCTCTGCCTTGGTAAAAACCCGCTTGCAGTCGATCGCGGCCACCACTCGCTCAGAACCAAACATTTTTGCAGCATCTCTTATCAACCTAGGACTTTTGACCGCGGCGGTATTAATGCCCGCTTTGTCTGCTCCAGCATCAAAGACTTTTCTGAAATCGTCCAAATTCCTTATCCCGCCTCCAACACACAGCGGAATTGAAATTTGCTCTGCTATTTTTCTCAACATATCGATCATCATCTCTCTCCCCTCAGTCGATGCAGTGATATCCAAGAAAACGAGCTCATCCGCCCCTTCTTTGTCGTACTTCCTTGCAAGTTCGATCGGATCGCCGGCGTATTTGAGTTCTTCAAATTCCACACCTTTGACCACTACAGCGTCCCCCTTTTCATCAAGCGTAGTGTCTAAGCAAGGAATGATTTTTTTCATCTTTTATCATACCCTTTTACAATAACGAAAAGGAGAACTAGCCGAGAATGCTCTCCATCACGTCGTTCTCGACGTCTTCGATAGTGGGGATGTCAGTTACTTTGCTCGCCCTTTCTGATAGGGCTGCAATGTCGTTCCTGCTCAGCAACTCTAACTTCCATTTTCTCACGCCCGCCATCAGCTGCTTTAGACCGACGCCAATCCTGTCATGGAAGTAGGTGTACAGACCGATGGCGCCCCAAGGAATCTTCTTTATGTCCTCTCCAAACCTCCTCTCTAACTCGGTGGTTGCGATGAAGAATTGCTCTGGTCTGCTGCCATACAGGGTCGCAAATTTGGCAGGCAATTTGTCTTCTTCGGCCAACCTCACGTAATGATTTGATTTCATAACCGCAGTTATTGGAGCTCTGGCCATAGCAATGGCCTTCACGTACGGTCCATCTTCAAAACCGCTCATGGCTATGGATTTGAATATTTGTGTTTCATTGATGAAACCACCAGCCATCGCGATATCCGGTATATGTCTCCCTTTCTTCTTGAGCAGTTCTATAGCCCGTAAAACTTGAGCCTCCAGATAAACGGTGGGCGTAGATGCCTCGTTCATCATGGGAACCGGGCTCATTCCAGTTCCTCCACCAGCTCCATCAAACGTCACCATATCTATTTTTGCTTCCGAGGCGAGCTTCATGGTGAGTGCGACCACCGCAGGACGATATGCACCCGTCTTCAGAAAAACGCGCTTAACACCCTGCTTTCTTAGCCAATCAACGTCCGCCAGGAAATCCCTTTCTTTCACCATGCCGATCCTGCTGTGTCGCTCGAAGGAGTCGAAGACTTTTTCATTAAAGGCCCTTTGCACATCCCTGTCCTCTGGATCTGGCCAAACGATGTACCCCCTTTTTTTCAGCATTATCGCCTTTTCCAGATCCCTTACCCTTACTTCGCCTCCTATTGCTTTAGCTCCCTGCCCCCATTTTCTTTCGATGGTATCGACGCCTAATTTTGATACTGCATAGATGTCAACACCACCCCTTTGGTCCTCGACATTTGTCTGAACGACTACATCTCCGTGCTTTTCATCCCAAAACTCCCTGTACTTGTCAACCCTGTACCTCAAATCGTCAGAGTGAGTTACCTTCCCCTTGGAATCATATCTTGTGGAAGAATCCATCCCACATACGTTTTCGCCTATCACCATCACCGTTCCTGATATAGCCGCTCCCACTGCCAAGCCATCCCAATTTCGCTTGGCCACTTCCGTAGAACCGAGTCCGGGGATGGTCACCGGTAGTTCGATTGGAATTCCTCCCGCAGAGCTTTTTATATCCACTGCGGGGAATAGCGCTTTATCAGAGTCTGCCTCTATTCCTTTCGCACCGACGACATCAACCAATATCTGAAAGTGAGACCAGTCCAATCCATAATCCTTGTTTGATGCCTGCGTGCTCGTGCCGAATTCTTCTGGATCAGGATAAAGAACCTCCCTGCCCCTAAATGCGGACTTGCCTATTTCACAAAGGGTAACACATCCTTCTATGCATATTGGGCACATTCCACTTGTGGGGGATATATCGCGGGTCCTTATCGACGTGCCAGTCGTGGATCTTGCGTTTGCATATATGTCGGCCATTTTTTTACCTCATAAAATGATTAATGTTAACTCTAATGTTATTTTCGTATTTTGTCTTAATAGTTATTCTTTCTTTTCTCCATCGGAATTTAATTTCCTTTCTGCCCGCTATTTTACGTCTTCTATTATAAATCTTGTGGTTCTAAATTGCCGATACTTATATATGCACTTGCTTCATAATTGCATTTATGCCCAATGAGCAGAAACTGCTCGATATTTTGAGCATTCTCCATGACAGCAAAGAACCCCTCGGTGCAACTGTTATCGCCAGAAGACTTGAAAGTATGGGATATGACATTGGCGAGCGAATGGTTCGGAACTACTTGCAGATACTCGACAAAAAACGCTTCACGAAGAAGGTTGGACGGAAAGGAAGGGTGATAACGGCAGAAGGAGTGACAGAACTCAAAGCAGAAAGGGTTCACGAGAGATTGGGCTTTGTCAAGGCAGTGATTCAGGATTTAACATACCAGGTAACCTACGATCCCATTATACATGATGGCGATATCGTCGTAAATTGTACTTGGTTGAACGCCGATGACGTAAAAAAAGCTCTCAGCACACTAAAACTCGTGTATGAAAAAGGCTGGATGATTAGCCCTTTGGTAAAAGTTCTTTTGGAGGGTGATGAGTTGGAAGGAAACGTTATACCCACGGGCAAGGCAGCACTCCTAACTGTGTGTAGCATGAGCATCGACGGAATCTTGGTGAACGCCGGCATCCCCACAGATCCGATTTATGGCGGAATCGTAGAGGTAAGAAGCAATACACCCGAGCGATTCGTGGAGATAATCAGATTCGATGGATCTTCTCTTGATCCGCTGGAGTTGTTCTTGGCAAAGGGCATGACAAGCATCCTTAAGGTGGTAGAAACCGGGAGGGGGAAAGTACTGGCTAATTATAGAGAGATCCCGGCATCATCGCGTGATGAGGCCATGCGCCTCCTTGACGATATCAGCGAACACTTCGGCGGCATTCTGATGGTTGGCGAACCAGAGGAAAAAGTTCTCGGGCTCAGCGCTTCGCAGAGAAAATGTGGCATTGCTATGCTCGGAGGGTTAAATCCCATTGCAGCAATGGAAGAGGCGGGAGTATCCACGAGGACCGAAGCAATTCACGGATTGATGCCCATTAAGACGATGAAACATATAGAAGAGGTGGTCCGATCTATCTCACAGCCCTTCTAGAATCCTGATATTTTCCCCTATACACTTCGCTCGGCGTCTTTACCTGAATCAGGAGCATCTGGACTATTCTCTCACCCTTCTTCAACTCTATTTCCTTCTCACTCATATTGCTCAGGCAGAGCGTTAGATTTCCCCTGAATCCCGGGTCGACAAAACCGCCGCCCAAAATAAGCCCTTTTCGCGCATATGATGACCTGGTGCGGAGAACCCCTGCAACATCAGAAGGTATCTCCACATACTCGAGTGAGGATACCAACTTGAACGTCTTTGGCGGTATCGTGGTACTGGCTCCGACTCTAAGGTCATACGAGGCGGGCTGAAGCGATTCTTTGCCAAATGGCTCAATGACCAGATCTTTCTCCATCCTTTGCCCTATCTCTTTGCTTGATAGAATCATACACTTCTCAGCTGTTACTTTCACGCAAACTATAATAGAGCAGCGCTTGAGTATATATCGGGTCTGTGGGGTAGTGGACATCCTTTCGGGCTTCGGACCCGACGACCTGGGTTCAAATCCCAGCAGATCCGTCTTTTCTGACTGCAACGGCAAGCCTTTGCAGGGCGCTGATGTTGGTTAGGATGGCCAAAATTACTACCATATAGGTCAGGTAAACTCTGTCAAAGTGAGCCAGCAAAATGCCGATGCACAGCAGCGCGATTCTTTCAGCCCTCTCCACGATGCCGCCCCTCACATCTTTTCCAAGTTTATCACCCGCCGCTGCCTTTGCATACGATGTCATCATCGAGCCGAATAAAAAGATGAACGTCCAGCAGTAGACTGGAATGGCGAAATCCGGAAGGGGGCAGAACAGCAGGGCAAAGATTATCAGAAATTCCACGTACCGGTCCATCATGGTGTCCAAATAGCCACCGAGTTTTGTAACGTGCCCGGTAACCCTTGCAACCGAGCCATCGATAAGGTCAATGAACGCGGAGATGAAAAAGAAAATTCCAGCAAGCAAAAATCGGCTCGATGTTAGGAGATAAAAGGCAATGAGAGCCGGAATTAAACTGGAAAGGGTCCACTGGTTAGGAGACAGTCTTAGCCTGCTGAAGACTATTCCCACTTTGATTGAACCCCTCTCGAATTTCTCCTTGTTTTTGTAAAAGGTCACCTGACTCTTTCTCCTTTTATGAACTCTTCTACCATCTGACGCGCTACATCATCCGGAAACTGCTGCGGTGGCCTTTTCATGGTATATGCGGAGATGGAAATCAATGGTCCACCGATTTTTTTATCCAACGCCAATTTACAGCACCTGATGGCATCTATCGCACAACCTGCAGAATTGGGGGAATCCTCGACGCTCAGCCTCATCTCGAGGTTAACAGGTGTATCTCCGAACTTTCTGCCCTCGACCCTTATGAATGCCAACTTATTATCCAATAACCATGGCACATAATCGCTCGGACCTATGTGAATGTCATCGCCATTCATAGGGACGGGTAATTGAGACTGTACGGATTCCGTTTTGCTGATCTTTTTACTAATCAGTCTTGACCTTTCCAGCATGTTTAGGAAGTCCGTATTTCCGCCAGTGTTTAGTTGGTACGTTCTATCGATTTTAACCCCTCTATCTGAGAATAATTTCGCCAAGGTTCTGTGAATCACGGTTGCGCCAACCTGTGACTTTACATCATCTCCAATTACTGGCAGCCCCTTTTTCTCAAACTTTTTTGCCCACTCCGGATCTGAAGCGATGAAAACTGGCATGCAATTGATTAATGCGACTTCTGCATCTAAACACGCTCTGGCATAATGCTTAGCAGCCTCCTCACTTCCGACAGGGAGATAGTTTAACAATATTTCTGCCCCGCTCTTTTTCAATTCATCTGCAACATCCACCGGCCTCTCTTCTGCAATGATGAACGTTCTATCATCTGGATAATCTCTCATATGGTCCGCAAACCCATCCAGTACAGGCCCCATTTTAACCTTTACACCTAGATCCGGAATGTCATTACAAAATATCTTGGTGCAGTTCGGCTTTGCAAAAATCGCCTGCGACAGATCTTTTCCGACTTTTCTTTTATCGATATCGAAAGCTGTTACCGGTTTGATGTCGGAGATCTTGTATCCGCCCAAGACGT
This sequence comes from Methanocellales archaeon, assembly GCA_030018435.1. GTDB lineage: Archaea > Halobacteriota > UBA148 > UBA148 > JAUWXC01 > JAUWXC01. Next base: position 26,837 of record JASEEY010000003.1, read on the forward strand.
TGTGCATCAAGCCCGGAATCAATGCATCATTTGAGTTGACGTCCTTATAATAAAACAGACCTTGGATCAGGGAGGATGTACAGTTCCCTACCCCCGTGATTGCGATTTTTATCGCGCCCAACTTATCACCATCGTCATACTCTCTAATCCTAAGAAGATATAAGACTTATCAAGACGTTAAACTTGGATGTAGTACTATGCGCGGCGAATTAATCGGCGACAGGGTCGTACTGGGCAAGGATGCGATCACAAAATTATACAGCACCAGCTATTATGGACGCCCTAGGGAGAGCAAGCTTGAGCTATCCTTGGTAGAGGCTGCTTATTTGCTCGGAGAGGGGAAAATTTCGATTGTCTTGGATGAAAAACCTCTGGACTTTAAGGAGTTTTTTGAGGTCGCATCCACTCTGATGAAAAACTTCGAATTGAAGTACATCGTCTACAAAGACCTACGGGGGAGGGGGTATTATGTGCAGCCGAGTGTGACCGATTTTAGGATATATCCAAGGGGCGGAAAGCCAGGAAAGACACGTGCTGCATATTTCGTGCGCGTGGTCTCAGAACGAGAGGCGCTGCCACTAGTGGATATAACGCGATATCTGGAGATTGCGGAAAACGTGCGAAAGCGAATCATCTTGGCCATCGTGGATGAAGAGAGTGACACAACGTTTTATGATGTCAAAAAGACGGGCATGAAGGGCGAGACGAAGTTCGTAGATGGTAAGGGGGAGGGGACATTGTTAGAAGACAGGGTTATCGTGTGGACTCCCATGCTAGCTAAGACGTTACACCAAAAAAGCTTTTTTGGAAAACCACTGGATGAAAAGCGATTGCAACTTTCCCTTGTTGAATCCGCGTATTTGATAAAAAAGAAGGTTCTCAAGATTATGGATAGTGCTGGTAACGCCATCGATATTAAGAAATTCACCAAAAAGGCAGCCCAAATCGAGCCTCATTTCGGAAGAAAGTTCAAGGTCTACAAGAATTTGAGAGACAATGGAATGGTCGTCAAAACGGGTTTTAAATTTGGAAGCCATTTCCGCGTCTATGAGAAAGTGGAGTCTCTTGATAAATTGATACACTCGAAATATCTGGTGCACGCTATCCAAGGAGACCATGTATTTCTGTTGCCAGAGCTGTCAAGGGCGATACGACTTGCGCAGAGCGTCAGGAAGCGAATGATATTTGCATACGTAACCGATAAAAAGGTGGAGTACATCGACATAGGAAGGACCAAGCTATGAAGCGCAGAATGAGACTCGATCCATGGGGCGCGGTGGAGATAAAAGATTATTCAAAGTTATTTGACGAGTTTGGCATCTCGCCTTTTGAGGATGTTTTGCCCGATGTGCCCAATCCCCATAAATACATGAGACGACGCATCATCTTTGGTCACAGGGATTATCACCTGATATTGAATGCGATGAAGAGTGGTGCGCCATTCGCTGTCATGAGCGGATTCATGCCATCCGGTCGCGTCCATCTCGGTCATAAAATGGTGATGGACGAAATCATATGGCACCAGCAGATGGGTGCCCAGACGTTCTTTGCTGTTGCAGACATGGAGGCGCATTCGGTTCGAAACATATCCTGGAAGGAGTGCGCTGAAGTTGGCAAAGACTACATACTCAGTTTGATCGCACTCGGCTTTCAACCAGATGGTCACATCTATTTTCAATCGAAAAGTACCATCGTAAGAGACCTTGCATTTGAGCTTGGAGTCGAAGCAAATCTGTCCGAACTAAGTGCCATCTACGGTTTTTCCAGTGAAACCCACATCTCGCATATGTTGAGCACGCTGGTCCAGAGCGCGGACATTTTGCATCCTCAGCTGACCGAATTTGGTGGACCCAAGCCTGTCGTGATTCCTGTTGGAGCAGATCAGGATCCGCACATTCGCCTGACGAGGGATATCGCGAACAGGATGAGAATGTTCAAGGTAGAGGCGCGCAACGGACACATCAGCATAAGGGCTAAAATCGCGAATAAAGCAGCCATGCATGACATCGCGGGGAGAATAGATGGTAAGATTAAGGTATACGCTGAGCATGTGGACGTTTATGGAAATGCCGATATCGACAAAATCGCGTCGATTGTGCGCGCTGTAGAAATTGAACACGGGGGCTATGGCTTTTATCCCCCTGCATCAACGTATCACCGCTTCATGAGCGGTCTGACCGGCGGCAAGATGTCCAGCGCGGTTCCAGACAGCATCATAGGGCTTACAGAGTCTCCTGAAACCGCCGCTGCAAAAGTGAAAAAAGCGAAGACGGGGGGCAAGGTCACCCTGACAGAGCAGCGCCGCTCCGGCGGTGAGCCCCAAAATTGCACGGTATACGAGTTGCTGCTGTTCCACCTGATCGAAGACGATAAGCAAGTCGCAGAGGTATACAACGAGTGCAGGGAGGGCAAGCGCACCTGCGGAAAGTGCAAGGCGCTCGCAGCCGAATTAATGGTCAAATTCCTGAAGGAACATCAAGACAAGCGAGAGCGCGCAAAAGGGCAGTTAGAGAAGTTTGGGTTAAATAATACAAAGTGATAAAAAATAAAGGGGGTGAAAAATGACACCAATAGAGATAATGGCCCTTATTGTTGCGTTGTTTGCGGGTATTAAGATGCTCGTGACTTTGATAAATCCAAAATATTGGAAGAATACCGTGACGAAGAGGTCTTGGGCAAACCCAACTCTGACAAGTCTAGTATCGCTAGTATTGACAGTGGTTACTTTAGCGTTCTTACTTAGGGAATTGACCATTGTCCAGATTTTTGCAGTAATGTTATTCGCAATGGGTTTGATCATGCTCGGATTTGCGCCCTATTCCAAAGAAATGCTGGTACTGGAAGACAAAATGTTCAAGCAAAAAGAGAAAGGATGGCTTGCAGGATTAGTTTGGGCCGTCTTGACAATTTGGGTACTTTATGCACTTTTTGCTTAATCATCTTGACTAAATACTTATTTCTAATATACTCCATGCAATTGTCAAAACTATTCCCACTCCAATTAGACAACCGCTCATTTTTCCCATAGAAGAGCTCAGAGGGGTTCTCGCTTCTTCAATCCCGTGTTTTCTTAAATACTCTGCCATTCTTCCTTCAAACAATCCTGCGAATCCATCGGTGATCGAATCCCCCACTGCACCTCCAACAATTGCGCCAAGTACTCCTGCAAAACTTGCCCCTATTAATGCTGCAATTCCTAAAATTCCCGTATCGATTGCTCCAAATACGATATCGGCGCCGGTCGATTTTATCGTTCTCCCAGAAATTCTCAACGGAATCCAAGGAATAAAGCCCAATAGGATTATCGCTGGGCCAATCGCTCTCGTGTTGTAGATTGTAAAAGAGATAACGCTAATTACTACAATCGAAATTATTATTACACTTGTTGATGCTGGGATTAACCCCTGTTTTTTCATAGTTGTCACCCAAAAATCATGCCCATGCCCGTTGCAGCCGAGTCATCTTCAGCTTTGATCTTTTTAACTATCTCTTTAGCCTCTTTTTCAGGCACCTTTTCGAGGGGCAGGTCTGCAAACAATTCGTCCACTCTTTTCATCATCTCTGGCGTGCCGCGTATGTACAAGAAATAACCTTTGCGAGTGGAGTCAAGGAGCTTGCATTCTCGTATGGTGTAATCCGCCCGTTTTATGAGGTCTTCCTGTAACACTTCCTCAACATCCTTCTTTGCATCGTAATCGTAGAAATATAATATCTCCAAGTCGTTTTCCTCCTGGACTATCAACGTCGTTATGCGTTGATAAACTTTTTCAATTCCAGTAGTTACAAATATAAGCGTTATCCTTTATGGGTTAGGGAGTATGACTATGGCTAGCCCGAATAAGCCAAGCGCTTTAACCGCTAATGAGAAACGCGTACTACTGGCACTGAGCAAAATCAAATCCGCAGATCTGCAGAAACTTGCCATTGCATCAGGACTCCAAGTTGATGCCGCGATGCAGGTAGCATTTTTGCTGGCGAAAAAAGGTCTTGCGAACATCGTAGAAGAAATGCTCGCGCTTTATTCACTCACTCCCGAAGGGGAATTGCATGCCCGGCAAGGTCTTCCAGAGCAGCGCATTCTTGCGTATACAAAGGACAAGCCTATAACCTTGAGTGAGTTAAAGAAGGCTTTCGCGGATAAAGAGATCAGCATTGCGCTGGGATGGCTGAGGCGGAAAGGGTTAGCATCAATCAGAAAAAAGGACAAAAAAATCATCATAGAACCTTTTAAAACCCGTGAAAAAGACCTTCAAGAGGAGATTTTACGCTACCTGCTCGCGCACCAGCCCGAGGACCTCGCAAGTTACTCATCTGCGACGGTTCAAGAGCTGCTGGGGCGAGATTTGATCCGTTGTACTGAGAGAACATCTCGCCTAATTGCCATTACCAACGAAGGGCGCAAACTCGTTCGAAAGGGCATTGAAATTGAAGAAGATGTTGGACAATTAACGCCGGATTTGATCAGATCAGGCGAATGGAAAAAAAAGTGTCTGCGCCCGTATGACATACATGCACCTTCCATGCGCATTTTCGCTGCCAAGAAGCATCCTTACCAGCGTTTGCTCGATGAGATGCGTCAGATATTTCTCGAAATGGGGTTTGAGGAGATCAGAGGCGATATCATACAGACATCTTTCTGGAACTTTGACGCGCTGTTTCAGCCGCAGGACCATCCTGCCAGGGAGATGCAGGACACGTTTTATCTCGATTCCAAGGGGGAATTGCCTGGCGAATACGTGCGGAACGTAAAAGATGTGCACGAGCACGGCGGCGATATCGGTTCAACTGGCTGGGGTGGTCACTGGAGTAAAGAGCTTGCAAAAGCCAATGTGCTTAGAACGCACACCACCACGCTTACTATCAGACATCTCGCTGAAAATCCAAACCCACCGGTCAAGGCATTCTGCATTGGCAGGGTTTACAGGCGCGAGGCCATCGATGCAACGCACCTTCCTGAGTTTGAGCAATTGGAGGGTGTGGTGATGGACGAAGGTGTTTCCTTCAGAAATCTGTTGGGGTGTCTGGCTGAGTTTTACCATAGGATGGGTTTCGCAGATGTGCGATTTCGCCCGGGATATTTCCCCTATACAGAGCCGTCGGTCGAGCCTGAAGTGCACGTGCCGGAATTAGGCTGGATTGAACTGGGCGGTGCGGGCATATTCAGGCGTGAGGTAACCGCTCCGCTGGGAATCAAGCATCCAGTGTTAGCATGGGGCTTAGGAGTCAGCAGATTGGCAATGTTGCGCTTGGGTCTAAGAGACCTGAGAGATTTGTACAATCCAGATATTGACTGGCTCAGGAGGTACCCTATCTCTCAATTGAGCGATGGTAAAAATGAGTGACGATGAAATAAGGATCGTATAAGAAGGCGTTGGGTGAACCAATGAAAATTTATCTCGATGAATCGGGTGATTTGGGGTTCGGTTCCAGAGCATCGAAATACTTCGTATTAGCAGCGCTCCTCGTTAGAAGCCCGCCCCAAATTAAGAAGTGCTTCACAAAAGTCAGAAGGCAAAAACTCCCCAAAAAATACAAAAAGACGCCAGAATTGAAATTTCACAATTCCAGCTCTACTATCAAAAGGCGCATCCTTGAACGTATAGCTGACACAGATACCGATATTGCATATGCTGTGTTGCGCAAGCATCAAGTGCGTAAGAGTCTCCGAGACAAACAATCTATCATATATAATTATGTGAGCGGATCACTACTTTCTAAAATCATCACCGAGTATCGGCTTAAGGGAACCGTGAATGTATTTGTCGATAAATCTCTTTATGGACTACAAAGGGAGAGTTTTGATCAATATCTCACGTGGAGAGCGCTGATGAGTGACCATACCGGAGAGCTAGATATAAGACCGCCAAAGATTATTCATGCGGATTCTAAGCAGGATCCATGTATTCAAGCAGTGGACTTTGTTGCTGGTGCGATACATTGCAAATATCGTGATAAAAAAGATGCCTATTATCAAAAAATTAAGTCCAGAGTCTCTATAGCACTCGACTTTTTTGAGGGGAAAGGTAAAAGTTATATAGTGAACCCTTCCCTACTTCGTCCCACCCGCCTCAGGGCGGCCTCATCCTTTTCGGAAAGGACTTACTCACCAATAACATCAATACGATTAGTAAGACTTAAGACTTTCGTTGGACTTCAAAGGGTGTTAGCATGCCAGTTATAACTCTGCGATATGATGATCTGGAAAAATTGGTTGGCGCCGACAAGGATCCTATTCTCAAGCAAATACCCATGATCGGCGCTGACATCGAGCGCATTGAGGATGAGTATGCCGACGTCGAATTCTTCCCAGATAGACCAGATCTCTTTTCCGTCGAGGGCGTTGCAAGAGCGATGAGAGGTTTTCTTGGCATCGAGACGGGGTTGTGCAAGTATGATGTCAAAAAGTCGAACATATCAATCACAATTGAAAAATCCGTCAAGCCAATCAGACCTTGCCTTACCTGCGCAGTCGTGCGTGGACTGCATCTTGATCCCGGCTCTATTGAATCGTTGATGACGCTACAGGAAGATCTGCACTGGGGACTAGGACGCGACAGGAAGAAAATATCCATCGGTGTCCATGACATATCCAAGGTCGAGCCTCCGTTTGTGTACAAGGCAGTTGATGCTAGCATGGAATTTGTTCCGCTGGACTTCGACAAAAAGATGTCAATGCGCGCTATTCTCGAGAAACATCCAAAAGGGGTTCAGTTTGCGCATATTTTGGAGGGGGCGAAGCGCTATCCACTAATAGCGGATGCTAAAAACAACGTGCTATCATTCCCTCCGATCATCAATGGCGCATTGACCGCGGTCACAGAAGAAACGACAGATGTGTTCGTAGAAGTAACAGGCATAGATGCATCCGTGGCAATGGCACTCAATATTGTGGTCACCGCGCTGGCGGAAAGGGGTGCCAAAATAGAATCGGTTGAGATCGCTTCGGATGGGAAGAGTGTTGTTACACCAAACCTGTCGCCGACGAGCAGAAAACTCAGCGTAAGCGAGGTGAACTCACTTCTTGGTATCGCTTTAAATGCAGGACAAATCGCTAGGGAATTGGAAAAAATGAGGTTTGGTGCAGTTGCTAGGGGAGAAACGATAGATGTTGCCATACCTGCATACAGGGCTGACATACTGCATAATTGGGATCTGATCGAGGATATCGCCATTGGATATGGATTTGACAAATTCAAGCCCGAACTTCCCGAAACCCCTACGATAGGTAAGACACATCCTATTGAAGACAAACTTGCATTGCTCAGAGAAATCATGGTCGGTCTGGGATTTTTTGAGATCACGACATTTACTCTAACGAATGAGCGGGTGCACTTTGACATGATGAATCGCCCTAGAGCAAAAGCCACAAAGGTCAGGCATCCTATCAGCGAGGAACACACGATGATTCGCTCAATTCTCTTACCAAATCTGATGAGCGTGTTATCACAGAACAAACACGTCGAGATGCCGCAAAGAATCTTTGAGGTGGGAGATGTCATCATCGATTCCAAGGATGTGCAAAAATTAGCTGGTGTTTCAACACATTCTGCGGCAAACTTCGCCGAGATAAAATCCATCGTCGACGTCGTGCTGAGGGAACTTGGTCTCGAATATGAAATTATTGAATCCGATGATACCGCATTTTTAGAAGGGCGAAGAGCATCTATTTTGATCAGGAGAAGGAACATCGGAGTGTTCGGAGAGATTCATCCAGATGTCATCCTCAATTTCGGCTTGGATCACCCTGTCGTGGCATTTGAAATGGAGATACGTTAGAAGCCGAGGTAAGGCGTTCGTCTGAGACTCCTTTTTAGCCTCATCCCATAAACTATACCCACCAAGAGACCGCTTAAATGAGCTGCGTGCGCTATCATGTCTCCCGAACCCATCAGCAGGAAGTCCATTATCGCAAATAAGATGACAGCATGCGTGATTTTCATCGGAATGAGGTATACGAATACGATGATGTATGGTGCGATTACAGCGAGACAACCAAATATGCCATATAATGCGCCGCTTGCGCCCACCACAGGACTGGAAGATGTGAGTACATGTCCGACGCCAGCTATGATACCTGATCCAAGGTATATCTCGAGGAACGTCTTGCTTCCGATTAAACTCTCAAGTCTGGGCCCGAAGAAGAAGAGAAACAGCATGTTGAAAAGCAGGTGCACAAAGTTGGCGTGCAAAAACATATACGTTAACAGCGTCCAAGGTCTTGCGATTACATGAGTTGGGTATAAGGCGAACATTTCATTGTACGGTGGAAATATCTGCAAGAAGAAAGATGCCACGCATATCATTAAAATCGCCTGAGAATAACTGTATATGGGCAAGGAAATCTTTGGGCGCGTGATTTTGACCTCTCTGGAAATGGGAGAATATATGATGCCCTTGGAAGTGTTCCTTAGCCCTGCCAAACCGGGGCAGTGATGTTTTTCTGGTAGCCTGTGCTCTACGCAGAATGCATCACCGCAGAATTTGCAAGTGAACGGCATGTATTCTTCCCGCCCACATATCATACATCTTTTCATGTTCATCATCGATTTTATGCGATTACTTATTACAACAAATAAAGATTGCTTTAAAACAACACTTTTTTACCATCAGCGCGCGATACTCCCCTAGAACCATGCGAACGATTGATTGGAGTGATGATAAAAACTGCATCGTATTCGTCGACCAGACCAAATTGCCTCTAGCGCGACATATCGTCGAATGTGCAGATGTAGATGCTCTAGCAGAAGCAATACGATCTCTGAGCATCAGGGGCGCTCCAGCGCTTGGCGTTGCAGGCGCCTTTGGAGTTGCACTTGCGGCACAGACGAGTAAGGCGAAAAGCCCCATGGATCTTATACAAGAGCTGGAGGATGCCGCAGAGATTTTACGAAACACCAGACCAACTGCCGTAAACCTATCTTGGGGAATCGACAGAGTTCTCCGCAAGGCAAAGACTGGGCACTCGATAACTCACATCAAGGGGTTTGCCCTAGGAGAGGCGAAGGCAACAGCAGACGAGGATGTAGAGATATGTAAAAAGATAGGCGTCAATGGAGTAAAATTACTGGAAGACGGCGATGTTGTGCTGACGCACTGCAATGCTGGCAGGATGGCGTGCGTGGACTGGGGCACCGCTCTTGGCATTGTTAGATCGGCCATAGAGGAAGGTAAGAGAGTAAAAGTCATCGCCACTGAGACGCGTCCATTGAATCAAGGCTCAAGGATAACGGCGTGGGAACTCCTCCAGGACAACATTCCTGTCACACTGATCACGGACAGCATGATCGGACATGTGGTAAGATCCGGGATGGTTGACGAAGTTCTCGTTGGTGCGGATCGCATTGTAGAGGATGCGGTATTCAACAAAATAGGTACGTACACGCTTTCAGTCGTAGCAAAGGAGCACAAGATACCATTCTATGTTGCTACACCCATGTCAACGTTTGACTTTGAGAAACGTGCATCAGATGTTGAGATAGAGGAGCGGAGCCCACAGGAGTTAAAGCGCTTTGGGGATGAGCAGATTGCTCCATTGGATGTAAATGTCTACAATCCTGCATTTGACGTCACGCCAATGGATAACGTAACGGCTATTATCACCGAGCGCGGTGTGTTTTATCCGCCCCTTTCATTCGAAGAGCTTAAGGAGTTGAAATAGATAAAGTAGGTATGAATGACACTTGCCATAAATGTGATATGTAAGGATAAGCTAGGTGTGCTAAGGGATATCGCCGGCATCGTGGCAAAACACGGCGGCAATATAACCTATACACAGCAGTTCATCCTTGAGAGGGGTGTTCACAAGGGAAAAAGCTCCATCTACATGGAGATCGACGGAATAAAGGATCCAGGCACACTCGTATCAGACCTAACCTCGCAGGACATCGTGCACGAGGTCACCACTCCCCCTTCTTTCCAAGAGGTGTACGGCTCCAGAGTGATCGTGATTGGTGGCGGTGCACAGGTTGCCCAGGTTGCGATGGGTGCGGTTAACGAAGCAGACAGGCATAACATCAGGGGCGAGCGCATCAGCGTTGATACGATTCCGTTAGTAGGAGAGGATGCCATTGCAGATGCAGTCGATGCGGTCTCGCGTCTCCATAGGGCGGCCATTTTGGTCCTCGCCGGTTCGCTGATGGGGGGGCGCATCACAGAGGAGGTTAAAAAGTTGCGCAAGGCAGGCATTCCGGTAATCGCGCTCAATATGGCAGGAAGCGTGCCAGAGGCCGCAGATTTAGTTGTTACGGATCCAGTTCAAGCTGGCACGTTTGCAGTGATGCATGTTGCTAGGACGGCTGAGTTTGACATCAATAGGGTTAGGGGACGACGATTTTAGAACAGACTAGAGAGCAAAGACTTCTTCACCCTACACAGATCGATGAAAGCACAAGATTCACATGGAACTTTTCTCGGCTTATCTGGAAGGGGGCCGTCTATGACCTTTTGAACCCCATTCTTGATTCGCAGTGCTATCCTTTTGTCGGCGTGTTTGATGTTAACATCGCGAAATTCTCCATACCTAGCGTATTCAATTAGGCCGCAATTAACAGGGTTATTAAACGTTTCCTTAACCAGGAGCGCGTATGCAGCTAGCTGTATTCTTTCATCCTTCCATACTCCGTATTCAGGTTTGTTACCAGTTTTGATAATAGATGGGAGAATTTCACCGTTGATTAACACCAACTTATCTGGGCGACCTGACATGTCTAAGCGTCTGGAATGCATCAGGTATTCCTTTTTCCATGGCACAATTCGCTGAAGCAGCACATCTTTGCCAAGTACGCCAATGGCATTTTCCATACCAGCTATAATACCATCGACATCAATGTTTGATATGGCATCCATGATCTGGGATTTTTCTATCGCACTCAAGTCGCCCTGGGCATCGTTTGCGATGTCGTTTAAATAAGCGGGCAACTCGCCCAGATCGTCATTTTTAATCAACAAAGGGAACCTGTATGCGAGTTCTTTGAGCAACAAATGTTCTACGTACTCGGTGGCGATTACTCTATCCAACTTGTATCCACGAGATACGAAATACGCCTGGCGCGGACATGACATATAGAGAACTATGTCAGATGCCCTAACGGTCAATCTCCCAATCCCTTCAAAACGTCATTGGCATTTTCAGCCGAGATGAGTCTACTTCTACCCTTGGCACCCTTACCAGAATACCTGGTGTTGATGAGTTTAATCGCATCCAGCTTGTTCAGCATTTCATGAAATCGCGTGTATCCTAACTTTGTCCTTTCTTGGAACTTTTTGTATAGTTCTCCTGCCTTGATCTCTCCGCCCTCTGCGATTAGTTTGAGTAGCACCCTTTCACCATCTTCCAGCGATGAGATGATGTGCTTCAGATGAACAGATTTTGAGCTTTCATACGCCTTGTCCACATCTTCCAGCGATATGCACTTACTGGCTCTGCGCTCTGCATTCAGCCCAGCCTTCTTGAGCAAGTCGATGCCCACTCGTAAGTCACCGGAATTTTCGACATATTCGACGATCTTGTTCAAAACATCCTCTGAGACGACATCTGAAAAAAATCCATACTTGATCCTGTTCGACAGTATATCATGGATCTCATCGTGTGTATATGGCGGGAAGGGTATTTCCCGTGGTAGGAACACGGATGCAACTCTCACATCCAACGGGTACCGCATCTTCACATCACTCAAAATACCAATGACGCCAATTCTCGCCTTGGGCTGCACCTCATGTGCTCGCAGGAGTGTGTAAAGCACATCGTTCACCTCATTTTCATAAAACAAGTAATTGACATCATCCAAGGCAGCGATCAGCACCCTCTCCTTTCCTACCAGGTGCTTCACTGTCTCCTCAAATATCTTTTTGAACGAAACACCCGATGATGGCGGCGCATATCCGTAAATCTTCTGGAATACTCTGGAGAAAACCTCATACTTGGTATTGTCGACCTGACAATTGATGTGAACGGGAATTACAGATGATGTATGCTTCTCAATCTCTTCAAATATTTTGAGTACGGCAGTGGTCTTTCCCGTGCCCGGTGGACCCAAACAGAGCGTGTTGATGGGTCTTATACCCCTCATAGCAGGGCGTATGCTGAACATCAACTCCTCCATCTGGGATTCCCTGTGCAGAAAGTGCTCCGGCACGTAGTCCAGCTCAAACATCTCGCCGTTCTTGAAGATCGTTTGATCCCATAATAGTGTGTCTTCGACCATTTTGAACTCCTGAGAATACTTTCGCCCTACTCTAAGATTACTTTTTCATACTTATTCTTTTAGTGATGTTTATTAGACATAGGGTACTATTAAACATTCAAGCCATGGAGATGAAAAATGACTGACTTTGAACGAGAACTAGTCAAATCTTTTAACCGGTTTTTTGAACAGGGTAAGGTAGAGGGCATCGCCTATAGGCTAAAACAGCATAGGTTCGCATCGCAAATAGTCGATGTGTTGGTTGATTCCTCGCATAAGGATTTTTACTTGGGCATCGAATGCAAGAGCGTGTCAACTGACAAAGGGGCTGTTGCACTTTATTTCACTCAACATTTTAGCGCCGGCCAGATTCCGCGCATAGATGATTTTCTCAAAAAGTCCGGCCGAAGAGGGGTTTTGGCGGTCGAACTCAGAAGAGGTAGCGGCAAATCGAGGGGGGCACATATCATAAAATGGACAGAACTAAGAAAACGGTATGCCAAGGGTTCAGTTGGCTTTACGGTGGATGAGATCGTGCGTTCTCCAGAAATACACAGGAAAGGCGCTCACTATGTAATTGAGCCTAGAGTATGGGGAGATTGAGATGATGCCGATTACTGATAATCACATGCACATCGATTTGCAAGGTCTTGGGATTATGGCTGTTGAGCAGTTTCAGAGGGCGGGAGGCACGCACATATTCTTGGTTTCGAAGACGACGCAGAGTTTTGGCATCGAGGTCGCATCTCCAGATGATTTCAAATCGGCGTTTGAGCACACCGTAAAGATCGCGGATGTGATTAACGAGCAAACAGAAGTGACGGCTTTTCCAGTCCTCGGGATTCATCCCGCAGAGCTCACGAGATTGACAAAACGTTTCGAACTGAATAGGGCTAAAGCGCTAATATGTCGTGGCTTGGATATCGCCATCGATTTTGTAAAAGAAGGACGGGCGATCGCCATCAAGACGGGGAGACCTCACTATGAGGTTAGCGATGCTGAGTGGCGTGCATCCAATGAAATCATGTTTTATGGAATGAAATTGGCAAGCGAAGCAGGATGCGCTGTTCAGCTGCACACCGAGAGTACAACTCCAGATAGTTTGGCAGAGATATCTAAGATGGCAAATAGGGCTGGATTAGCCCTAGACAGAATAGTCAAGCATTATTCTGCCCCCATGATACCCGAGTACCAAAATGTCGGCATTTTTCCATCAATACTCGCCAGTGAGGATACGTTGGATGTCGCTTTATCGCAAGGGAATAGGTTCATGATGGAAACTGACTATATCGATGACCCTGACAGACCAGGCGTCGTTCTCGGACCAAAAACCGTTCCACGTAGGACGAAACAGTTTATCAAAAAAGGTATTGATGAGGATGTGTTTTGGACGGTCCATAAAGATCATCCAGAAAAAGTATATGGAGTTAAGATAAATATCTAGTACGAAAAAGAAGAGTTGAAAAAATGGTGGGCGATACAGTTTCCAGATGGGAGGAATTTTTAGAGCAGTATTACAAGGAGCATATCCTTCAGTTAGCCAGTACGTATCCAGAGGAGCGCAGCCTGTTCATAGAATTTCCAGATATCGTTAAAAAAGATCCTGAGCTAGCGGACGCCCTGTTGGAGCGACCTCATGAAATTCTACCAGATCTGGAGGAGTCCCTAAGAACCTTCGCCACACCGACTGGTGAGCCACTGGATGATGCGCACGTCAGGATAGTTAAAATTCCCGATAGAGTTCAGATCAGAAAATTGAGGAGTGACAACATATCCAGACTGATCGCGATAGAGGGGCTGGTGCGCAAGGCAACGGCCGTACGCCCCAAAATTGTCAACGCTGCCTTTGATTGTTTGAGGTGTGGCCATACCACCCACAAGGAGCAGACTGGAACGAAGTTTACCGAGCCCTATGCGTGTGAGAATGAGTCGTGCGACAGGAAGGGGCCGTTCAAATTGAATTTAAACGAATCGATTTTTGTGGACGCACAGAAGCTGCAGATTCAGGAATCCCCAGAGGATTTAAGGGGTGGAGAACAGCCTCAAACCCTGGACGTAAACGTGGAGGATGACCTAGCAGGAATTGTGACTCCAGGTGACAGGATTATCGTCACCGGTATCCTCCACTCCTACCAGCGAACCTCTCCAGTGGGGAAGAGCACGTTTTTCGATGTATACCTTGAGTGCATCTCCATCGAGATACAGGAGCAGGAATTCGAGGAGCTGGACATCTCCAAGGAAGAAGAAAAGGAGATTCTCAAGCTATCAGAGATGCCAAATATTTACGAAACTGTGATCAATTCGATTGCGCCTACCATTTTTGGGTATAACGACATTAAGGAGGCGATAGCACTTCAGTTGTTCGCTGGCGTGGCAAAGTTGCTTCCGGATGGCACTAGGGTGAGAGGCGATGTTCATGTGCTCCTGGTCGGAGATCCAGGCACCGCTAAATCCCAATTGCTCAGGTACATCGCGACACTCGCCCCTAGGGGCATTTATACGAGTGGCAAGGGCACGACGGCAGCTGGGCTAACAGCGACGGCTGTTAGGGACGAATTTGGAGAGGGGCGCTGGACTCTTGAGGCGGGTGCACTCGTGCTCGCAGACAAAGGTGTCGCTGCAGTTGACGAACTCGACAAGATGAGAGATGAGGATAGAAGCGCATTGCATGAGGCGATGGAACAGCAATCGTATCATCCATCCACTGAGATACTGCTTTCTGATGGACGAAAGGTGAAAATTGGGGAGTACGTTGATGGTTTGTTTAATAAAAATGAAGATAAGATCATCAAAGGTGTAGATTGCGAGATACTACCTTTGTGCGCTAACGCGCTAAAACGTAGCATGCTCCCAAGAGAATTCCTGTTTAGCACCGACTTCAATGCGATTTTTAAACTACCGATCGATAGAGTGAGCAGGCATGTCCCACCAGATAGGTTTGTCCAGATCAAATACTCTAATGGTAGAGAGATCATAGTCACACCAGAGCACCCCATATACGTATTCAGACATGGGGCAGTAGGTTGCGTCCCAGCGATAGACGTCGAGGAGAATGATTTTATTCCAGCCCCTAGGGTTGTGCCAAACTATGATTCAGTAATAGAACTACATCAAATCGACAGAACACACGTGCATGAAAAAGACATCGTTTTTCCTGGCACTCTTTCTCCAGACTTAGCAGCAATATTGGGATTCCTGATATCTGAGGGACATTCATACCGAGGATCAAGCGCTGAAATTGGTTTTTCGAATACTAATAATGGACTATTGGATAGCATGTCAAGGTTAATGATGAACGTATTTGGCGTTAACTATTCTTGGAACTCCAATGCTTATGGTACTATAACCCTGAGGTATGTCTCCACTCGCCTTCACAGATGGTTTGCTGACAACTTCCCTGAGATGATGCGAACGGCAAAGGATAAACGAGTACCAGCGAAGATTCTTGGTACATCAAAGGATAACATAAGGGAATTCTTGAGGACTGCATTTCTTGGAGATGGCGGGGTGGAATCGACAGCGATCTGCTATCGCACAGCATCTAAAGGACTTGCAGAGGATTATCAAGATCTACTACTTAAGCTAGGCATAGCTTCACGAATTGTCCAAGATGTGCATAACCATTCCTATAAAACGTATATCGCGGGTGACTCGCTAGGGGCATTCTACGATCAAATTGTCGATTTTGAGGATGTTAGGTGCTGCAAAATACGGTCGATGGTATCAAAGAGTAAAGAGACGCTACGACACCATGATGTAGTCCCAACCGATGTCGCACGTGTTGTGATAAAATCCCTGAAATCGTTGGGGATGGTAAATGATGGTTACTTCTGTCGGCATCTCAACAAAGATCATGGAATAACTGTCGATACGATGAAGAAATACGTACATCGCTTACGGGATCGATATGAGGAAATACAAGAAGCGCTCAAACTTGACATTTCACTGCGTGAGTTGCGGGATAGGGTTAACTGGTCGCAGCGACAGCTAGCAGATGAGATGGGCGTTTTCAGAAGTACGATAGATTACCTGGAGCGTGGTGGATATAATGAGGAGAGAAGAGGAGAAATCCTACAGAAAGCAAAACAAGTGATATCTAACTCGATATCTAGCACCTTAAAGAATATCTTGGAGCTCGACCGATTATTGAACTCAGATATTAGATTTTTACGCGTAACAAGTGTGAAGGTGGTTCCAAACAAGGGCAAGTATAGGACAAATTGGGTTTACGACGTTACAGTTGAGCCGACACACAATTTCATAAGCCATGGCGTGGTGCTACACAACACGGTCAGCATAGCCAAGGCAGGTGTCATGGCCATGTTGAGGTCGAGATGCGCGCTACTTGGCGCTGCTAATCCCAAATATGGGAGGTTTGATAGGTACGAGTCAATAGCAGAACAGATCAATTTGCCACCTACGCTTTTGTCCAGATTTGACTTGATTTTCCCCCTTGCAGATGAGCCAGATGAAACGCTGGATACAAACATCGCGGAGCACATCCTGCGGGCGCATTATGCCGGAGAGTTGGCAGAACACGCTAAGAAATTTCCTTCTGGAAAAATCACCAAGGAGGACGTGAAGTCTGCCATGGAGATGATTCAGCCAGAGATCGGGCCTGAGCTGTTCAGAAAATACATCGCATATGCCAAGCGAATATACCCAATAATGGTGGATGATGCCAAGCAGCGGTTGACCGAGTTCTATTTAGGACTGCGCAAACAGGGCATAGGTATCGATTCACCAGTTCCCGTGACCGCACGTTCCTTAGAGGCACTGGTGCGGTTAGCGGAGGCTTCTGCAAGAATTAGGCTGAGCGATGCCATCACAGAAGAGGATGCAAATAGAGCTATAAGAATCGTGGAATCGTGTCTGAGGAAGGTGGCAGTCGATCCTGAGACAGGGCAGTTCGATGTTGATATAATAGCAGTCGGAACCAGCAAGAGCCAGCGAGATAAGATCAAAATACTCAGGGAGATCATACGGGAACTTGAGAAAGAGCATGGGGGGAGAGCGCCTAAGGAGGATATCTATGACAAGGCACAGGCGCAGGGTATCTCCAAGGATATAGTCGAGGAGCTCATCGCCAAACTAAAACAACAGGGAGACATCTTCGAGCCCGCTACAGGGTACCTCAAATTGGCATAGACATGTATCTCAAGATTTACAAATGTGGACCCGAGATCATGGTTGCAGTATGTGACAGGGACATCCTCGGAAAAACGTTCTCCGAGGGCGAGCTCAGAATTCAGGCATTGGAGTCGTTTTACAAGGGTGATTTGGTCACTGAGGGTGTGGCAGTAGAGGCGCTTAAAAAAGCGACCATTGCCAATCTATTGGGGAAAAAGGCAGTTAGTTGCGCGCTAAAAAATGGAATTATCGCAAAGGAGAATATCATAACGATAGCCGGCGTACCGCATGCCCAGATGGTGAGGATGTAAAAATGACATCTCCTCTTTTTTGTCCTAGGTGTGGTCGCGCATCGGAAGGTGGACTTTGCGCCCAATGCTTCTTGGAACGTTTTGCTCTGGTCGAGTGCCCTCCGCTAAAAATCAAGGTTTGTCCTACCTGTAACTCTTGTTTCTGGAGGGGGAAATGGATGGAAGATGACGTCCTTGATCTGGCAATTTCGCTCGTGAAAAGTCAATTGACGATTAATCCTGTGGCTGAAGATGTACGTACTATTTTTGAGCCTGAAATGCTAGGCGAGAATGCCGTAAAAGTGCATATACATGTCGATGCTGTGGTGAAAGGCGAGAGCACATTCAGGGAACATGACGCTATGGTCAGAATCAAAAAGGAATCTTGCGACAGGTGCAGGAGAATTGCTGGAGGTTACTATGCTGCCATCGTGCAGGTCCGGGCAGAAGGGCGCTTTCCCACGCCAGAAGAAAGGTCAAAATCCAAGAAAATCGCGCAGGACGTGATTCGGAGGGTTCAGAAAAGCGACAGAATGGCGTTCATCTCGAACGTAGAGGAGTTAAAAGAGGGCATAGATATCTACGTTGGCTCTACCAAACTCGGCAGGCAGATATCCAAGGCGATCGCTACCGAGCTTGGAGGGGCATTTTCCGAATCCGCAAAATTGGTTGGACGTAAGGATGGAAAAAACCAGTACAGAGTTTCATATGCGGTCCGCCTCAGATAATCGATGGGTTCAAACAAGTTTGCCATAAGAGATTTTAGACAACTCATCTGGTGAAACCCCTCACTCCCATTAAAAGTGAGAGTGCACCAAGCGCAAGGATGAGGTAACTCAAACTGTGAAGCACCATCGGAGTTATTATAGATGGGAAAACGAACAGGTTGAGACTGCCCAGGAAAAAGCCGCCAAGAGTGAAAAATATCGCGCCCATAAATACATAAAATGAAGATTTTATTTTGTTGATGATGATACTCGCCTTTTTCACCTCACCTATTCCCTCGGGTTTTTCTCGGATTTTCCCCTTCTGAGTTTTCTCTAATTTTTTCCTGAGACGCTCTGCCTTGATTTCTCTAAACTGCTCCTTGAGTCGTTCCATCTTTATTTCTTCAAATTCTCGTTTGAGGTGTTCGATCTCCTCATCGGTCTTTGGCTGAATTTCTGCCATTGCACCACCTACTCATACCTAACTGCCTCGATAGGACTCATCATCGCTGCCTTTCTCGCCGGATACAAACCTGATACAACCCCAACCAAGACCGCGATGAGTATAGCGCTGATTGCAACGGCTGGGGTTACGATGGCGGGCATGTCCATTCCCATATATGCGCTGGCTATCACGCCTATCGCCTTACTTTGTCCGGGTCTTTTGTTACGTCATATCCAGAGACTTTAGCGGAGCCGCTGGTCGGCACCAAAAGGGTTGCAAGCATTTTTATGAGCGTGGTCTTGCCGGCGCCATTGGGCCCTAACAGACCAAATAACTCCCCTTCGGCGATGTTAATGTTGACGTGATCCACGGCCACTAAGCCGTCGAAAACCTTGGTCAAACCATTAATCTCGATTGCGGTCATTTGAACATCTATTACAATAGGGGGTCGCCAAGTATAAAATGTTTCAAGTGTTGTTTACTTCAATAATGTAAAGAAGATAAATCAATGGGAGGATAATGGGCAAAATGTGGAACGAATTAGTAGAAAGACATAAAAATCCCATCAATCTTGGCTTGCAGACTGTGGGATTCATCGCGCTCGTCTACGGACTTTGGATGCATAACTGGACAGTCATTATAGTGGCTGTTGTGACAGAAGTCGTCGGTCATGCTTTCCCCCCACCTGAGAAGAAGATAGAGATTATCGATAAGTTCGTCGATATACTCGGCTTTACTCCTGTTAATTTCGTGTTTCAGATAGTGGCATTTATGGTTTATGTCTACGGGTTATGGCAACATGATTGGATATTGATTGGAGTTGGATGTTGCATAGCGCTGGTTGGATTCACATATGGATTCATGCGCTCTAGATAGGTCGAAGGAAGAGATGACAGAAGTACGAGCTCACACCACGCTTTCAGACCTCCTTGTCGATAGGTTCAGCAAAAATGAGCTGAAGCTTTTGCCCAAAGGGTGGCAGATTCTTGGCGATATCATAACTCTCAGCATCTCGCCCTCATTAGAAACCAGGAAATGTGAAATCGGCGAAGCCCTCCTCAAATTTTATCCTAGGTGTAAAACCGTGCTGAGGATGGGGAGGATTTCAGGTCCGTATAGGGAGCCAGATGTCGAGATAATTGCGGGCGACGACACAGAAACAATTCACAAGGAAAATGGATGCAGATTTAAGCTAGATGCCACCAAGATCATGTTCTCGCCTGGGAACCTGGACGAAAGAAAAAGGATGTCCATGCTCGACAAAGATGAAACCATCGTGGACATGTTCGCTGGAATAGGATACTTCTCGATTCCAATGGCAGTCCATTCCAGGCCAAAAAAGATCGTCGCGATCGAAATCAATCCCCTCGCATATCACTATTTGTGCGAGAACGTTCGACTCAATAAAGTAGCAGATATCATCCAGCCGGTGCATGGAGACTGCGCCACAAAAACGCCAGTTGGCATTGCTGACAGGGTTATCATGGGCAGTTTTGAAGCATTTCATTACCTGATACAAGGGATAAACGCGCTGAAACCAAATGGCATCCTTCACTATCACGAGACTACACCCGAAAAACTCGTTTTTGATAGGCCGATTAAGAGGGTAGAGGATGCGGCTAACGAACTGGATAGAGTTATCAAGATACAGAAGTGCAGGAAGGTCAAGAAATACTCTCCTGGCGTCTGGCATGTTGTCGTTGATGCGCAAGTATTTTAGTTTCGAACTCAATGTATGATAGGATGGACCAATTAGAGACAATAATCGATAACGGGGAAAAAGAGAACGTAGAGTTCAAGGAATTCCTGAAAGAGGATGTGCATCTAAAGGATGACAGGCGCCAAGGCTTAGCCTGCCAGATGAAGCATAGACTGATCATGGGGCATGGTACAGCTATATATGTACTCGGCGTGACCGATGGCGGGTCGCTGAATGGCATCTCACGCCTCATGCTTGAGGAATCACTATCCGTTTTAAATTGCATCGCCATAGAGGCGGGCGCAAAAGTCGTCGATTGCAGGAAGTATGCGGTCGATAGAGGATATGTCGCTCTCGCGACCGTCAAGAGTCAAGTTGCAGCTAAGGAACACATACTGGTTGGCACAGCAGGACACGTAGATCATGGAAAGAGCACGCTGGTCGCCTCTTTGGTCACCGGGATGCAAGATGACGGCTCTGGCAAGACCAGAATATTTTTGGATGTACTTCCGCATGAAATCGAGAGGGGGCTGTCCGCGGATTTGTCCTATGGAGTATACGGCTTCCGCTCCGGCAAGACCATCAGGCTGAAGAATCCGCTTAGCAAGAAGGAAAAAGCTGGAGTGGTGGAATCTGCTGAAAAGTTGATTTCGTTTGTGGATACCGTTGGACATGAGCCTTGGCTAAGGACGACGATAAGGGGCATCGTAGGTCAGAAACTGGATTATGGGTTGCTGGTAGTGGCAGCAGATGATGGCGTGACACACGTTACGAGAGAGCATCTGGGAATCTTGCTCGCCATGGATTTGCCCACGATCATTGCCATCACCAAAATCGACAGGGTAGATGAAGAAAGAGTGGTAGAGGTGGAAAGATGCATCTCAGATGGACTGAAAACGGTCGGGCGGATACCCATGCGCATAAGGTCAAAATCCGATTTGCACCTTCTCTCCAGTAAATTGAACAAGTTAGGCGAGGGTATGATTGTACCCGTCATAAGGACGTCGGCTGTTACAAAGGAGGGTTTCGAAATACTTGATCAGTTGTTGTTCCAGCTACCCAAACGAAATGCAGAGAGTGCAAAATCGTTCCAGATGTACATAGACAAGGTGTACCAGGTAGCAGGCGTCGGACCTATCGTGAGCGGTTCGATCAAACAAGGAGGGGTCAAAGTAGGAGACCAACTGCAGCTTGGTCCAACCCCAGACGGGGGTGTCATTCCCGTTAAGGTTCAATCCATCGAGATGCACTACTATAGAATCGACCAAGCCAGTGCGGGCGATATTGTGGGAATTGCGCTCAAGGGCATTTCACCAAAGGATATCAGAAGAGGTATGGTGCTGTGCGCCGACGAGCCTAGAGCAATTAGAGAATTTGAGGCGGAAGTTCTGATATTGAATCATCCCACCTGTATAAAGCGCGGCTATGAGCCGGTTGTCCACTTGGAAACCATAGCCGAGACAGCTACATTCAAACAACTGGATCGCGACTACATGATGGCTGGCCAAAGTGGATTGGTGAGGATGCGATTCAAGTTCTGTCCCTACCACGTCTATGAAGGGCAGAAGTTTATCTTCAGAGAGGGGAAAAGCAAGGGTATCGGGCGCGTTGTAAGGGTTTTTGAATAAATCTCACGACTTTGATTTCTTTCTCATCTCTTTCATGAATTCTCTTACCTCTGCCTTAAACTCGGCAAAACTCACCTTGAAGTCGGAGAAGTCCTTCCATAGGATCGCTTGGGATGTCACCACCGCTGCGATGATAGCGCTCTCGCTAGGAGAACCGAATAATTTCCATGTGAGAAGAAACACGGCGAGGAGGAGGAATATCCAGAATAAAATATCTTTGATCGTGGCTTTCATCAGACACCTCCCCTGAGCGAGAGTATTATCAGTAGAACGAGGAAAGCTATGAAAAGCCAAAATAGTATATCCTTTATGTCCATGGTGGGGTCCCTCCTACGTCATTTCGAGGGTATATCTTAACTACTTAACTACATAAACTTTGCTATATTGATTTCATTGAATCTTTTTGAAACTTAACCTATTTGAATCCCAATATCTTCTTGATCTCGCTTATTAGTTCCTTGTTAAGCGTAACGTCCATTCCATGTGACGTCGGATACTGGAGCACTAGACCGTCCCTGATCAATCGCTTCAATGCCTTTCTGACATCGTTATACAGGTGTTTAGGAAATCCCTTTGGGACGTTGTCTTCCGGTGTGTGCTTCTTACCGACATAACCGTGTGAAAGTAATTTATCAAGAATCGCCTTTTCTATATCCGTGTACATGGATATCTGTACATATGAAGCACTCTTGCAATTTATAATTTTCTATAAGACAAGACGTTGACGTAAGATATTTATACAAGTATGTATCTACATAAACACTATAAACATCATAAACATCTGCATAGCACTTGCATAGCATCTGTATAACAGACATATAGGAGCGCAGAGGTGATAAAATGTTAACCGAAATATTTGGCGAATATCCGCAGGTGAAGGTCATAGACCTCTTGATCACGCACCCACGCATCCAATACACCAAGACTGAGATCGCGGAATGCGCTGGAATCGGAAGGGCGACGTTATATCAGTTCTGGGATGTTTTGGAGAAGTATCAGATCGTCAAGCCCACCTACCAGATGGGGAAGACCACGCTTTACACAGCAAATCTGGACTCACCGGCGCTGAAAGCCCTCAAGAAGTTCCAGATTGAGATGGCTGATATTGAGATCGAGCTCCAGAATCGAGAAGAGTCAAAGGAGTCGGAGATCGAGAAAGTTCCCGCATGATTTTATTTTCATTTGTCATCTATCCCACCCCATACGACCTCATCAAAACATCCGCATTCAGCCTGCCGAAGTGGTATTCCCTGCGTGACTTGACTTCTTTTACGCGCACCTCCGCAGGCGCAAAGACGTTGGGGTCTATCTTGTAAAAGTCGCCTCTCGCATCCCTCAGAATGTCGCAGAACAAGCCTCCATAATCACTGGAGCATTCTGATGGCAGCTTTTCGAATATCTCATCGAATTCATCCACGGTTAAAACGACCGACCCATAATAGATTATGCTGTCGTTGGTGGCGCCCACGGTAGCCATTTCATCGCCCATCACGGGCGCAATCGGTGCAACGCCAGAGGCATGCAAGATTTTGGTCGTATCGTATCTAAGTTCGTCCAGTTTATGTAATGCCGTTTCCACAACCCTGCCGGAAATTTGAATCGAGCCAACCAGTGATGAAGCAGGCGCCACTAAAGCCGTTAGATTTGCGGGAGTTATTCCACACGCATTTGCGATGTTTTTCGTCACACGCTCATCTGGCAACCTATTGGACTCCAAGGCGATAACACCATATTCACAATCATCTTCATAGCGGATGCGTTCAAAAACATCCCTTGGTTTCTTGGCAAGTGCCCTCGCAGGTCCAGACCCCATCGCAACGTAATCGCCAACCTCGATTTTCCAGCCAGCCTTTTGGGAGCCCAAGCAGGCGATTGCAGCGTGCTTGGTCGCAACATCGACAAATGAAAACGTTTTACCTTTGATAACTCCATTTCGTATCGCAACTGTTACGAGTCCACCCATGCACGCTTTTATAAACAAAGCTCCAGCAGCATAGCTGCCAGACGCGTTGATGCCGCAATCTATCACCGTCGAATCATTTCTCAGCCTGTGAGATTTGATGTTCAGCTCATTTGCGCGCTTCGACATCTCCTTCGCGATTTTAAACGCACGCTCGTTCACGCTTATCATGGCATCACTCCAGGATCGCGCTCACATCATCCCAGTCATGCTCGTATATGTGCGCTGAGATGCTGATGCTCGTTATGGTACCGGGCTTTGCACCAATGCGTTTTGCCACATATTCTAACAACCTTGCCAACGCATACCAGTTGTTGGGCGCAGCACCATAGAAATCGTGTGACCTGAATATCGTTGTAAGGTTCAGCGAATCCCTGAGCTTAAAATCGATCAACATCATGCACGGCACCTCGTCTGACATCGTGTCCTTTGGCGGCATCCAGGTAATGCATATCGCCCTCCTGGAATTCGGTACCTCTTTGAGCTTGCGCACTACATACTCAATTTGGTCTATTCCGTTCCAGTCGCGCAACCTTTGCCCATACGTATACTCAAAGTCCTGAACGTTTTTTCCCGTAACGAATTGTTTGGCGTATTCATCCAGCCTCTCTTCATTCCAAGGGCTGTCCCTTGGAATCATGTCTTTATACGGATTCTCAATGATGATGACCAAATTTTGCAGCTCTTTGGTCATGCTACCCCTCTCGTCCTTCAGCATGTCACCATGGTACCAGATCAAACCCAAGCCCCTGTACCACCCGTCGCTGATCGTGGACGCTCTTACGAATTTTCCAACCGTCATTTTATCCCTCTTTCCACATTTTTTGCTGCCTTCACCATGTTGGATAACTTTGCAAATGCCGCCTTTCGTGTTAAATTTCGCAGTCCGCAATCGGGGTCAATCCATATGTTCTCGGCACCCAACTTTTTAACCGCACTCCGTATTCTTTTCTCTATTACTTCAATTGGTTCAACCCTAATGTCGTTTGAGTCAACGCATCCGTATCCGATCTGGATGTTACGTGCTTCGATCGCCTCGCGCTCAATGACACTTAGATTGTCTACGTTTGTAAACTCATGATCCAACACGCTGACGTTCAGCTCAAGAAGCTTTTTGAATATGTTGCGTACATCACCACACACATGCACAACCGGCGTCTTTACGGCCTCTATCATTTTATTCACAGCCTGTATGCCAATTTCCACGTTCACTCCAACTGAGAAAACCGGTTCATCCACCTGAATGATCTTTGCCCCCGCCTTCATCAGCGCCGAGATTTCCATCGCCTGTGCATCGGCAATGTCGTAAATCAGCTCTGGGTCGTCGTTGGACTTATAAGGCGCCTTTTCGTCGACAACACTGGCATACGCCAATGTAGATGGACCCGTGACAATGCCCTTTACATCGCGCTTCGCAATGCCCTTTGCAAAAATATAGTCATCTAAAGTCGTTGGCTTTTCCGGAGGCGTGATCCTGTCCACTACAATCGGGCGCCCAGCCCTAACCTTAAATCCCGGAATATTTCTCACGAACAAGGTGACGAAATCCGCTCTAACCTGTCCATCCGAGATTAATTGAACGCCAGCATTGACTTGATCTTTTATTGCCTCTTCTATCGCTGACCTAAATGGGTCTTTCTCGCCTTTTATCAGCGCATAAACGTTGCTGACATCCGGCTTGGTGGGATAGCTTCCCACAACCGTTGTGACGAAACCCGTTACATGGTTCGTTGTATCCTCCTCCTCGCATTCATAATACACTTGCCACCTACTACGCCCCCCAGAGGATTCTTAGGCGTGCCCAAGGAATGCAGGCATCTGGCAAGCACAGCAGCCCCCCTTGCCAATCCATCATCTACGAAGACCACCTTCCGACGATCCAGTTCTTCGTGGATCAGCGCCGGTTTTGCACCAGTAATGGCTCCTCTGCCCGTGAGTCCGATGATACCATCTAATCCACAATCCCATGTAGCCTCTGCGATTCTTTTTACTAACTCTGCAGCGGTTTTGTCTATCAGTCCCATGACCTTTGCCTTACCACTTTCCCTTAGTAACTCGGCACTTAGCCTGCTTAATTCATTCAAACGACTTCCATTTTCTCCGACGTCCACCCCTATTAGGATGACACCCGACTCCTTCAATCCTTTGGGATTCACAGGGACGGTGCCAAATCTTCTTTCAGTCTTCACCCTCTTGATTTTGATCGGGTTCATCACATCCTCTACATAGCTCTCTGGTACGTTAGTATCTGAAGTATTGGTTAACTGGAGCGCCGTCTCCACGACGGGTTGAGCCAGTGCATCGAATATCGCACCTGCTAATCCGCAATAACTTCCAACCACATCTGCATACGGTAACTTACCGTCCGTTACCCTGCCCGACAAAGTCGTTCCAAAATCGATTCCAATACACGGATTTCTAAAATCGATTGAAGTCCACTTAGCACCTTCTTTAATCCCTGCTAAAACCAATTCGCCCTCCATCTCGTTTGCTACAATTGGGGTCTTGATGCAACTCACGCCGGCGACCGTGCTATCAAAGATCACGGTATCCATAAATGAATAGTTTTGTAATGCTGCGGGTAGATTTGATTTACTCATGGCACCAGTCATCTTGCGTGGCGGTATCCCCGCCGCCAGACAGCCATCGGCCAGCGCTTTAATAATTCCACCCACCTCTTCTGGCGTTTCAAACCCTGCCACCACTCCGGTGGACCGCACAGCAAAATCCAGGTCATTTACACTGATTCTTGCTTTCGTCAGGGACCTGAGAAGTATTTTTTTAACGGTCTCAGCCACTGCTTCACGGGATAGCGGCTGACCTCTCACCGTCAGTCCGAAGACTTCCTCGTCCTCTTTGGGTGGACGAATGAACGTCGTCAATTCCACGGTTTTGTCCAGAAAATACGTTCGTCCCTTTTTTAGGTCAGTGGCAGTCAGTATGCATTTGGTTGTCGTGTTGCCGAGTTCAATGGATGCGACTACGTATACACTATCTTTCTGCGCAAACGATGCATCCACGAACTTGCTTTTTGCGATCTCCACCAATTTTCACCCCTGGTATATGAAATGATAATATGATTGATTATACTTAATGACCTCTTATGTTAACTTTCTAAAACTTGTAGGATTCGTATAAAATCGGTAAATTTAAGATATTTCTGTCGTAAACACCAATTAATTATGGAGCTCTATCTATCGCAACAAATGTATGATTTTGAGTCGCAAAAAGAGGAAGTACTCAGGAAGCTGAAAAAGGAGCTGGGCGAGTGGATGGCAGCTGAATATTATACGCCCCATCAAGCCTCCTGATTCGAGGAACAAATGTTCGAAATCGCTGGAATATGCGCCATCTGTGGACATGTTGCGAAAAAAATGCGCACGTGCCCTCTGTGCGGGAATATCGTCTGTAGCAATTGCATCTCAGAAGGAGTTTGCGTAATTTGTGCGCGAGGACGTTCTTCCAAATCATTAAAGTAAGGCGAGGTCATTCTTTTGTTTCGATCACTGCAAAATACTTGGAAGAGACCACGTTCTTTATCGATTCAAACAACAGTTCCTTAGATTTGGTGACATCTTTCTCTCCCTGAAGAACGGTCTCGAACACGCCCAGAGGTATCTCAAGGGTAGCATATACTGGCGTCCCTCTGGCTTCTGCCCATGCACCAAATACCTTCTCTAACATGTTTCTCATATGAACCTCGATGTTTTTTGATTTTGCATAAACGTAGATATTCGCCTTGCCGATTGCAAATGTCAGCACCGTTAAAATGCCCTCCAGGTCCAATAAGTAATCACACACCTTTGGCAATGTACTTGGGTCTTTTGTATAGCCTATGCTCGTCACGAGGTGCGTGTCCTTTAACATCTTATTTTTAATGGCCTCTGCCAGATCGGCAAATGTCTCCGATTTGACGGATGGGTGCTCCAGTCTCATTAATAGGTCTATGTCTGCACTCGGAAAAATCTCGAGGTATGCTTTGAGGTCGAACTCATGTAGGTTGACTATTAAACCTCTCGTCGCATCTCTAATCGCATATAAAAGTTGGGCAGCTAGCTGCTTGTCGACTGTAATTTTAAGTCTTTTTAGATACTCTATCATTATGCTTGATGTCGTCTCTACATCAGACCTGATATCCTTTAATTCTGCTTTTATATCTCTGGTATCACCCTCATAACGTGCAATTACAATTGAAGGTGGACGCGTGATATGTTTCAACTGGCTTGGCACAGCGCCTACAAAGGCCAATTTCATATCATTGAGATCAGCAATGCTCTGGAGCACGCTGAGGTCCTCCTCCATCAAATTGAGGAGTGTTTTGTTCTGGATGTCTCCCCTATAAAATATCTTGGCACCTATGTGAAAGTGTTCTGCTATTCTCTTGAGTGCCAAAGCACTAGCCAGAGAATCTGGCATCGGATCATCACATATGACGATAGCTAAACCCTTGTCCTCAGAAGACTGGACGAGCTTCTTCAGTTTCCTGGTAAGCATCTTCTTGCTTATACTGAGAATGTTTACCACCTTGGGGTATCTTGTAGCTCATAAGGCTTTAAATATGTGACGTACAATTCACACCAGCCTGTTTATCGGGTGATTTTCCTCCGGAGTGATATCAAAATCTGCAGCCGCCTCGGCTATCATGATATCGGCCATTGCAGCCATGGGAAATACGTACGGTGCGTTCTCAATTGGACCGTATAAAATAAAGTCGCCTGCAGCCATCTGCTGCAATCCAATCGAGCCAACATCGCATGCCTTGAAAATTAGGATGTCGTCTTTCTTTTTGTTCCTCAGCCAGTTCCAAGAGGAGGGGGCGTTGTGAATCCCTGAGCCGACAGGAAAGCCCCACTTTGCCTTCGCCACTAGCGTCATTCTTAGCGCAATGCCAGCACCGTTGCCTATCGGCGTGATGCTTGGATCTATTAAAATTTTCGAAATTCCACAATCCTCTGCAATTTGAATCAATCCTTTCTCGGTGACGTTAGCACCATTTTCCAAGAGAGCAATGCGTCCTTCTAAAGAGGAATCCATTGCATTAAAGCCCATGACAATCGACGCATCTACATCCGAGTGCTTTAATACCTCTATTTCATCGTCGGTGATGGCCATGTTAATCGAGTTGTTGATCGCCCTGTCTGCAAGTCCCACTTCTGTCACGTACTTTACCCCCTCCATTCGAACACGCGCTTCAGTCGAATCGATAAGGAACGGTGCCTCCGTAATCCCGCTGACAAATTCTATGTATTTTTTAATGCCAACCTCACTGGACCCAAAAATGTGAACTATGCAAGGATTCCCCGTTTCATCCGCGCAGGCAGATTGTTTGTTGATGATATCCTCTGCCTTCTTCTTGTCGAAGATGCCTTGACCATCATCTTCGACGATCCTATGATTTGGATAAAATATGGTGCCAGCTAACACCGTGGCCAACTCGCCCGGCTGACCGCCAATTTTTACCCCTGCAATATTTATTATCTTCTGCTCTTTTTGAAACCTGAACATTATTTCACCTCATGTGATGATGCCGCTACTGATATCCAGTGACACGTCCTTAGATATCACGATGTCTCCCCTACCCCTTATCTCCAACCTCTCCCTCTTCCTCTTCTTTTTCCCTGCCAGAACGATCATGGGGGGCTCTGAAAATGCATCACCCTTGCCGTAGTATTCTTCTATAATCCGCAATATATTCTGCATGTCGGTTTCGCCAATTCTGTCGATGAGCTGGACTTGAGCCTGAAACCTCCTCACCGCATCCTCCGGGATATTTTCAATGAAGGGGATCGCGCCCTCTGAACCGATGATTCTTCCATTGCCATCAATAGCGTTGGCATGGATTGCCTTTAACGTATTACCGCTCATGTGCCCCCTAGACTCTTCTCCGCAAACCAATATAAATCGTATGTTTGGATTTGCCACTACATTTGCTATGATCTTTTCTATTCCGAGATTTTCGGTATGACAGGGACCAATGAGGGCGACCTTTTTCATGCACTCTGGCGCAAGCTCAAAATGACTTGCGAGCGTGACAACGCAAATTCTGGATTTGTCGCTCCCAACTTGATAATCGCCCTTTACAACTGGCCAACCGTGCATGTAATTCATTATGATGACGAACCTTAATTTACTTATGGATTGCGTACCGTATGTATGATGATGCAAATTGAATGGACCGAGAAATATCGCCCAAAAACGCTGAGCGAAGTGGCTGGAAATAGCAAAGCCATTGCCGAACTAAAGAAATGGGCAGAAGATTGGAAGAAGGATAAAAAAGCCGTAATTCTATATGGGCCACCGGGCATTGGCAAGACCTCTGCCGCCTATGCGCTCGCCAACGATGTGGGATGGAGTACCATCGAGCTCAATGCCAGCGATCAGCGTACGGCGGACATCATCAAGAAAGTAGCAGGTGCAGCAGCTATCACCGGCACTTTTGAGGGTGTGAAGGGCAGAAGGTTAATCATCCTAGATGAGGCGGATAACATTTATGGCGATGCGGATAGGGGTGGCACAAAGGCGATAGGAGAGGTTATAAAAGATGCAAATCAGCCCATTATACTGATAGCGAATGAATACTATGATATGTCCAAGACGCTCAGGAATTTGTGCAAGTCCATTCAGTTTAAGCCCGTTCAAAGCAAGATGATTGTCACCGTATTAAGGAGAATATACCGCCGAGAATGTGTCGATTGCGATATTAAGACGTTAGAGGGCATTGCAGCCAGTGCACCAGATTTCAGGTCTGCGATTAACGATTTGCAGGCCATCTCGCAGGGCAGGAAGAAGGTCACCATTGATGACATAGCTGTTGGGGTGCGAGATACCAAGGAGTCGATTTTCAAAGTTCTGGCCAAAATCTTCAAAGATAGCACGCCGAAAGAGGCGTTATCTGCGCTATACACCTTGGACGAAAGTCCGGAGGATTTCATCCACTGGTTGGACGAAAATCTTCCCAAGGAGTATGAGGGCAAGGATCTTGTTAACGGCTTTGAGCGTCTATCCAGAGCCGATGTATTCCTTGGTAGAGTCCGCCGTCGACAAAATTATGGCATGTGGCGTTATGCCAACGATATGATGGTGAATGGGATTCAAACCGCCAGATCCCAGGTATATCGCAAATTTGTCCCCTATCAACCACCCTCTTCATGGCGAAAACTCGCGGGAGCAAAATCGGCAAGGATGATACGGGATTCTGTGGCGGCCAAGATAGGAAGGCACTGCCATGTATCGCAGCGCTATGCCCGCTCTGACCTGATTTCATTTTTCAAAATACTCTTCAAAGACCCCAAGTATGCGGTCGGAGTTTCTGCACTACTAGATCTGAATCCTGAGGAAATAGCCTTCCTGTTGGGCGCCAAGCCCGATGCTAAGGACGTGAAAAAAGTGTTTGATGCGGCCAGAAAACAAATAGGATAGGAGCAGAGTTCTAAATGACCTGATCTCCTATGGTATCCCTCATATCCTTAAGCACCTCTGCTACGATGCCATGGAAGAGACGTCTATCTTGAAGTTCTCTTCTCGCCCTCGTTTTAGCGTACTCATCTACCGCAAAGGGTATCCCAGCGTAGTTCACTTTTCTCAGTATCAAGCCAAAAGGCGGAGCGGGTTCTATGCCCTCTTTGTATTTGTCTGGCTCCAGCATGCTCCTTAGCCATGCTTCATCTCTTGCGCCAGCGCCCACCATGCTCAATCCGGTTACGATCTTCCGCGCCATGTGTTGTGCAAAGCTGTTAGCAATGATATCCATTATTATGAACGGCCCAGCTACTCTGATCTCGATGCGCTTTACGGTGCGTTTTGCGCTTTTGTCTTCGTCTTTCGTCGCAAAATTCGCAAAGTCATGGGTGCCAACCAGCAACTCAGAAGCGTGCCTCATCTTTGAAATTTCCAGTCCTTTGCCATACAGGATGTACCTATACTCCCTGCTAATCGCATTCCGTCTCGGATCAAATGCCTTTGAGACCTTTGCTGTCCCCCATACCCATATATCATCCGGCAATTCGCTGTTTATGATTCTGGGCGTTACCAGACTTGACGTTGTATTGAATGCGACCACCTGCTCAAGCGCATGCACTCCTCTGTCCGTCCTTCCAGAGGCCGAGTACTTTGCCTTTTTCGGATCGTTAAAAATGCCCAACTTTTTCAGCGCTTTAAACAACGTTCCTTCAACAGTTGGAACGTCTGGCTGAACTTGAAAACCGTAGTACCTATCTCCCAAATACGCCAATTTGAGCGCAACCCGCAATTGCACGCCTCCCACTTACACTCATCCCTACTTTTATCTATACCTTTTCCATAATTGTCGTAAAGTATTAACGTTTGTCTGAGATGTATGATAGGATACGGGATGAAAGCGGTACTTGGGCTTGAAGATGGAACGGTCGTCAAAGGGAAGGGGTTCGGCGCAGAAGGAGTTGCCCTAGGAGAGCTGGTTTTTGCAACGTCTTTTACTGGCTATGAGGAGGCGTTGACAGACCCATCATATAAAGGTCAGATCCTGATGCTCACCTATCCACTCATCGGAAACTACGGCATCAGCTATGAGAATTTTCAATCTGATGGTATAAAGGCCGAAGGTTTTGTTGTAAGAGAGATTTGTGATCACCCCTCGCATCCCAAATCGAAGAGTACACTTCACGAGTTCCTAGAGAAAGAAGGCATACCGGGCATCTGTGATGTGGACACGAGGATGCTTACAATACTCACACGAAAAAGAGGAGCGATGAGAGCTGCACTAATCACGGGAGATGATGATGGCGAGCGTGCCGTTGAGCTTGCTAGAGAGCAACCCACCATCTCCAAACTGGATTTGATTTCTGAAGTGACGTGCGCTGAGCCATATCAAATCAAAGGGCGCGGAAAGCGGTTTGTCGTGATGGACCTGGGAGTCAAGAGGAGTATCCTATCTGGTTTGAACCAAAGAGGCGTCGATATCGTTGTCGTTCCAGCCAGCACTACTCCAACGCAGATTCAAGAGTATGAACCGGATGCGTTGCTGTTATCCAATGGTCCAGGAGATCCCATGCAAGCGAAGAATGCCATCTCTGTTGCGAGTGTCCTTGTCGGCAAAATTCCGATATTCGGCATTGGTTTGGGCCATCAGGTTATAGCGCTTGCCCTTGGCGCCAAGACATACAAATTAAAATTCGGTCATAGAGGTACAAATCAACCCGTTAGAGATGTTGATACCGGAAAGATATACATTACTTCTCAAAATCACGGGTTTGCTGTGGATCCTGACTCATTGAATGATGCCGAACTGCGCGTCACGCAGGTAAATGTAAATGATGGTACAGTTGAGGGGTTAAGACATGCATCTCTACCGATCATGAGTGCTCAATACTACCCAGAAGTAGCGCCAAGCCCAAGGGATGTGGAATTCTCATTTGACGCTTTTATGAAAATGGTTGGAGGATACGATGCCCAAGCGTCCGGATATTAAAAAGGTCTTATTGATTGGCTCAGGCCCTATTCAGATTGGGCAGGCTGCGGAGTTCGATTTTTCCGGCACGCAGGCATGTAAGGCACTGCGAGAAGAGGGCGTAAGCGTCGTGCTTGTCAATTCAAATCCAGCAACCATTATGACCGATCCCGAGATGGCGGATACGATATACATCGAGCCTTTACGCGCTGAAATCGTCGCGGAAATAATCGCGAAGGAACGACCAGATGGTGTTCTTGCTGGAATGGGCGGGCAGACCGGCTTAAACATCACCTCCGAGCTCGCTGAAAAAGGCATTCTTGACAAATATGATGTCCAGGTTTTAGGCACACCGCTGGAGGCGATCTACGATACCGAAGATCGGGATAGGTTCAAGCATGCGATGGAGCGCATCGGCGAGGAGGTTCCGAGAAGCAGGGCGGTCTCATCGATAGAGGGGGCGATAGATGCTGTGAGAGAATTGGGGCTGCCGGTGATCATTAGACCCGCTTATACGTTGGGGGGATATGGTAGTGGGGTTGCAAAGACCGAAGATGAATTAAAGGACATTGTGGAAAAAGGGTTAAAGCGCTCCAGGATTCACCAGGTGCTGGTTGAGGAGAGTGTGTTGGGGTGGAAGGAGATCGAGTACGAGGTGATGAGGGATGCAAAGGACACATGTATCACGGTGTGTAGTATGGAGAACGTCGATCCCATGGGCATTCACACCGGCGAATCCATCGTCGTAGCGCCTGTGCAAACTCTTACCGATAGAGAGCACCAGATGTTGCGGAGCGCTGCCATCAAGATTATCAGGGCGTTAGGCATCGAGGGGGGATGCAACATCCAATTTGCGCTCCGGGATGGTGAATGCAGGGTTATTGAGGTCAATCCAAGGGTTTCACGTTCATCAGCACTCGCCTCCAAGGCTACGGGATATCCCATCGCGAGAGTGGCTGCAAAAATAGCAATCGGACTGACGCTGGACGAGATACCAAACGATGTGACCAAAGAAACGCCTGCGTCATTTGAGCCAACTGTGGACTATACGGTGCTCAAGATACCGAGATGGCCCTTCGATAAGTTCGTCACTGCAGATAGAACCATCATGACAGCCATGAAGAGCACCGGTGAGGTGATGGCAATTGGCAGAACTCTTGAGGAAGCATTACAAAAAGCAATACGCTCGCTGGACATAGATATGCAGTTAGGCGATGGTGAGTGGAGTGAGGAAGAAATAAGGGCGCTACTCTCCTCACCAACAGATGAACGTTTGTTCGTCATATATTATGCACTGCGACACGGATTTAGCATTGAGGAAATCGCCAGACTGTCGAAGATTGACCCCTTCTTCATTACGAAGCTCAAGAACCTCATCGACATGGAAGATAGGTTGAAGAAGGATCTGTCCATCGAGGCATTGCGTAAAGCCAAGCGCATGAGCTTTACCGATGAGCGAATCGCAGTGCTAACAGGGAAAAAACGCGAGGAGATCAACGATCTGCGCAGAAAATCCGATATAAGAACCACGTACAAGATGGTCGATACTTGCGCCGCAGAGTTTGAGGCAAAGACACCATATTACTACTCAGCATATGAAACGCAGTGTGAGGCAATGCCATCCGATAGAAAAAAAGTGTTGATCATAGGAGCTGGTCCCATCCGCATCGGGCAAGGCATCGAGTTTGACTATTGCACAGTACATGCCGTTCTGGCTCTAAGGGAGGAGGGCATCGAAGCTCACATCATCAACAATAATCCAGAGACGGTATCCACGGACTACGACACGTCTGATAAACTCTTCTTCGAGCCGCTAACGCTAGAGGATGTGATGAATGTAATCGAGGTTGAGCGCCCGTATGGAGTGATGGTCCAGTTCGGCGGCCAGACATCAGTGAATCTCGCTATCCCACTGGAACAGGAGCTAAAGCGCCGCCACGATTT
Organism: Methanocellales archaeon; assembly: GCA_030018435.1. GTDB lineage: Archaea > Halobacteriota > UBA148 > UBA148 > JAUWXC01 > JAUWXC01. Next base: position 62,246 of record JASEEY010000003.1, read on the forward strand.
GAAAACGATGATTCTCGGCACTTCTCCCACTTCAATGGACATCGCAGAGGACAGAGACTTGTTCAGCAAACTGCTCAAGAAATTGAACGTTTCACAGCCTGACAGCGGCAGTGCCACCACCTTAGATGGGGCAAAAGAGATCGCCAAGCGGATAGGCTATCCTGTACTGGTTCGCCCATCATATGTCTTGGGCGGCAGGGCGATGGAAATCGTATACGATGGAGCAGACCTAGAACGATACATGCGCGAAGCCGTTAAGGTGTCACATGAACATCCGGTGCTGGTGGATCGCTTTTTACAAGGCGCGGTTGAGATAGATGTGGATGCCATTTCAGACGGAAAAGATGTGTTGATAGGAGCTATAATGGAGCATATTGAAGAAGCTGGAATACATTCTGGCGATTCTGCTTGCGTGATTCCACCGCAATCGCTCGGTGAAAATGTGTTACGGAGTGTACGGGATTATGTCAAGCGGATTGCGCTAGCACTAGAGGTTAAAGGCTTGATCAACATCCAAATGGCCGTGAAGGATGATGTGGTTTACGTGCTCGAGGCAAACCCCAGATCGAGCAGGACAATTCCATACGTGTCCAAGGCAACCGGCATCCCACTGGCGAAGATCGCTGCCAAGGTGATTATAGGACATACGCTCAGGGGGCTGGGCTTCGCTGAAACGCCCAAGATTAAACAGGTTTCCGTCAAAGAGGTTGTGCTCCCCTTTGACAAACTGCCAGGCGCAGACCCCATATTGGGCCCAGAAATGAGGAGCACGGGTGAGGTTATGGGCATCGATTACGATTTCGCTAAGGCCTTCTTCAAGGCGGAGCTGGGTGCGGACAACGTGCTCCCGATAGAGGGAACTGTGTTTATCTCAGTCAGGGATGAGGACAAACCTGCATTGGTGGAGATTGCCAAGAAAATGCAAGACGTCGGTCTTGAATTGGTCGGTACCGCCGGAACGGCACGCTACCTAGGCGAGCGGGGCATCAGGATAGATGTCATTCAGAAGATACGTGAGGGCAGCCCGAATGTAACGGATATGATGAGAAAGGGAGCGGTGAACCTGGTCATAAACACACCGACATCCAAAGCAGCCCTCAAGGATGGTTATGATATCAGGCGTGCAGCTGTGGATTTCAATATCCCATATATTACAACCATACAGGCAGCAAGAGCTGCTGCGGATGCAATGGTAGCGATCAAAAAAGGGAAGGTTACTATCAAATCGATACACGAGTATCACCGTGAGTTATTTAATCGATAAACTCGCAGGGGGATTGAGAATGAAGAAAGTAGTACTATCCTATTCTGGTGGCCTGGACACCTCAGTTTGCATCCCCTTGCTTAGAGAGCACTATGGCTTTGACAGCGTAATCACGGTTACTGTTGATGTGGGGCAGCCGGACTTAAAAGAAGCGGAAAAGAAGGGGGAAAAGTTTAGCGACAAGCACTACACCATCGATGCTAGGGACGAGTTCGTGAATGATTACATTTTTCCAGCCATCAAGGCGAACGGTAATTATGAAGGGTATGTCCTTGGGACTGCACTTGCCCGCCCGCTGATTGCGAAGAAAACCGTTGAGATTGCGCGTAAGGAGGGGGCGAATGCGCTCGCACATGGATGCACCGGTAAGGGAAACGACCAGTTTCGCTTCGAGGCTGTGTTTAGAACTACAGACCTAGATGTCATCGCACCTATGCGGGAGTTGGATATGACGCGGGAAGAGGAAATCGAGTATGCAAGGGCACATGATATTCCAGTTCCAGTCACAAAGGCAAAGCCGTGGAGCGTGGATGAGAATCTCTGGAGCAGGAGCATTGAAGGCGGCGAACTCGAAGACCCTGGTTATGCGCCACCAGAAGAGATATTCCAATGGACTGTGCCACCTGAGAGAACGCCCAATAAGCGAGAGGTCATAAAAATTGGATTTGAAAGAGGCGTTCCTGTTGCTTTAAACGGCAAAAGGATGAATGGCGTGGCTTTAATCCAGAGATTGAATGAGATTGGTGGCCAGCACGGCGTGGGGAGAACCGACATTATCGAAGACAGGATTCTCGGTCTGAAGGCAAGGGAAAATTACGAGCATCCTGCCGCAACGATTCTGCTCACGGCGCATAAAGACCTAGAGCAGTTGGTATTGACGCGCGATGAGCTCAAATTCAAGATGTTAGCAGACGCCACATGGGCAGAGCTGGCATATCATGGCCTGATGGACGATCCCTTGTTTGCTGATCTTAGCGCACTCGTCGAAAAGACCCAAGAGCGCGTTACGGGAGAGGTTAAGGTGCAACTCTTCAAGGGCAATGCAAAAGTGGTTGCCAGGAAGTCTCCAAATGCGTTGTATTCAAAGGAGCTAGTGTCCTTTGATGCCAAAATGCTTGATTCAAAAGCAACTGAAGGATACGCAAGGCTTTACGGACTTCAAGCGCGCCTTTTTAAGAAGTTGTAGAGTTGACCTATGATCCACATCGGCTGTTGTGGCTTCCCTGTAAGGAAGGAGGAGTATTTTAAGAAGTTTGGGCTCGTTGAGGTTCAGAGCACCTTTTACAAATTACCAGAGGGGGAGACTGCTGAACGATGGAGAAAAGATGCGCCAGAGAATTTTGTATTCACGATCAAAGGCTGGCAACTCATCACTCATATGCCCACGAGTCCTACGTACAGGAGGGCAGGGCTGAGCGTCCCTGATGACAAAAAAGACATGTACGGATTTTTTCGACCCACTGATGAGGTGTTCAACGCATGGGAAAGGACAAAAGATGTCTGCAAGATTTTAGATGCAAACATCGTCGTGCTCCAATGTCCGCCATCATTCGCACCGACCAATAAAAACATGGAAAATATGCATGCCTTCTTTTCTGCCATCAAGAGGAATGGAATGCGAATAGCATGGGAGCCCAGGGGTAAGTGGGATGATGTGACGATCAAAAAGCTATGTGAAAAGCTAGACTTAATCAACGTCGTCGATCCTTTTGCGAGAAAACCTGCATATGAGCAAGACATCACATACTTCAGATTGCACGGCTCGCCACCAGGTAAGAGGATGTATCATTATAAATACAGCACGAAGGATTTGAAACGCTTGGCGCAGATGTGCCAGTCATATAGGGAAGTTTACTGCCTGTTTAACAACATCCATATGCTTGGGGATGCGCTGTTATTCCAAAAAATGGTGAAATAATTACTCATCCTCTTTATAACTGTCATCGCCGACCATGGCAGCGTTTATTGAATCCAAACCATCAATCCATTCGGCAACGCATCCTGGTGACAACTCCCTGTTGAACTCGAATGGTTGGCCTGCAAGTATCTTCGCCCCTGCTTGGCTGATCAATCCCAACGCAGTCTTCTCATCTCCTCTTTTTTCTGCTTCTACCGCCCTCTCAATCAGGTCACCAATGGGGCCTGATTCGTACTTGCCCTCAACATAACATTGACATGAGCCGAAAACACCGACCAGCGATGATTGAATCGATTGAATCATCATGTCTATGTCCTCGCTGATGGGTTCTACTCTGGCAAGGGTTATCGTTTCTATCTGTTTGATGGCATCCAGCGCTTCCTCTGCGGAGAGCTTGCCTTTTTCAAACTTGTTCGCGATTTTTAAACATGCCAGCACCACATCCTCCTCCATGTTGACGAAGATTGTGGTATCAGGCGCATTCTTTGGGTCTGCAAGGCTGAAGCTACTTTCCCTTGCCCGTGCGATCCAGTTGTTCCAGCGCTCCTTGGTGTAGTGTTCGATTTGCTCTGCCATATTCGATTTAATCATACTCCCATCGCATTAAAACATTTACGATAGGAGAACATACATCCTTAACAATGGCCCAGAGTAGGTGTCAGATATGTGGAGAGCGTGAGCTCGTATCCAGTGCACTCGGCGCGTGTGCAGATTGTATCAGAGATAAAACCAAGAGAGCGTTGCCCTTCATCAGGGAGGCGCATATACGGAGCAGAATTCAATTTGGATTACCTCTAGAGCCCCCCAAGCATGGCGTTAGATGTGGACTTTGTGTGAATGAGTGTAGGATTTCTCCAGGTGAAAGGGGATACTGTGGCCTAAGGACCAACAAGGACGGAAAACTCGTCCACCTTGGTGGAACGTCAGAAAAGGGAATTGTCCAATGCTATTATGACCCTTTACCAACGAATTGCGTCGCCGCCAACGTGTGTCCAGGTGGAACTGGCGCTGGCTATCCAAGATTCTCTCACAGTAAAAGTGGACCTGAGTATGGCTATCATAACCTTGCAGTGTTTTATGGCGCATGTTCCTTTGACTGTCTTTTCTGCCAGAATTGGCATTACAGGGAGATGGCCTCTCACCTAACGCCAACCATGTCAGCGAGAGAACTTGCAAGCCAGGTCGATGAAAAAACGTCTTGCATATGCTTTTTTGGAGGCGATCCCACGCCGCAATTGCCGCATGCAATCGAAACGTCTGAAGTGGCACTCAAGGATGCAGAAGACATACTCAGAATCTGCTGGGAGTCCAATGGAACGATGTCTCTTCCTTTGCTGAAGAGAATTGCAAAATTGTCGCTGGACACAGGAGGAAACATCAAGTTCGACCTCAAGGTATGGGATGAGGATTTGCACAAGGCGCTATGTAGCGTGACAAACGCGAGGACACTCGAAAATTTTAGATGGCTGGCTGAGTACGGCAAACAGCGTCCAGATCCCCCTTTCTTGACTGCCAGCACCTTGCTCATACCGGGCTACGTCGATGTCAAAGAGGTCACCAACATCGCGAAATTCATCGCCGATCTAAACCCAGGTATACCATACTCGCTGTTAGCGTTCTACCCTCAATTTTACATGGATGACTTGCCCACGACGTCTCGCAAGCACGCTGAGAGATGCATCGAAGCGGCAAGAAAAGCGGGACTACAAAATATCAGATTAGGAAATGTGCATTTACTACGCTAAAGGGAGTTCAGAAACGTCTCCCTCCACTGTCTGGCTTTCTGCACGATTTCTGATGGCAATTTCGCGTCCACACTTCTATCAATCCTTTTTCCGGCATGCGGGCGTGGTACACTTGAATCAGGACCTATGTCTCCTCTAAGGATGTGTTCCAGTTCGTGTGCAAAAACCTCGATTAAGACCTCAACAGGAGGGTTATGTGCCAAAACTCTGGAGTTGAAAAATATCACCCATTTCTGTTCACCCCTGACATCGGTCAGCGTGTGAATCCTTCCAAAAACGACTCTGCGCTTCGTCATGGTCATTTTGAGCATATCGACGGAGATCTTGCGATCGCGCAACTCGGGATAAAAACCAAACGCAATTTGAAATGCAGATTGTAAGTTATTTATCACAATAGCCCTTATGGTGTGGATGATATAAAAGTTGGTGATTTTGTGGACATCTACGATGTGATAATTATCGGCGCTGGCCCAGCTGGATTGACCGCTGGAATGTACTGCGCACGGGCAAATTTGACAACGTTGATCTTTGGTGATATGTACGACTCGCAACTTGCGAAGGCAGGATTGATCGAAAATTATCCTGGATTTCCAGAAGGTATCCAAGGCATTGAGTTAGCCGAAAGGATGAGTCAGCAGGCCAAGAAATATGGTGCAATCATTAAACCCAATTTTGTAAAACAAATTAAGAAAACGGATGATGTCTTTACCGTCACTACAGACGACGGTGTGGTCAATGCTAGGTCGGTGATATTGTGTATGGGCGCGCGCCATAGGGAGCTGGAAATTCCTGGAGCAAGAGAATTCTATGGTAAAGGTGTATCCTATTGCGCGATATGCGACGGTGCTCTCTTCAAAGGCAAAAATGTCGTGGTTGTCGGATATGGAAATGACGCAGCAAAGGCGGCATTATATCTTTCCGGTATCTGCAACAAGGTGACTATGCTTTGTGTTTATGACTCGCTTAGATGTGAATCTGTATACCTTCAGCGCTTAGAGGGAGCAAAGAACGTGAATATTTTATATGACGTTTCTGTTAAATCCATCAAGGGCAAAACCAGCGTGGAAGAAGTACAATTTAGTATCAATGACAGCTCGAAAATGCTGCCCACAGATGCGGTTTTCGTCGAATATGGTACAATGCCAAATTCCGTTCTCGCCATATATCTCGGTTTAGAGTTGACGAAAAACGGCTTCATCGTCGCTAACAGACGTCTGGAAACGAACGTTACAGGAGTTTTTGCCGCCGGAGACGTCACCGGAGGGCGGAGGCAGATAGCAACTGCTGTGGGAGAAGGTTCTTCAGCAGGAATCAGTGCTATAGGTTACATCAAGAAGTCCACACCGTTAACTTAAAATAAGATTTTAAACACACATAATACTGTAGCCGATGCGAGCAAGAGAGAGATTCATCCCCTAAGGAGAAGGGTCGAAGATATTCCTGAGGAATATCTTCTTAAGAAAATGTTCTTCAAGAACATTTTCGAGTTCGAATCGCTCATCCCATAAATTGGGATTAGTTTAAGGACGGAAATAAAACACCTTAGGACGTGATTGATAAACGAATCTCTTTGCAAATCGGGTCGGCTGCGTGTTTTTATTTTGATGCGGAGCAGATATGGCTGAACAAATTCGGCAAGATGTGTTGGACAATATAATGTGGTGTGCCTTTGCTATCGCTGGTTTCAACCTAGAGCAGGACCTGAATTTGAAAATGGGTTATGCTCAACAGGTGAACAAGGAATACCACACCCTGAGGAACAAGATGAAAGCGGGAAATCTGAGCGCTGAAGAGGTCAGAGCAGCGGTTGAACAGCTTAAGCCAGAGATTGCGAATAAGGTAGCCAGCAGGCAGGATTTAAGCGACGAAATGGCTGAGAAGTTAATTGCAAGAATTCCATCCACACTCGACCAGGTTGCCAATCTTCTTGCAGACGAGCGAGATCTGGACATCCAGGTGCGCATGACATTTGAGCGTCATGCAGAACCAACCTCTACCTAACCGCTTTTTATAAACTTGAGGTAGTCTCTGAGCACGTTACATATCTGGCAGGTAAAGATCAAATCGAAGAGGATGGCAATGATACCAGATAAGAAGATGGCATCAGTAAGCCCGGCTCCGCCAATGGAGACGAAGACTGGCTCGTTTGGTATCCATAGTAATATTTGGTGAAAGTGAAACAGGTCGGCGCCTATTAACATGCCGAGAGTGCCGCACACATAAGTCATCAGTGCAGTGTTGTACTTATGAATCCTTGGATCCCTTCTCAATACAAAGGCGATAGCTGCAGCGAGCATCGGTGGGATCGCAAAGAACCGAACAATGATACCTATCTCGGGATCGAAATGGGTGTAAAGAGATGCAACAATGGCGACAATTCCCGTTATCAGCGCTGTTTCCCCAAGAGGCAAACGCTTTTGTACCAGTATTTTAACCGAAACGATGAGGGGCATGCCAACCCCTATGATGTGGAATCCTATGACCTTGTTGTGAATTTCCATGATGGCGATGTTCATCAACTCAGGGCGCATCGCCAAGGTTGAGGAATAGCTAAATAGGGGAAAAGCGATGAGCAATATCAGCTCTGAAAAAGTGAATCCCACCTGATAGAAGTATAGTGCTAGCAATTCTATTGCCATCAAAATGACGAATATCATTATAAAAAGTTCGAGAAATGTGAAGTCGTTGTAAAAGATGAAGCTATGCATATTCCTTAATAACGTTTATCTTCATAAAAAGGTAACTTAACAGAGCCTTAGAAAGCGGGGGTTGCCAAGTCTGGCCAACAACCTTTTTGCAAGCAAAAAGCTTGACCAAAAGTTGGCTAAAGGCGCAGCGTTCAGGGCGCTGTCCCGTAGGGGTTCGAGGGTTCAAATCCCTTCCCCCGCACCTTTTTCTTTAGAAAAGAAAAAGCTGCACCAAAAAGAAATACCAAAAAGAAATACCAAAAAGAAATACCAAAAAGAAATCCTGTTCGTCAACGAATTTCTAGACCGATTCTGGCGCAAGTATACCTTGTAAACATAACTATCGCCAGAGTTAATGCTATGATCAGCGCTACCACAATGACCATCTCCGTTATTTCCACCGCCTCTACCCCAAATACGAGTACTTTTCGTACCATAGCAGTTAATCCTGCGCCCAGTATCATCCGTATGTCGACCTGTTCTTCCCTTATAAAGACGGCGGCGGTCTGCAGCAATTCGACGATGATTATGGCGATAAACAAGTCCCTGAGCATCAGCAGTATGACCAACATCGCATTCTCCGATTCAAAAATTCCTGACAGATCCCTTCCTACGTAAAGGAACGAAGTAAATGCCATTGCGATCAAGAATACAGCGATTATAATGTAGACCCATTCGTTTTAATCCTTATAAACAATTTACGGAGCGCCTTAGTACACACTTCTCGCCCGGAATCTCTAACGGATACTCGCCGGTCACACACGCCAAGCACAAATCCTCTGCGGGAATTCCAATGGATTTGACCAGTCCGTCGATGCTGATGTGCCCTAGTGAATCGGCGCCAAGTGCTAACATGACGCCATCAATGCTCTTGTGAGCTGCTATTAATTCCTCACGTGTTGCCATATCTATCCCGAAATAGCAAGGAGCTATGATGGGAGGACTTCCTATTCTTAAGTGCACTTCTTTCGCACCGGCACTACGTATTAAATCAACGATCCTCTTTGATGTGGTACCCCTGACGATACTATCATCGATTAACGCTACCCTCTTACCCACGATGTTCGACCTGATGGCGTTTAGCTTTAGCCGTACTGCTATCTCTCTTATTTCTTGACTTGGCATGATGAACGTCCGCCCCACGTAGCGGTTCTTCATCAGTCCTTCTATATAATCCAAACCAGATTTTATGGAATAGCCGATGGCGAAGGTGATGCCAGAATCTGGCACAGGACATATCACATCGGCCTTTTTGTCATGTTCATCTACCAACGTCTCCCCTATCATGCGTCTTATATCGTATACGAGTTTTCCATCCATAATGGAGTCGGGCCTTGCAAAATACGTGTATTCAAAAAAGCAATGTGCAGCATTCTTAGAGCGAAAGATCTGTTGACTCTTAAGTTTGCCATCCTTCAAAATCACAAGTTCCCCAGGGCGTACATCTCTGATGGGCGCTCCGCCTAACACATCTATTGCAGCGCTTTCAGAGGCAACGATGTATCCTCTGTCTATCTTACCGATGCACAGTGGTTTTATTCCTAATGGATCCCTGATCGCCGCCACCGCGCCATCGACGAGAAGCGTTAGCGAATATGATCCCACTAGGCGTTGCATCAAGCTCCTAACTGCATCATCAAAGTCAGATTTGATCAATTCCTTGACAAGCAAATATGCGATCACTTCGGTATCGGATTCAGTCGTAAAAATTCGCCCTTCTGCCTCCAACTCCGCCCTTAACTCCTTGGAATTGACCAGATTGCCATTATGCGCGATTGCGATAGTCCCGTCTTTATACTTGATTAACAACGGCTGACTATTTTCAATTCTAGATGCGCCTGTAGTCGAATACCTGACATGCCCGATGCCAAGAGAGCCCGGTAACTTGTTCAATCTTTTTGTGTTAAATACCTCGGATACCAAACCCATCTCTTTGATGAGGTGTGCACGCTCGCCGTCAAAGGTGGCGATGCCAGCCGATTCCTGCCCCCTATGTTGGAGAGCATACAGCGCATAATAAATATACAGAGCGGCTAGCTTCTCTTGAGGGGTTATCGAAATTCCCACCACACCGCATCCGTCTTTCAATATATGCCACCTTTCAATATATGTCACCCATCCCTTATGTCTTAGAAAATTTAACTACTTTTCTCATCCAACTATATTTCCGTCTTTTGCTCGTCTTTCCGAACCCACATGAAGCGCATTGCTTCTTGTTAATATTGTATGAGACGTTGCCACAACGCCTACATTTGATGTGCGTCCTTTTTTGTCTTTTCCCCATTGATGGCGTTCCCTTCGTCATTGTCCTTTTCTCCTATGGCGAGACATATACGACGTTGTCACCCCTAACTACAACGGTGCCCAACTTCCTGATAACTTCGTTATCTCTTAGTTCTTCTGCATTGTTCAATACAAGATTCATATGGGCATCGTACCCAAGAAGATCACCTCTGAACTCCCTCTTGCCCTTCAGCCTCACTATAACCGGTGCGTTTAGCGACTCATTTAAGATATCAAGTGGTCTGTCCCCCATGTATTTCCTCCAATATTATTTTAACCAATAATTTTATTTTTAATCACGTTTTACGTCTATCGAGAAATAATACTTTTGGGTGAGAGGGTGAGGATCAAAACTAGGCATCATTTGAGAGACGATATCAGGGAAAAACTAGTGAATCAATTAAAATCCACATTTGGTTCAGAGATTGAGCAGCTTTTCACTGGTAAAAAGTTTGAGATTGCTGAAACCGATGATGAATACGATATCATATTTGTGGACAATGAGCCAGTCCTATTTATGATCGGTGAAAAAGTTTTTCCAACCGTCAAGGGGGCACTAAAACTAAAATCGAAAAGAAATAGAGTCGTCGTGGATGTGGGCGCTATCAGGGCGATATCCAAGGGTGCGGATGTCATGTGTCCTGGTATTGTGGATGCAGACATAGAAATACAAAAAGGGGACTTCGTCATCATAGTAGATGAGGTACATAACAAACCCCTCGCAATAGGGAGGGCATTGATCTCAGGGGAAGATATGATGGGAGATAAGGGCAAGGCAATCAAATCAATCCATTACGTTGGCGATAGTATGTGGAAACTTGAGGTCTGATAGAAACAAGTTTAAATATATCTCGGCTATATGATAATGAAAGGTGATAATCGTGCCAAAAAGTTTTCTAGATAAACTAATTGGCCCTAAATCCAAGTTAGCTGAGGAGGAGTACACCGAGTTGGACCTAGGGCAGTATGAAGCAGTTTTGGAGGAAGCGCCAGCAGAGATGTATGTCAGAGTTGCGCAGTTAACGGGTTTAAACGAGCTTCCAGAGCTGAAGAAAGAGGTGTATGATGGAAATATCGCCATAATCGATATTTCGCTCATCAAAAACGACAAGCTGACATCTGAGCGAGCAATTAAAGACCTTAAGCAGGTAGCTGCAGACGTCCGTGGAGATATCGCTGGCATCGGGGATGATTATGTGATGGTAACGCCCATGTCAGTGAAGATCGACAGGACCAAGATCCCTGGTGGAAGATAGTGCCCCGCGAATTTGAGACGAAGAGCGTTTGCCCAATCTGTGGTGCAGAGCTCATTTTCCGCTGGCGTTCTGATGAGATTCCACATTTTGATGAGATCATGTGCATCAGCGCCACCTGTGAGTGCGGATTCAGATATGCTGACACGTTGATTTTATCTGAGCAAGAGCCAGTTAGGTACGAGCTGATCGTATCATCTCCAGAAGACCTTAACGCAAGAGTTGTCCGGTCTACTTCAGGCACGATCAGGGTTCCAGAACTCGGTATGGATATTGAACCCGGCCCTGCATCAGAGTCCTTCGTGACGAACGTCGAGGGCGTTCTCGAACGCATCAAAAATGTAGTAAAGATGTCGAGAAAGTGGACCGACGATAAAGTCAAATTGAAGCGCATCGATGAAGTGCTGAACACAATAGAGAGCACGAAGTCAGGCGATGCGCATATCACCATCGTCATAGAAGACCCATTTGGAAATAGTGCCATCCTCTCCAAGCGTGCTACTAGTCGAAGTCTCACAAGGGAAGAGGCAGCCAAACTAAAAACCGGGATGATCGTGCTTGACACGGGGGCAGGGGACGTCCAACGTAGTTGCTGATCAGACAATCTGCAAGTCCCTTACCATAATCCCCTTTTCAACAACTTCCCCAACGATCTTTCCACCTGTAATTTTTAATGCGCTCTTCGCATCCTTTTCAGGAAGTACTACCAAAAACCCCATGCCCATATTGAAGGTTTTGTACATCTCTATATCACTTATACCTCCTTCTTCTTGCAGAAATTTGAAGATCGGGTGTGGAATTAGCGGATCATCAAAATTAAAACCATGTTTGGTGAGACGTCTCAATTTTAATAAGCCGCTACCGGTGATGTGCGCCAACCCGTGCACTTCGCACCGTTCCACCAAATCTAATATCTCCATATAGATGCGCGTAGGGGTCAGCAATTCTTCCCCAATGCTCTTCTTCGTCGATGTAAATGGATCCTCGTATGAGTATCCGGCGCGTTCGATCACCTTTCTCGCCAGCGTTAGCCCATTGCTATGTATTCCTGAACTCGGCAGACCCAAGAGCAAGTCGCCAACCTGGATGCTTTCACCAGTGATTATTCTATCTTTTGGAACGATGCCAACGCAGGTGCCAGCCAAGTCAAATCCACTGATGATGTCTGGCAGCGTTGCCATCTCGCCTCCAACGATGGAGATATTTGACATCTCGGCGCCTTTCTGAAGTCCGACGGCGATCTGCTCCACCATGGATTCGTCGGGTTTTTCCATTGCAAGATAATCCACAAATGCCAGTGGTTCTGCCCCTATTGCCAACAAATCGTTCACGTTCATCGCTATGCAGTCGATGCCTACGGTATCCCATTTTTTCATCGCATTGGCAACAAGTACTTTGCTCCCAACACCATCCGTGGTCATCGCGAGCGCATATTCGCCCATGTCAATTAACCCAGCATAGTGCCCTATCTCTACCAAAGGCGCGCCAAATCCTTTTCGCCTGAACCTCAGACGTTTTGCCAGTCTTGCGATACTCCGCTCTTCTTTGGCAATATCAACGCCGGCCTTGGCATACGTCATTCCTTCTGAACGATTTTCACTCATCGTTCTGCACCTAGGTTGAACTCATCATGTAGCGCTCTCACAGCTTTTTCCACATCCTTCTCGTTAACGACGAATGAAATGTTCGCCTCGGATGAGCCCTGGGAGATCATCCGCACGTTGGTGCCCACTCCCCCCATGGCAGAGAACACGCGTCCGGCTACACCAGGGGTGCCAGCCATGCCGGCGCCAACAACAGCGATGGCGCAAACATCTTCATCGTGTGTGATGCTTTTCACGACATCTTCTCTAAATTCTGACTTGAGAGTGTTAATCGCCTTGTGCAGACTTGTCTCGTCTACTATTATAGATATGTTCGCCTCGGATGAGCCCTGGGAGATCATCATGACGTTCACATCTGCCTCAGCGAGTGCTGTGAAAACTCTTGCGGCAACGCCTGGAGTGCCGGCCATGGCAGCGCCACTTATGTTAATCAGTGCAACGTTTTTGATAATGGTAACCGCTTTGACTATGTCCCTGATTTCCTCATGAGCTTTTACGATGGTCGTGCCCGGATGCGTAGGGTTAAACGTATTTTTTACCCTAACCGGAATTCCTTTTTGGATCGCGGGCTCTATGGTCTTCGGATGAATTACCTTTGCTCCAAAGTAGGAGAGTTCCATTGCCTCTAGATATGATATTACCGGCAACGTCCGTGCCTCTGGAACGAATTTTGGATCAGCGGTCATGACTCCGTCCACATCGGTCCAGATCCAAATCTCGTCGGCATCTATGGCAGCGCCGATGATGGATGCGGTGTAATCAGACCCTCCTCTGCCCAAGGTGGTTATAACTCCGTTTTTGTCGACTGCTATGAAACCAGCTATAACTGGAATAACCTTTTTAGCTTCGATCAATGGAAGAAGGCACTTTCTGACCTTATCGTTGGTTATGTCGAACAGAGGTCTTGCATTTTTAAAATTACTGTTGGTTACGATGCCTGCTTCTCCACCTGTGAGCGATATTGAACCCAGTCCCATGGAGCGCATCGCACCCGAGAGTATCGGCGCTGAGAACTTCTCCCCAAACGATGAGATGTAATCGTGCGACCGATCGGTCAGCTCTCTCAAGTGACTTATGCTGATCAGGGATTTTCTCAGGTCATCGAGCTCGAGGTTTAGCTCTTCAATCACTTTTTTTGCTATCTCCTTATCACCAATGGCTTCTTTTGTAGCATCGTGATGTCGTTTGGCAAGTCTTTTTATGAACAAATCGATCTCTGCTACATACCCTTTCTCAGATGCTTTTTTTGCCTCTTTTTCCAGCTCATCTGTAACACCAGACAGCGCCGATACTACGGCGACGATCTCGTTCTTGTCATTATAAAAGCCCTTAATGAGCGATGCTACATTTTTTATCCTTAAGCCATCGGCAACAGAGGTTCCACCGAATTTCATCACGAGTTTCATGGGCATCACTTTACGGTAGTAATACGTGCCCCTTAACAATATAAATGGTGCGGATTTAGAAGGAAAGATATGGTACAACTTTAATGAACGCCCATGTCAGCATGCCAAAAGACGCTAGCAGTATGAGCAGATATGCCTTTTTACTCCAGTAAAGGACCTTTCTTCCGTCCAAGACGCTTATTGGAAGCACGTTAAAAGCGGCGATGAACACATTGATAACAAACCCGTAGGCTCCTATTTCACGAATTAAACCCGTTCCTGTCAAAAGCGGCAGAAACAACGGCGCGAGCAATAGATTCATGATCGGCCCCGCAACTGCAATTTTTCCATTTTGCTTGGGCGTTATGTGCGGACCGAATATCATAACCGCGCCAGGCGCAGCAAATACAATCCCAGCCACGTATGCAAATAGAATTGCGAACATCAGCATAGGAGGGCTCATCCTGAATTCTGCCCAACACCCGTACATCTGCGCAATGACCTTATGCGCCATTTCATGCAGTAAAAATGCAATGCCCACGGTGAATAGCGCTAGTATCATCGGTCTTATCAGGTCAAATGGAGATGGCCCTCCATACATCCACTCTTCGCGTGCGAACAGAATCGCAAATGCGAGGGATATCGCCACCCACGCGATTATAAGATGCTTGATCTCCGTCTCACTTGTTCTTATTTGAATCATGCTTCCTCTTAAAGTCGTATTCCTGTCAAATTAAATACAAACCATGCCCCTACAAACGTTCCGATGATGCTTCCTATATTAGCTAGCGCTGCCACAAGGATCACCCTGAACAATCGGTTCTTCATAAGTTCGCCGAAGGTTTCGATATTTGTCAGAGCGACCAAATCCTCGCCGGTAGGTTTCCTCACCCATGCTTCCACCAGTCCGGCAAACCATCCTGCCGCGAGGAAGGGATTAAGCGAGGTCAGCCATGCCACACTGAACGCGGTAAGAATTGAAAACGGATGGCCTCTTGCCAGCGCCGCACCAGCCCCGCTGAGTACGCCATTTATGACAAACCAATACCCAAGGGCGAGAAGTAAGGTATGAGTAGATGCCCCTGAAAGGGCTAAAAGCGCAAAGATCGTCGCAATGAGCGCTATGGTGGCTATTCCAAAAACCTTCGCCATGTTAATCCTTTTCCTTGGGAGGCGTACCAATTCCCCCAATGGTGGAATCACCTCTGGTTGAGAGAGAAATTTCTGAACTCCTTCTCTGTGCCCTGCTCCTATTACAGCAACGACCTTACCCTTTTTGGCTAAGTTCAATAGATTGCCTGCAATGTATGCATCCCTCTCATCCACGAGGGTCTTTGCAGCACCGGGCGAGAATTGTCTGAGTTCAGAGATGAGGCGAGTTACTACATCCTCATCCGTGATCGTTTCTATATCGATTTCCTCTTTCCCAGAGCCGAGAAATGTGCTGATGAATGCAAGAAGCATCTTTAGTTTTTCAACAACTCCCATTCTGCTCCAGAAGCGCTGTAGCGTTACCTGAATATCCCTGTCTACGAGCGCTATTTTAGCGCCAACCTCCTCGGCCTTGTTGATAGCAGCCAACATCTCTGCCCCGGGTTTTATACCAATATCGGCGCCAATCTTCTTCTGCGTCCAAGCGAGAAGCCACTGAGCAAGGAAGAGGTAAGGTCCTTCGCCTTTTAGCAAATCCTTTATCGATAATTGTGTTGGAGGCGCACCCTTAAGTGCCCGATATCTTCTGGGGCATAACTCTACTGCAACTATGTCCGGCTTTTCACGTGCGATGACAGAATCTACCTCTGCTATACTCTTACCAGAAACGTGCGCAGTGCCTACGATGACTATCTCATTATTCATAAAACATACCTATTCTCGCAGGAGTTGGATCGATCGTATCAGGTCTGTTCTGGAGACGATTCCCACCATAGCTCCATCCTCCATGACCAGTACTCTGCCAATATTCCTTTGAGACATCATCTTTAGTGCATTAATGGCATCATCGTCAGGCGCAACCGATATAATTTTTTTGGTCATAACGTCGCCTACTAATGTCTTGCCTCTCTGCTCTATGGGGACTTGTCGTACATCTGAGAAGGTCACAACTCCTCGCAATCTACCATCAACCACCGGATATCCCATATGCTTCTCCATGAACATCAGTTCGGCCAACTCACTGACCGTCATGGTGGGCGGTACGGATATCACGTTTTTTGTCATGATGTCCCTAACCTTAACGCCCTCTAATGTTACGGTAATCTCCGTGGTTTTTTCCTCTTCGGAGGCGCCGATGTAAACAAAAAATGCAATCAAGATGAGGATTGGACTAAGTATCAAAAAACCGAAGACGCCCATTGCGAATGCAAACGTCTTTCCGATGTATACCGCTTTACGTGTTGCCTCCATATATGGCATTTGTCTTGCAAGATATGCCCTTAGTATTCGCCCACCATCCATTGGGAATGCCGGGATGAGATTAAATCCACATAGGATCACATTCAGGAGGCCCAAAACAAAGACAAGTTGTGTTACAGGAGACTCGGCCCAGATGGGTTTTAGTAACAAATATATGAGTAAGAATGCCACTCCCAGCGCAAAACTCACACCTGGCCCGCTCATCGCCATCTTCAATTCGATTTTAGGATCTCGCGGAACCTCCTCCATCGATGCCACCCCGCCGAATAGCAGCAACGTAATGCTCCTGATCTTGGTGCCATATTTCATCGCTACATATGAGTGCCCCAACTCATGGAGTAGAACGCAAGCGAATAACGCTACTGCGGCAAGTGTGCCAAATGCATATCGTACTATCGTAGATTCTACTTCTACAAAACCATACGGTGCCGGACTGCTCGCGAATACCAGCGCAAATACAGGTAAGATCAATAAGAACGTAATATGAAGCTTGATCGGGATGCCCATTATTTTTCCAATTTGAATCGACGTTTTCATTTTCCCATACCTAATAATCCAATAAACTATATATCTTCTTAGTTCAGATAGAGGGTAGAGGAATTTGATATGAGGGCAGAGCTAACATCACTACTTGATTTGAACGTTTATACAGACAGAGGGAAGTATGTTGGAAAAGTCAACGACGCTGTGCTCGATGCTAACGAGAAAAAAATAACCGGTCTGGCGGTCTCCAATCTAAATCCAGATCTGTTTGATGTCCAGAGCAAAGGCATCATAATCCCATACCGATGGGTAATATCTGTAGGAGATGTCGTTGTAATAAAACAGGTGGCCAGTTATTTCAAAGAGAAAGTCGTAGAAAAGGTGGAAGAGCCCCCAAGGTAACATGGCTTCCCCAAAAGTGATGAAACAGCGGGAGATTTTTTCAGGCATTAAGGCGACACCTCCGATCGCCATCAGGGCGGATGGGAGAAATTTCAAAACGATTCTGAAACGTCTGAATTGTCAAAAACCATATGATAAGACCTTCGCGGCTGCTATGGCAGATTCAGCTGAGCACCTAATGAAGGAGAGCGGTCTTAATCCGAGATTCGCCTACACGTTTTCAGATGAGATCAACGCGTTTTTTCTCGAACTCCCGTTTCAAGGGCGCATTGAGAAACTGGATTCTATCGTCTCTTCTTTCTTGGCCAGCGCGCTGACGTTGGCGCTGGATGTGCATCTCCCCATATCCTTCGATGCCAGGGTCATTCCACTCTCGAAGGAGGGTATTTACGATTACCTAGAGTGGCGTCAGGCAGAAGCATGGAGAAATCACGTGCACTCATATGGATATTACACATTGCTGAATGAAGGCATGTCTAGGAGAGCGGCTGCATCGAAGCTGGCTGGTATGAGCTCGCAAGAGATACATGATATGCTATTCAAAAAAGGTGTCAATCTAACCAAGACGCCGACGTGGCAGCGGCGCGGCATTTTGATACTGAAAAAGACATATATGAAGCCTGGATACGATCCAAAGAAGGGCACAAAAGTGGTAACTAAAAGAAGTCAAATCACCCAAGATTGGGAACTACCACTTTTCAGTTCCAAGGAAGGGGGAAAGTTGATCGGTAGGTTACTGGTAGAGACGTGATCGCACTGCAACGCGCCTCAACTCTATGTTCCAAGTAGTAGCATTGGAGTAACTCCACCGCTCTATTTTGAGTTTTGGGTATATCTTAGAGAGAACGCCAAGGTTGACGCCTACCTCTCTGGGAGTCAGACCTAAGTCACGTGCGATGTGTTTGGCTTTAAAAAAGCGCTTACCACGTCTCACATATTTGAGCAAGTAGTCGATTATTCTTTGTTGCGTTTTGTTGTATATCTTGCTCATGCGTGCTTTGCTCATGCCATCCCCTTTAGTGATTTACCGATTTACCACTCCAGATATATAGGTGTTGCGCACCGTGCTACTCTTTCTCCTTCTCGACGCCGACCACAGCGAAAAATCGCTTCATCACAGCCTCTTCAGCCAAACGCATAAGCGTTTGCTTGTCCTTTACGCCGCTGAACATACCTAATGGGATTTGCGCTGCTCCCGCAGTGGTATGACCTCCTGCTGAACCAATTTCGCCAAAAGCCTTGTCCATGATGTCCCCAATGTTCAATCGTATGTCCTTGCTCCTGCCAGAGATGTAAATCTTATCTTCGCCAAGCCCGAACACGATGGCGGTGGTTATGCCCTCCAGACCCAATAAGTGATCCGCTGCTTGTGGAATCGCATCCCTGTCCATTATTGGCCCTACGTTTGAAATGAGATAACTCCCCTTGATGCGCCTGTTCTTGATTGCCTCGCCCAAAATGTCCAGCGTTTCAGCGGACATTGACGGTGCTCCTATCTGATCCAGTATATCGTGATCCACTAGCGGGTATAGAAATGCTGCTGCATTTAAATCAGCTGGATCTACGCCTCTTCTAAACTCCCGCGTGTCTGTTCTGATACCATAAAGCAGCGCGGTTGCAACCTCCTTGCTGATTGATATATCCAGATCTCGCAGATAGCTGGTCATTATGGTCGCCGTCGAGCCCATGTTTGGTCGAACGTCCCAGTATTGAGCGGTGCGCTTTTCGGCCTCAGCGGGATGGTGGTCTATCACGATTTCCACCTCGGCGCCCTCTGGCAGTGCGTTATTCACGCCAGGGATGGCAACATCGACGAGTGCTATCATATCGAATTCATCTAAATTGACTTCTTCCGTTTGCCGCAGTGGAATATTAAGTAGGTTCACAAGCGCACGGTTCTCTTGGTGACCTATCTCTCCGCGATATATCACCTCTGCATCTACGCCAACATGCGCCGCCATGTATTTCAAGGCCAGCCCACTTGCAATCGCATCTGGATCCGGATTGTCATGAATGATGATTCCCAACTTCTTCTTTCCAACGCTTTTTATCAGTTTAAGCAATTCCCGTCCATGCCTGACCGATTCTACCCTCTCCAAATATCTCACAGCGGTATCCGCTATAACCGATGATGGCAAAAAGACCATGTCAGCGCCAGCACTTTCTAATTCCTCTTTTGTTACGGGATCTGCTGCCCGCACTACTGTGAGAATGTTGGGAACTGTTTTTTTAATTATTTTGAGTGCTTCTTTATTTGCTTTGACATCTGGGCTGAGGATTATCACTGCATTCAGTTTGTCTAAATGAGCCTTCTTCAAGGTCTTTGGGTCGCTGATGTCACCCGGTATCGCCTCAAAGTTTTGATCCCTGAGCGTCTCAACCCGCTTGGCATCGCTATCGACGATGACAAATTCTTTGCCTTCTTGTTTTAGTTCGTTGGCAACCGCGAAACCCATACTACCGCAGCCAAGGATGGCATAGGTAGGTTTAGTTTTTGGCTTCGCCATTTTCTTGCTTTTTCCTTTTACCTTGCTCACATTTTCAGGAGTAATGAAACTTCCTCCACGTTCAGCGCGTCCATCAACGAAGTCATTCATCTTTTTTTGGTCTATATTAAAGCTATTGCTATTCTCCCACAACATATATAACGACAGAAAATACATTTTAAGGAGGGCCGGTAGCTTAGTCAGGCAGAGCGATGGGCTCTTAACAAACTTTTAAAAAAGTTTGATCAAAACTACCTTTTGATTGAGGAGAGACCCATAGGTCAGGGGTTCAAATCCCTTCCGGCCCGCTATATAGTATATACGACGATGCCTAATGGCGAGTCAACTACCCATGGTATTTACAAACCAAAAACCCACAGCATCGCTCAGCTGGAGCGATTTAGAAAAATCTCAATGGAGGAAACGTTGATCTTGTCGCCCTTCTCCCCCTCTAGCTCTTCAGTTCCGATTTTAATGTCTTTGACTTTCACGTCCTGTATGAATCGGTTTCTTACTACTTCAGCGGTATCAACTGCCCTCGAAATCGCTCTACCTCTTGCTTTAATGGTGACGTCCTTTGCCCCATCATTGAACTGCGTCACAGCCGCTAACACGTAATTCATCACAGGTTTGTTCCCGACATATATTATGTTGTCTTCGAGTTTATCTTTTGCCATGTCCGACCTCCTTGGGTTAACTAATTGATGTCGTTATTATTAAGTTTTTCTCATTCAAACTTATATGTTTAGACCAAAAAGAACTTGATATAATAAAACCCTCTTAAAAAGTTGATACAGGAGATGTAGCGATGAGCGTAACAATCGTGGTAGGCGGATTTTTTGGGGATGAGGGGAAAGGAAAGATCGTAGCACACATAGCTCATAGGGATAAACCCTCTATAATTGCAAGGGGCGGTGTAGGGCCAAACGCAGGACATACCGTCAAGAAGGGCAAGGAAATGCACGGTGTTAGGATGATCCCATCAGGTTTTATCTATAAAGATGCACGACTGCTGATCGGTGCTGGCGTTTTAGTCGACCCACACGTATTGCTGCGCGAAATTTCGGAGTTGGGGGTCGAGGGTAGAATTGGTGTCGATTGTCGTTGCCCCATCATCGAGGAAAAACACATTGAAGAAGACAAAGGAACTGCACGACTGGCGGACGTGATTGGGACCACAGGCACTGGTTGTGGGCCCGCCAACAAGGACAGAGTGATGAGATGTGCACGACAGGCGAAGGACATAGACATGTTGAAGGATTATATCACAGATGTGGCCCTGGAAGTCAATGAAGCACTAGATGCAGGACAAACGATAACCATTGAAGGGTCTCAAGGATTCGGTATATCGCTTTTTTACGGCACGTATCCCTACGTGACATCCAAAGATACCTCTGCTTCTCAGATAGCAGCAGATGTAGGCGTTGGTCCCACTAGAATAGATGATGTGGTCGTCGTGTACAAAGCCTTTCCAACGCGAGTGGGTGCAGGAGAGTTTCCAACCGAGATGAGTCTAGAGGAGGCGAAACGCTTGGGCATCGAGGAATTTGGCACCGTAACAGGACGTCCGAGGCGTATTGGACGATGGGATGGAAAAATGGCACGGTATTCTGCCATGGTCAACGGCGCGACGCAGGCAGCGCTAACGGGTTTGGATAAGCTTGACCCCTCGTGCAGGGGCGTTACCGATTACGATAAACTCAGCAATACTGTTAAAGAATTCGTGCACAAGGCTGAACAAGATATCGGTGTTCCGATCACAATTTTATCCACAGGTCCAGAGATGTCGGAAACAATAGATCTGCGAAGGTGAGGCTGAGTTAATATGCCGGACCTAGGATCTAAAAAACTATTGATAGTCATAGGAGCAATTCTAATATTGGGTAGTGGTACTGCAGGATGGTTATCGCACATTTCGGTCTTGACAAATAAAAGTGAGTATTCTGTCGGAGACGGTATTGATATCACGATCAAAAACACCGGGCTATGGTACACGTATGGAGTACCATCTATTGCCGTGTATGATAGCGAGGGCAACAAGATATATGAAGATGTGCCCTTCAACTTTTCTGGTGCTTTTCCCTCGCAAATCATCGCTACATTTTATTGGATTCCATCGGAAAAGGGCACGTATAAAATCGTGGCAAGAATTTATATCATAAGACGTGGAACCGAAGTCAGCACGGGGCTAGGCGGACTGAACAGGCTAGAAGCTGAGACGTTCGTCGATGTAGTGTGAGTGAGAAGGATGAAAATGAATCTGCTTGACGTTGCAGCTAAGGTCTTAGACCAAGGACCGATTTGTGACAACTGTCTGGGGCGGCAGTTTGCCAAATTGTCGACCGGATTGAGCAACAAAGAGAGGGGTGCAGCAATCAGAACGGTTCTGGCGATGTTTAGAGATCAGGAGATGTATAAAGCTAAGAAATGTTGGGTCTGTAACGGACTATTTGATGCCTTAGACGTCTGGACTCAGAGGGCGATAAATGCCCTTTCAGATTATGAATATGACACATTCCTTGTGGGCACCAAGGTGTCTGGATTGGTTGCTGAGAATGAGGAGATTTTGTGGGCAGAATCGGGCACAACTCATGCAGAACCACTCAAGTCAGAGTTGAACAGGGAAGTAGGAAAATTGATTCAGTCCCAAACAGGTAAAGAAGTTAACTTTGAACGACCGGACATAGTCGTCACGCTCGATTTAGCTGAGAATAAAGTCAAATTGCAGGTTAACCCGATATTCATCTATGGGAAGTATAGAAAATTGATCAGAGGGATTCCACAGACTATATGGTTCTGTCCCCAGTGCGAGGGCAGGGGGTGCGAGAGCTGCAAGTATACCGGAAAAATGTACCAGACGTCGATAGCAGAGCTGATCACCCCCCCTGTTATTAAATTATCTGGCGGGAGGGGTGTCGTTTTCCATGGCGCTGGCAGGGAAGACATAGATGCGCGCATGTTAGGAACTGGCAGACCTTTCGTGTTAGAAGTTAAAGAGCCGATGCGCAGGCATTTTGATCTGGTCAAGCTGAGAGACGAGATCAATAAGCATGCAAAGGACAAAATTAAGGTTCGCAATCTAAAGTTCGTAGATAAGGAAGCGGTTGAAGCCGTCAAGAGCGGATATGCGGATAAAGTTTATAGGTTTGGAATCATATTTAAAAAAGCCATCCCACGAGAAAAGCTTGAAGCTGCGCTGGATAAATTAACCAAAACTGCCATCAAACAAAGGACCCCGCTAAGAGTAGCACATCGAAGAGCGGATAAAATCAGAATAAAGAGGGTACGCTCAGCAACGCTCAAAGCCATGAGCAATAATAGGGCAACCATATATATTGAGTGCGAGGGCGGGCTATATGGCAAGGAACTGATATCTGGCGACAATGGAAGGACGAAACCAAGTCTTTCTGAGTTGGTGGGAACAGATGCGCAGGTATTGGAGTTAGACGTTATGGAGGTCAAGGAGGCATCACATGCCAGGCTCACGAGGAACAAGGAGAAAAAGTAGGTATAAGCTTAAAAAATCAATAAGGGAAAGGGGATTTTCGCCTCCCAGTAAGGTCATACAAGAATTCAAAGCAGGGCAACGTGTCCATATAGACATCGATCCCGGCATTTATAAGGGGATGCCACATCCGAAGTTTCATGGCAGAACCGCCAAAGTACTCGGGCGAAGAGGAAGAGCATACATACTCGAAGTAAGGGACGGGAATATGATGAAGAAAATAATCTCCCATCCACAACACCTCAAACTGCAAAAGGTGATCTCATGATCGTAAAAGAGGTCGTAAGTGAGAAATTGCTGACCCTTGCAGAGGCGAAGAATATCCTCAATCGGATTAAGAGGGCAAGGACAAAAGAAGAAGAATTGAGATATGAACAGCGTAAGGCGCTCGAGCACGCGAACAAGTTCGCTAAGATCAATGCAAAATCTTCAAGGGCGTTGGTGGACGAACTTTTAAAACTCGAGAAGATGAGAGAGGATATCGCCATTAGAATCGCGGATATCATGCCAAAAACAAGGGATGAACTCAGATCGATATATGCAAAAGAGCGATATACGTTGGGTGAAGAGGAACTGGAGCAAATACTAAACCTTGTTAAGAAGTACTCTTAGAGCGTATCTGAGGTGGGCGATGATGCAGAAAGATGAGAGGGAGGAATATGTGCGAGTTTTGGATTATCTCCCTTATGGGCATCCCGATGACCCCAGGCCGGTGTACCAGAAAAAACCCATTGTTCATAGTGTAGGCGAATGTCACTTCACGCTGCTGGAATTAATCCCGAAAGAAGGTGTGGTACCAGAACCTCACAAACGAGTCTATGTTGGAGAAGGAGATAGAGCGGAGATCGATCATGTCAAGCGCCGCTTGAGATATGATGAACTTACGCATGGCGCTAAGATCGAACTCCCCTATGTGCTTGAAAGGATCGTCCTTGAAAATGAAGAGAGATTCGTCGAGTTTTTCAATAAAGCGCCGCCACTGACGACCCGACTACACCAACTGGAGTTGCTTCCCGGCATTGGTAAAAAATTGATGTGGGCAATCCTCGATGAACGGAAGAAGGGCGATTTTAAAAACTTCAAAGATATCACCGATAGAGTTAAAGGTCTGCATCATCCAGAAAGGCTCATCATTCACAGGATCGAGGAAGAGTTGAAAGATGAGCATGTGAAGTACAAGGTTTTCACGAGGTAGGATTGAAACCCGTCATGAAAACACGAATAAACCAACACTTTTTGATCGATTCGCGTGTCATTGAACGCATTATCAATTATGCCAATATCCATAAAACGGAGACAATTCTTGAAATCGGTGCCGGCTTTGGCAATTTGACCAAAAAACTCGCCGCTGAAGCTGCAAATGTAATTGCCGTCGAATCCGATCCTCATTTAGTGGAGGCGCTTGGCGATCTGGAGCTGCCCAATGTCACGATCGTCCACGGCGATGCCTTGAAAGTGGATTTTCCAAAATTTGATAAGGTTGTGTCGAATTTACCCTATTCCATCTCATCCGAAGTCACCTTCAAGCTTTTCAAGCATTCGTTTGAATTGGGGATTCTAATGTATCAGTATGAATTTGCCCAGCGAATGATAGCCACACCTGGCACGAAAGACTACGGTCGCCTCTCTATAGGGATCCAATATTTTGCAGACGTTAAGGTCTTGGAAATAGTACCAAGAACTGCATTTCGACCGCCACCAGAGGTACGATCAGCCATCGTGAAAATAGTTCCACGACCACCTTTCTTGGATGTGGTAGACAAAGATTTTTTCTTCGATTTCGTGGCGGCCGTATTCACACAGAGGAGAAAGCAGATGAAAAACGCGATAATCAACGCTGCTCACATGTTGGGTGTGAAAGATGTCAAGAAAGCAGTTAACCTGCTGCCCAAAGATTTGATGCACAAGCGTCCGGAGCAATTGTCGCCAGAAGAACTGGCTAATTTGTCCAATTTGATTTACGAGGCTAGGTATGATTGGGTATGGAAACAAGAAAATTTGGGTCCTGCCAGGAGTTTATAAGCCAGCCGAAGATTCGTTCTTGATGGTTGAGGCAGTGTTAAAAGAATTGCGTCCCTCGGACAGAGTCCTAGAAATCGGCGCCGGCTCGGGCATTGTTTCAGCGTTCATAAAAGATCGTGCATCCGTCATCGCTATAGATATCAGCCCATGTGCTGTGAAATGCGCCAAATTAAACGGGATAGATGTCATAAGGGCTGATTTATTCGATGGTATCAAGGGCAGATTCGATTTGATCGTATTTAATCCGCCTTATTTGCCCTCTGGCGAGAAGATTGGCGATTGGCTTGATTTCGCATGGGATGGTGGAGAAGACGGGCAGGCGACCATTAACCGATTCCTGCGCCAGGTGAAGGATTGCCTGACAGAAAATGGCAGGTTTCTATTGTTGGTGTCATCCTTGAGCGGAGTTGATGCAATCATGGAGAGAATGACATCGCTTGGATTCATTGTCGAAGAGCTCTTGAGTGAAAGGTACTTTTTTGAGCGGTTGGTAGTCCTAAGGGGCAGGATGAAAGAGTAGGAGGTGAACCATGGATATAATCACCAGGACTCTCGATTTCCAGACAAAGGGGAATACAGATGTCATCGACATCACGGAGGATGTTCAGAGGGCGCTAAAGGAAACAAATCTAAAAGAGGGTATCATCACCGTCTTCGTGCCAGGTGCTACGGGCGCAGTAACGACGATGGAGTATGAATCCGGCTTAATAAAAGATTTAACCAGTGCAATAGAGAGGGTAGCGCCGCAGGACATAGAGTACAAGCACAATCTTAAATGGGGAGATGACAATGGTCACTCTCATGTAAGGGCTTCATTGGTAGGACCCAGCGTGATAATCCCTTTCTCGAATGCAAAATTGATGTTAGGCACGTGGCAACAAATCGTGTTTATCGATTTTGATATCCGTCCAAGAGCGCGCAAGATAATCCTACAAATCATGGGTAACAATCAAAATTTTTTAAGGGATGAGCGCGATGCATAGGACAATACGCAGTCGTTTTGCGAATGCTTAAACGAAGTGGTATGCGAAGCTTAAACGAAGTGGTATGCGAAGCTTAAACGAAGTGTATTTATTCTTCATTGTTAGGATGCCAGAGGAGCATAATGCCAACCATAAAAGAGAGCCTTGAGCGAATCCTGAGAGATCTTAGAGAAGAAAATATAGAAGTATCTGCGATTGCAACTCGAGACGGCTTGATCATGGCATCAGACACGCCAAAAAGCGTGCCCAGAGAAACTCTTGCTGCGATGGCAGCGACCATGTATAAGGCAGCAGAGGTCGCAACAGCCGAGTTGAAAAAAGCAATACGGGACGTATAGTCGCTGAGTTTTATGATGGGTGCATCATGATTACGCCTATAGAACCAAAGACGCTGCTGGCAGTTATAGCCAAGTCCAAAGATGATTACGATTTGATTTTCGATAAGATGGATGCGGCAGCAGAAAAAATCAAGAGAGTTCTCACTTGACTGGTTTGCACATATATGGGCCAATGCGCTCGTAGCCAAGTTTCCTGTAATACTCTCTCACACCTATTCCGCTGGTAACCGCGATTTTCTCAAGTCCTTCCTCCGCGGCAATGCGCTCTGCCTCGTGCAATAACTCTTCCCCATACCCTCTGTGTTGCCATTCATCTTTTGCCCTTGAGCCTATTGGGACCATTGGACCATAGATATGCAGCTCGCGAACCAATGCTGCACCCTTCAACTCGGGCCTATGTGGATCGTGAGGAAATCTGAGTCTCAAAAATCCTATTAGAATGTCATTTTGGCGCTCCGAAGGAATTTCAACATCCTCAAAGGATATGAAATGTTCTGTGCCACCGCACGCTTCATATCTCTCAACCATCAATTTGATGTGTTCTGGCTTGGGTGTCATTCCTCTCAGCAGTGCATGTCCTACTTCGCGGCACCTGATGCACTGGCATTTCTCACCCAGCTCGTGTAGTCTAGCCACTGCAAGTTGTCTGATGTTGCCCTTTGTCACTCCTGCCCTAATCAAACGCGCTGGAATATCGCGTTGAATCCGCTGCAGTCTCGTCCACCTAGGGAGCATCATCTTTGCCCTTGCGATTAGTTCTACGGCAACATCATTCATCAGCGGCTCGTATTCGCCCTTCCGCCACATTTCGTACAACTGCGTTCCCTGTACGATCAGCGTCGGATATATCTTCAGATAGTCTGGTTTAAATCTCGGATCAGAGAATATGCGCTGAAACATTTTAAGATCGCTCTCAAAGGATGAGCCGGGCAACCCAGGCATTAAATGGAAACCCACCTTAAGCCCGCTATCCCTCAGCACAGTATTCGCCTCTACAACGTCTGCAACGGTGTGCCCCCTTTGCATCCGCCTTAGTACAAAATCATAAACGCTTTGAACGCCCAGTTCTACCTTAGTGGCGCCCATTTTGAGCATTCTGTCCACATGTTCCCTCTTCGCCCAATCCGGCCTCGTTTCGAACGTGATTCCCACATTCCTAACATGCGCAGTCTCATTGACTTTTTGCGCATGTTCTAACAAAATCATCACGTGCTTTTCGCATCCAAAATCGTTCATTGCTTCCAGACATCGCCGCACAAACCATTCTTGGTAGCACAGAGAGCGAGAAGTGAACGTGCCACCCATAACGATCAACTCTACTTTATCTATAGGGTGTCCAATCTGTTTCAGCTGCATAAGGCGAGCTGTCGCCTGGCGATAGGGATCAAAATCCTGCTGGAATGCACGCAACGCTGCAGGCTCATAGCCAGTATAGCTCTGTGGGGACTCGAATATCGATTCTGGCCCGCCCGGGCAGGGAACACATAATCCGTGCGGGCATTTATATGGGGAGGACATCACCGCTACCACAGCAACGCCAGAGATCGTCCTGACTGGCTTTCTCTGCAGCGTCTCCTTAACGAGCGCTTTCTCATCATCCTCAGCAGCAGCAAGTATATCCGAATTCCTAGGAAGTCTAGATAGGTTATACCGTGCGATGACCGCTTTTTTTGCCCTGTTTAGTTTCTCCAATGATGCGATATCTCCTGCAAGTATGAGTTTCACCAATTCCCTGCATGCTGATTGGAAGTCCATCATCTCTTACCATTTCTCCCAATGCTCTATCTTATCGCCCAATCTTGGTGGTGGTGTCGGCGCTTCATCGGGGTACCCAACCGGTATTAACGCTATTGGGCGCACATGCAATGGCAGGTTTAGCAGAGATGCAACCCTTCTTTCATCGAATGCGCCAACCCAGCAGGTTCCCAAGCCTAAAGAATGAGCGGCAAGGAGAATATTCATGACAGATGCAGTAGCATCCTGAATGGCATAAAGCGTGCCCCTTGTTATGTATCGACTTTCAGAGCGTGCGGTATTGGCACACACGACGATCACAGCCGGCGCCTCTCTCACAAATTCTTGGTTGAGTGCTGCGCTTGCTAAATCCCTGCGCCCTTCTTCGCTTGACACGATGATGAATTCTCTTGCCTGTAGATTTCCGGCAGACGGCGCCATGTGCGCAGCATGAATCAACGTTCGGATATCCGATTCGCTCACCTTTTTCTCTTTGAACTTGCGTATCGATCTCCTGTTTTTTATCGCCTCTAAACATTCGTTCATAATACCACCTTCTCTATAATCTGGCCATAAACCTTTAAGGTTTAAGTTGTTTATATGTCGTTGGATGATCATATGAGGGTGACAATGGATCTGGAGCTTAAAGATATGCCAGGACAGCTGGTATTGGCTCTGCAACCGATATCTGAGTTCGGAGGAAACATCGTCTCCGTGATACATCACAGGGACAAAAAAACTCCAAGGGGTTTGATCCCTGTGCAAATCACCTTCGAGATAGATGAGGGAAAACTTGAGGGGTTAATCAATAGAATGAAGAGCGATGGAGTCACCATCGTTCAAGTCGGCGAGGACAGGCTTCTCGAGAGAGTCGTCGTGATACTTATCGGACATATCATCCACTCGGATATAAGAGATACCATAGATAGGATCGACAGTACAGGATACGCAGAGGTCAAGGATTTGGCGGTATCCATGCCAGGAGTGGATCAACACTCAGCTGCGAGAATGGTGATCAACGCTACGGGAAAAAAAGAGATGAAAAAGGCCATCCAACTGCTGAGAAATGTTGCGCACGAAAAGAATTTGTTGTTGATCGAACCGATTTGAAGAGGTCTAAGAATGAAAAAAGTTCGCATCTTGATAATTGGATTCGGAGTGATAGGAAGCGGCGTTGCAAGAGTCATTTCTGAAAAGAGAGAATTTATAAGGAGCAAGTACGGCATCGATTTTAAACTGGTAGGGATTGGCGAGCACAACGGTTGCATTGTCTGCCCAAACGGAATCGATCCTATGAGGGCTTATGAATTAAAACGAGAGAGTACGCTGAATAGGCATCCCTGCTGGAAGGATAAGATGAACAGCATCGATCTCATAAAAGAGGCCAATGCGGACATCGTAATAGAGGCGACGCCCACGAATATCAACTCCGGCGAACCCGGTTTATCGCATATGATGACTGCTTTTAACGCAAAAAAGCACGTAGTCACCTCCAATAAAGGTCCTCCGGCAGTTGCATTTCAAAATTTAAGGAAGACGGCTGAGAAGAACGGTGTTCAATTTAGATTTGAGGGTTCTGTAGGAGGGGCGATGCCCGTATTAAACCTCGTGAGAGATACGTTGCAAGCGAATGAAATACTTGGCATCGAGGGCATCTTGAATGGCACATGCAATTACATACTGACCAGGATGTCCACCGAAGGGTTGCCATATGAACACGTCTTATCCGAGGCACAGGAGCTTGGTATCGCAGAAGCAGATCCTACCTATGACGTTGAAGGTATCGATACCGCCTGCAAGTTGGTGATTCTCGCAAACGCGATCTTCGGCATGAACGTAAGCTACAAAGACGTAGATGTGACAGGTATTACTCAGATAACTCCCGAGGCATTGAAATTGGCTTCTGACGATGGCTATGTCATAAAGTTGATCGGCGAGATTCAGGATAAAAACAGGCCGATGGTTGCGCCTCGCCTGGTTCCAAAGGGCCATCCGCTTGCGGTCGGTGGAACTCTGAATGTCATATCTCTCCGCACGGACCTAGCTGGAGAGATCACGGTAACTGGTAAGGGTGCCGGAGCGGTCGAGACGTCATCCTCGATATTAAGTGATTTGATAGGCATCTGCGAAGCTTAAACGAAATGGGTATGGTGGAAGATGAAATTTATCGAATTCGCCAGCGTGTGTGAGAAAATAGAGGGCACGACGAGTAACCTTGAGATGACCAAAATCGTCGCTCAGTTTTTGAAGAATGCAGACGACCTAGAAATCGTTACGCGTTTTATTATCGGGAGCGTTTTTCCTGCCTGGAGTCCAGAAGAGCTGGGTGTGGGTCCAAGTCTGCTCTATAACGCGGTCTCGATGTCTACCGGTGTCAAGGAAGCGCAGGTCAAAGATATGGTGCGCAATTTAGGCGATACTGGCCTAACGTGTGAGAAATTGTGCGAAAAGCGAGTGCAACGGACCCTTCTTCCAACCGAACTGACTACCATGCAAGTCTATAAAAACTTCGAGGCCATTGCCAGGACAACCGGTAAAGGATCGCAGAAGAAGAAGGCCAAGATGTTAGCTGATTTGTTCGGGTCAGCGAAGCCGAAAGAGGCACGATATATCGCTAGGCTGGTACTGGAAGAACTGCGGATAGGGGTTGGAGAGGGCATTGTGAGAGATGCTATCGCCCTGGCATTTGATGTGCCAAAGAATGAGGTGGAACGAGCATATATGCTAACCAATGATTTAGGGATGGTCGCAGCGACGGCAAAGAAGGGCGTAAAAGAGCTAAAAAAGCTGGATATAACGCCTGGTAGACCGGTCAAGATGATGCTGGCACAAGTAGCAAAGAGCATGGAGAGCGCGATAGATGAGATGAAAGAGGCAGCTATAGAGTGGAAATACGACGGGGCCAGGGTGCAAATACATAAGGTGAATGATGATGTCACCCTCTTCTCCAGAAGACTGGAGAATGTCACGAAGTCATTACCGGATGTCACGGACGTGATTAGAGATGTGGTTGTATATAAGCAGGTCATTCTTGAAGGTGAGGCGATCGCAATAGGAGAGGACGGGAGACCAAGGCCTTTCCAAGATATCCTGAAGAGATTTCGGAGGAAATACGATATCGGGCAAATGGTCAAGGAGATTCCGCTCCATCTGACCTTGTTTGACGCCCTGTATGTAAATGGAAAGAGTCTGATACACAAACCATTGAGCGAACGACGGCGTGTTCTTGAAAAGAGCCTAAAAAAGAAGGAGGATCCGAAAATAAACGTAACTCCTCAGACGGTTACGAACGATGTCAAGGTTGTGGAGGGTATTTACAAAGAAGCGCTCTCCGCAGGGCATGAAGGTGTGATGCTCAAAAATCCAAAATCAGCGTATACGCCAGGCAAGAGGGGTAAGAACTGGCTTAAGGTAAAGCCAATGGCAGAGACGCTCGACTTGGTGGTCACGGGCGGCATGTGGGGGGAGGGGCGAAGGGCAAATTTTATAGGTTCGTATCTGCTGGCTTGTAGGGATCCTGCTACTGGCGACCTTCTCAGCATAGGTAGGGTTGGTACCGGGATGACGGATGAGCAGCTGGCGGAGTTGACCGGATTATTTAAAGACCTCATCGTATCTGAGAAAGGGAAAGACATAGAGCTGAAGCCGGAGATCGTATTCGAGGTGGGGTATGAGGAGATTCAGAAGAGCCCAAACTATGACTCAGGCTTTGCTCTTCGCTTTCCCAGATTGATTAGCATAAGAGAGGACAAATCAGTAGAGGATGCCGACTCTATTGAAAGAGTGCAAGAATTGTACAAAATGCAGTAGAAAGCGGCTTGATTAAGCAGGCCTCCCTGCTTTTTCTAATCTCCTGACATATGTCGAGATGGCCGCTCCAATCGATGCTATGATGACCGCGCCGATGATGGATGCCAAAAGGTTCTGAATCGCATTCATCGTGAAACCAGACTCGTTGACCGATAATACGTATTCGCTCCCACCCCAGAGGATCAGCCCTGCTGCAGATGTGAAGAATGGCAACACCCAATAGCGCCAGACCCTCTCTTCACTCAGATATGCATCGACGAGTCTGCCAATGGCGGAAAGCAACCCTCCGGCTACGAACCACCAGACCGAAGCGTTGATGAACGTTATGATTATTATCATCACCCCCTGTGGTTCACGCAACCAGCAGGTAATCAGTCCTTGAACGATGCCTATGAGACCAAATATCATCGCAGCTATATACGTCACAAACGAAATTTTTCCCCCATAAAATGAGCGTTTCAGATTTTCCGCAAAATCTTCCATGATGTCGTCCAGTCCAAATCCCCTGAAGAGCAGATAAACGCCTACGAAGGCCGTGATGGCGATGATTGCGCCCTGTGGATAGCCCACAATCAGCGAAATGGCATAGATGATGCATGCTAGTCCAAGTGGTATGAAGAAAGCCCTGGATATCTTCGGGTCGCTAAACAGTTCTTTGATGACATAGTAGGTACTCTCAAGGTTTTGGCTTTGTTTAACGATGATGCGCCGCACGGTATTTACTTTGGCTCTTGATTCAATGATGGGGAGCACGAATTCGTCTTCCGCACCGTCAGTCACCACTATCACTCTGTCTGCTTTATATCTCTCCAGAATTGTATCGAGACGATCAGCTATAGCCAGATCTGACTGGACACCTACATTTTGGCTACCGCCGATCAACGCGACCTCGGCGTCAACTCCTCTCGCCCTGAGCTCATCGTAAGTTTGAATCGCCCCGAAGATGGTGTTGATATCTGAGTCCTCTGGATCAAAGAGCGCCAGTTGTGTTGCAGCTTTTATGTTGGCATCCCTACCAATGACAGGGCTTTTAATCCCAACCTTCTGGCCTATATCATCATCCCTGTCAATACAAATTACGAGAGTTTTCACTTTAACTCCTACAAGGTATTGAAAAGAGGAATATAAAAAGATTCTTGATTATAGCAGACCGGAGCGCTGAAGCAAGAGTAGGTCTTCTGTATCTATTTTTCCACCTTTTTTAAGCCTGTCATATATGTTCTCTGCCTTTTCCTTGGCTTTGGCCCTCTCCTCGCTTTCCTTGGCCTCCCTGCTCATTCTTTTCAGACCGGCAATCAACTTATTAAAATCTCTAACCTCCTTCTGAAGTTTGATAAACCTGTGATGATGTTCGTCGGCTGTTTCCTGTGCCTTTACAAACTCCTTGTGCATCTCATCAGCTTCAGCACGTACTGCATCCACTTCGTTAAATGTGGCAATCATCTTATCATGCTGCTCTTGAGCCAGATCAGCATATTTGGTGACCTTTTCGTGATATTTTGATGCCTTATCTCGCAACGTCTGCGCTTCCCCTAGCAGCGCTTTTAACTCTTTATCCTGCTCCAGTTGCGCTTTCTTCTTTAGAAATTCTTCTTGAAGTGTGGAAATTCTTTCAACAAGTTGCCGCTCTTTGTCAATGCTCAGCACCTCCGTCTGCTGTTTGAATTCCAGCAGATCGATCTCACGCCTGAGTTCATGTAGCGATCCTCCTCCTGCGCTCTTTCTTTTGCGCAACCTATCCACTTTTACATAAATCTTGCCTGCCTCTTCATTCAGTTCATCCCGCTTTGCTTTATATTGGCTAACCTTTTGATTGTATTCGTCCCTCACCTCTTTGAACGCCTGCGCCTCTTTTACCAAGTTTTTCATCCTCGCATTAAATTCATCCCTTTGCGCTGCTAACTCACTGGCTTTGGCATTCCATTCATTTCGCCCTTCTTTAGCCTTCTCGGCTTCTTTTTCCACTTTTGCCTTCCTTTTCAACAGCTCTTCTAGCATGCCATTCTCCTACAACAAAGGGATCAACAATTCTAAGTCCTTTTGGTCGATCACCACATCCGCCACATTCTTTAGCACAGGATCTGCATTAAAGGCTATCGAAAGCCCAACCTTCTCGAACATACCCAAATCGTTTGCTCCATCCCCCACAACTATGCAGTCCTGAAGCGATACACCCTCTGATTTCGCTATCTGCTCTAACACGCGTAACTTCGCATTCTGCTCTGTCAAAGGTCCCCTTACCTCGCCGGTCACCACCCCATCTTTGATTACCAGCTCGTTGGCGACTATGTGATCCAGATTAAGTTTCTCATCGACCTTATGCACGACATTCATGAAACTCCCGGTGATCGCTATGACTTTATACCCCTTGGACCTTGCCTCTTTAAGTAGGTGCCTAGCTCCTGGCATTATTGGGATGCGTTTCGCTACTCTGACAATCTCGGTTTCAGGCAATCCACGCAAAAGTCGCACCCTTTTTCTAAGAGCCTCACCAAAGTCAATTTCTCCCCTCATAGCCAGGCTGGTGATACCAGCAACCTCTTCGCCGACGCCTGCGACCTTAGCAAGTTCATTGATTATTTCAGCATCAACAAGAGTACTGTCCACATCAAACACGATCAGTTTACGCCGCCGCACATTACCACCTAAACGGGAGATCATAGGCCCCCTCGCCGTCAAAACAATAATGAACCTTTTGGTAATCTTTTCTCAGGGATATCACGTCATTTTTAACTCTTTCGGGCTTCTCCTCGTCGATTACGATGCGCTTAATGAGATCCGCTATCCCTTTCATCTCGGATTCTTTCATTCCCAAACGCGTCAATTCCTGCGTTCCCAAACGAATGCCGGATGGATCGCCAGGATTGTTCACATCATCCCAGGGGAGAAGATTCTTGTTCGTGATGATGTTTGCTTTCTCGAGATTTGATGCTACCTTCGCACCTCCACCGCGTTTTGATACATCGAAGGCTATCTGATGTGATTGGGTAAATCCACTGTCCTTGCACAATACATCTAAGCCGCTGTCATACAATGATTGCGCAAGCACTTGCGCATTGGTTACCATCTGTTTTGCATAGTCTTCGCCAAAGGTGAGCATCTCTGCCAACGCTACTGCCAAACCGGCTTTGTGATGCAGGTGATGATTGCTCGTCGTTCCTGGGAAGACTGCATTATCCACAGCATCGGCGACGTCGGACTTGCATAGTATCAACGCACCCTGTGGCCCAGGAAATGACTTGTGAGTTGGACCCGTTGCGATATCCGCACCCTCTCGTAAAGGATCTTGAAACCGTTTGCCAGCGATCAATCCCAATACATGAGCAGCATCGTATACGATCTTGGCACCAACTTCGTCCGCCACGCTTCTTGCTTCTTTTACGGGATGCGGGAACAAGAACAGACTCGCACCAAACACGATAACCTTTGGTTTGACCTCCAAGATCTTTTTGATCATCAAATCCGCATCGACATTCATCTTTTTCTCATCGAAAGGATGCGTTGTGATTCTTAGCCCTCTAATGCCAGCCGCCGAAAACTTCGCATGACTGATGTGCCCGCCGTCTGGCACGTCTAACGATATCAGCAAATCTCTTGGCTCCGCGAGCGCAGTAAAGGCAGCAAGGTTTGCGTTAACGCCGGATACTGGTTGAACGTTCACGTGCTCCGCGTCAAACAGACGTTTTGCCAATTCTATTGCCTTCGCCTCGATCTGGTCGATGTACTTACAGCCCTGATAGTATCTATGCCCCACCTTCCCCTCGGCATACCTGTGCCCTAAGTCAGATGCGATCAATCGCCTAACAGTCGGACTGGTAACGTTTTCGCTGGCAATCATTGGTAGCGAGTTTTTGAATAATTCGTGATGCGCTTTTGTGGCATCCATGATATATCGTACATCCGAGTTCATTATAATCCCGTCTGGGGTTGAGTAGTAGAGACTACAGGGCTTAAAATTTTCTCTGATAGTAGTTATATTTAATCGTTAGCGCCTTTATATGATTGTTAGGAGAGGACACCATGCTCAAGGTGGGATTCGTAAAAATCGGCAACCTTGGAATCTCCCAAATGGTGGACCTAATACTGGACGAAAGAGCAGAAAGGGAGATTTTAACTAGGACGATTAGCACCGGCGCAAAGACGACCTCGGATGAGGCATTAGAAGCGATGAAAGCGATATCCGACTTTGCCCCTGACCTTTTTGTCGTCGTCACTCCTACCACCTCGCTACTGACCTCTGGCATGATCAAAAAGGTATTGCACAAGCCATGCATCATCATCTCCGATGCCCCTGCAAAGAAGGCGGTCGAAGCATTCAAAAAAGATGGCTTTGGATACATCATCCTGCTCGGCGATCCACTGATAGGTGCACGCAGGGAATTTCTCGACC
>JASEEY010000004.1 GCA_030018435.1 Methanocellales archaeon
CCATAGGTTCTGTTGTCGATGTACTCCTGATCTTGCCAGCCATTCTCCAGGATCACGTTGATGAGACCTAGTATCAATGCAATATCTGACCCTGGCCTGAACCTGAGGAATAGGTCTGCTTTTGCTGCCGTTCTGGTGAATCTCGGATCGGCGACGACGATCTTTGCCCCTCTGTCTTTTGCCTCAAGGACCTTCTGCATGAACGTTGAATGCGCTTCTGCTGCATTCGAGCCAAAGAAGAAGTGGCACTTGGCATGTTGCATCGCAATGGTGGTGTTCGTCATAGCACCATGACCGAAGGTGTTCATCAATCCCGCAACGGTGGTGGAGTGACAAAGCCTCGCCTGGTGATCTATGTTGTTCGTGCCGAACAGCATCGAAAACTTTCTGAACATGTACGCCTCTTCGATGGACCCATGCACGAGCCCGCAGAAGAACACTGAGTCCGGTCCATAGGTGTTCCGGATGCTATTCAACTTGTTTGCGACCTTGGTCAACGCCTCATCCCATGTGATTCTTCTCCATGACCCACCGACTTTCTCCATAGGATACTTCAGTCTTCTTGGAGAGTTGGTGATGTTTGCCAAGGATGCGCCCTTGGAGCACATGCCCCCAAGATTTATGGGATGGTCTTCCCATGGCTCCATCTTGGTGAACACGCCGTCCTCTGCGACACCTATGTATCCACAACCGATGGAGCAGAAGGAACAGATGCTCTTCGTTCGCGTCACTGCTGGAGAGGGTGATGCTGCGGCTTCTTCAATTATCCTGTCTGTGAACTTTGTAGAGGTTGCATATCCGCCTAACACTGCAGCCGCACTGAGTGCAGCCACTTTGGCGAATGTACGTCTGCTCATCTTGACGTCGCTGAAAATGGATTCTGCTTTTGTTGCCATTCTTTCCCTCCTAATAATTAATCGTTACCATTTCGAGGGTGCTCCTATTAAAGTTTTTCTAAATGATTTTGGGAAAATAAGACTGAGATAATAAGTATGAAGAAGAACATGAGGAACTATAGACATTCTAACAACTCGTCGATAAGTTCGCT
Organism: Methanocellales archaeon; assembly: GCA_030018435.1. Taxonomy (GTDB): domain Archaea; phylum Halobacteriota; class UBA148; order UBA148; family JAUWXC01; genus JAUWXC01. The sequence goes on from JASEEY010000004.1 coordinate 1,049, forward strand.
ATCCAGCAACAGAAAACCCTTCGTGACCTTTGCAATGCCCTTGTAGAAGTCGGATCGCTTGCTTTCATACAAATCGTCGCAGAATTTTGGCACCCATCTCATCAAGTGCTCATTCATGAAGTCCTTTTGTAGAGTTAAGCACTCTTTCACGCGTTCGTTATCAACTGCATTTATCCCCTCCTCGCACAGCCAGTGCATGAACTTGAGTTCGAACGCGATGTAATCCTCTGGTTCCGCATAGTCCCCTGATTTGCCCACCCCTGCTTTTCTATAGACCTTCTTCACCTCCAGCAGGGATTTCCCCATCATCGTCCCATCTATATACATGGATTCGTAGGGTGGAACCGGAAGTCTGCCGGGTCCAATGAAGAGGCGAGTGTACTCATCCGTCAACTTTTCATGAACCTCGTCCACGTCTTTGCTCGTTTTCATGAACTTTTTTACAACTTCGAAGCCCTCCGCCATATCCTCATTCAACGACTCTAGGTCTGGGATGGGGAATTTTTTATTCACCAGATCCTCGGCGAGTTCGCGCGGAGGCTCCTCTAGGTACATCCGATATAAAAACGCGTAGAAATTTTTTCTTATTTGAAGCCATTCTCTTATTTCCGTCATTTGTCCGCCCCTATTCTTGCGAGAAGTTTTTCCAGTGCAATTACAGGTCTACAATCCTCACAGTACTTGAGCAATTCCATTCGTTCTTCCATACTAAATTCACCAGTACCGCCCATACTCCGCAATATGCCTGATGTTTTATCAAGTGTCGCTCTAGTTACAAATGCCTTTCCACATTTAACACATCTTACGAACTCAGATTGCGCTATTGTTTCCTCTTTCAAATCGACCAGTTTGGCGAAGTCAAGCGTCCTTTTTAATTTGAGCGCTTCCTCTGGACATGACCTTTCACACAGACCACATGCAATGCAGTATCCATATACAAAATTGATCTTATTCTCTCTCTTTACTATCGCACCCATTGGACACATGCTCATGCACGTATTGCAGATGGTACACTTTTCTGAGATGGAGATGGTCGCAAATGGCAATTTCGTATTCTCCTCGATGCGGGTCGGCGACACACCCGTTTTCATAGAAAGGCCTTGCACTAGGCCTAATATAGCATATCTTTTTGCCGTTTTGTCTAATTTGATCGGTGCCTCCTTTTTAAGTGGAGACGAATCGAGATCCTGGATGAAGTCCATGAGAGATTTTACGAACGTTTCCGGTTCATCTATGTCACCTTGAATCGCTTTTACTCGTTCGCCAAGATTAAAGGCATCCAGGGCCAGATTGGCGAATTGAATTGCCGAGCCATCGCCTTCAATTTGATTAGGATGATTTCCGCACTCCAGCAGCACAACTCCATCCGCGCCAAGGTCAAAAGCCCTAAGGATGTGCGCCTCTGAGACGGCAGCAATGCATGGAACAAACAATGGAAGAACTGCGGAATACTGAAGTTTTTTTCTGCCAACAGCATCAAGGGTTGAAGGCCCACATTCCAAGCATGCAAATAGCAGTACCTTGGGATCCAGCTCTTTTTTTACCTTGCCCAACAAAATCTCCATCTGAGAATGAATCATACCATCCGAATACTCCCGCAACTGAGGGAGTGATATCGGGCAGACAGCAGAGCAAACCCCGCACCCTTGGCATGCCACTTCATTAAATACGACTCTATCCCCCTCTCTAATTATGGCGTCGTATGGACATGCAACTTCACAAAGTTCACATCCGATAATTTCGCTCTTTCCAGCAGCGCAATTATCCAAATTAAGGTCCAGCGCCTTTTGCTTTTCAATCTCACCGAGATTTGAGATGGTATCTAACACCGCAGATTGGGCACTTTTGTATACCTCTAGGGGATCGTTGCTTCCTACATCCAACACGTGAACGCCTGCTTGCCTTGTGTATGCCCAGTTCGGATCCATCGCTACGATTTGTCCCGCTTTAATCACTTCATGTTTCTCCTCTAAGTCAATGGCTCCAGTAGGGCATACATCCACACATGCACCGCACTTATCGCATAGATCGCTGATAGAGTAGACCATACTAGGCTGAATCGCATGTTTCACGCATACTCCCTCGCACAAGCCACATGAGATGCATTTTTCTTGATCGATCGGATTCTTCGTTATTTCTATGGAAAAATCGCCCATTTTTCCCCTCACAGATTTTACGGACCCGAGGTGAACATCAATATCATCTAGGGCGGCTAAACATCGTAGATTTTCGGTTTGGAGACGGACGTTGGCAAATCTCGAAAGATCTTTAGCTATTTTTATTCCAATGGGAGTCTCTCCTACCACCAATACGTCGTATCCAACGGCTATGCTGAACTTTTCGCTCTTCGGCCTGGTTTTCGTTCGATGAATTGCGGCCTTGATCAAGCGACTTGCCTTTTCCGTCGCATCCTCTGCGACATGAACCCACCCACAATGTTCTCTAAGGTTAAGCAGGATGAGGTCATCGCTTTTTAGCCCCATGTTTTCGATTACTTCCTCAAAAATTCGCTTTTTAGAGGTGCAACCTATGAGGATTGTATCGAGTTCTTTCCGCCTGATGTCATCGATGATATATGCCAGTCCTTCTTCTTGACACAACTCATCGTGGATTTCAACGACCTCTGCATCGATGCCTTTTTTCACCTCTCTAAAATTGATGTTTGATGTCTTGACGCATGTGCAGAGGAAGACCCCGATCTTCATGTTACCGCCCCTTCAATTGCGCTTATAGAATATAACGCTTGTGAATCACATAGTGCGTCACATAAAATCAACAAGGCCCATCTGCTTTGATTTGTCGCCCTCGAACAGCGAGCGAACCTCAAGTGCGATCAATTTCAATCGTTGCTTTGTGTAACTCGAAACGTCATATTCTTCTGCAATTTTCAGCGATACGTCCAAGTACTTTTTCACCGCTCCTTCGTGTACGGTTAAGATAATTCTACCACCACATTTGGGACATGTGCCCCTGAGTGGCGGACGCCTGAACTTCGCATTGCACTTGACACACCGCACTTTTTGACGTGAGAACGCGCGTAGATTGCCTATCAAATCGGGCAGAAAATGCGAGCCAATCACGCGTTCGGCAACATCCTTTGCATCTACCGCCCTGACTTTCTTTGCTAGTTTCAGTTGTGCCTCCATCTTTTCGATCATGGTGCCCAATGTCTTGTATGCGCTATGGACGGGGCCTGCAGCGATATTTGATGTCTCATGCGTGTACCCAAAACCCTCATACTGCGCTGGTGTGCCCAATCTTGCTCCTACTAAATCCATTTTTGCCTCTATCTCCTTTGGGTTTGCATAGCGCATGGTCGCCTCGTAAAACTCGAGAGGATATCTCTGCCTTAGATCGATATTGTGCGCCTCGCTGTCGATCTCGCTTGGATCTATTCGCATTGTAAGCACGAGCGGGGCATCCATTTTACCTCCCCGGCGCTCTGGTAAGTACGAGCGCGAAAAGTTGAGCAAACCATCCATGAGGAGCATTACACAATCCTCGTCGCCATCACACTGTGCCGTAAACAGATCGGAAGCAACAAGCGTGTGATTCTTTTCAACAGTCAGGTTGTAGACCTTTTCACCCTCGAATTCCATAAATTGCTTATCGACGATTTCATCTAGCCAAATTTCGCCTCCATCAACTAACAACCTCTGTTTTCGAAGTGGAACGTTTACGAGGTTGTCTTCCAGGATTTGCTGCTTGCGATCTAGATCGAAACCAATTTGCCCAGCAAACGTCCTGACGTTGTTAGACGTGACTTTAATTGTATTAGATCTGAATTTCGGTGTCTCTTCACGTTTTCTGTAGAATTCGGAGATCGCTCCACCCGGCGTCCGGGTGGTTTCATATGTTTTAGTGGCAATGCCAAATCGCTTGAGCGACGCAACTAAGTCCTCTGTCAATTGATCGCTTACAGTGCACGTCCTAACTTCATTTCGATTTGATGCAGCGCTCCCATCCCCACTGAAATAGGCAGATAAAAATGACGCCAGAACATCATTTGGAGAGTTTTGGATAATGGTTGGGATCTTCTTTTCATGTGCGGAGATTCCACAATCCAATATGTCGGCAAATACCGTATGGATTAGTTTACTTGAAATGGTTATTTTCCACTTGTTTTCCTCAAACGAGGTTACACCGAACTTGTCTCTGATAATCCGTTTGATGTGAACGCGTGGTTTTTTGTCTGGAATACAAATTGTCACTTGGTAAAAGGATTTTGAAGATTCTTGCTTTCTCGCGAACCCCTCGGCTGCATAATAACCCAACACTTTCGCAAGTTCTCCATCCACATCAAACGTTCGTTTAACCGTCACTGGATCCCTCTTGATTCCCAAGCTGGCGCTCTCTGGAACAAAAGTTAATACACCATCTTCGTTACCAATGACACCGAGAAGGATGTCGAGTGGAATGCTATCTCTATCAACATAGTCATAAAGTGTCTTTTTATTGACTCGCAGCTTTTCTGCTGCCTTCTTAAGGTATGCCTTTTCGTCTCCAGCAAAGTTTCTCAGAAGCTCTTTGATTCTATCACTGCCGAGGCCCCTTATCATCACTTCCTCTTTCTTCATGAAACTGGAATTCATCAACTCCTTGAGCAGGTCCACCGATCGCACCAGTCCTTCTAGATCGAGTGACTTTGGAGTGGGGATGGTGTCTCCAACCTCCAACTCCGATGCCCGCACCTTTTTAATCACACCATTCCTGTTCACAAGCATTGCATGTTCTGGGGTGATCTTGATCTTGCGTCCTGACCTTGTCTTGAAAATCAGAAGGTGTAACGGGGCTTCGTGAGATGATACTTCCGTTACCTTGCAATATTCTATTTGATTTGTATCGCAGTTGAGCGATGGAGCGTAAATATTTTCATCACGTACATCAGCTATCCTGGTTCCAAAATCGTCACTATGAACGTCATTAGCAGCAAGTTTCTCTTCGACAAATGCCCCCACGCTCCTATAACTCCACTGATCCCCTTCTCGTACCCAAATCTTGGTATCCGGATGGAAACAGTTCCTTCGTTTCGCTGCATGGAAAAAGGGGTGAGCATATCCTACAGAGGCATTGGTAAAGCCAAGCAACCTTCCCAAGACACCAGCAGACGTATGTGGAGCGAGCCCGATGACGAGCTGTCCAATCAAATCATCTCTTGATTGCGCCCGATAATATGGTGCGATTCCATAGTATTTCGTCAGCAAATCATCTATGAAGTTTGCAGTGCGGAGCAGATAATCGCCAGCATCCTTTGACAGAATCACATCCTGTGGTTTGAGTTCGACTATTTGGTCCTCATCAACAAGGGGTCCGCCATTATGATCGATGTCATAACCGAGGGTTTTGAGTTTTTCTACGGACGTATGAATCTCCTTGGGTCTGAAATGAGTGAGTGGCAAATCCGTAAGATCATATCGAACCGTGCCGTCCTTGAAGACACATATACCGTGCTTTGCCCTGAGAATTCCTTTTTCCAACGGCTCTGGTGTCTTGTCCCTGGAGATCAGGCCAATCACACCTTTTACACCAATGTCATTGTGCTCACCCAGACTATTTAACGCCCGGGAATATATCGACCTAAAATCGATGGTTTGTCTTTTGACGGATGTGGTTGCTGTATTGCAGCGCGGACAAAATTCCTTGTCTATGATAGATATATTGCATTTAGGACAGAATGTCATCAGCTGAGTTCGCCCACCGCACTCGCACCTGGGCTCAAAGGTCGTTTTACCACAGCTGGTACATTTCCTGCCCCCCAGCTCAACCTCTAGCGTACCTATCTTGTCATTCTGCGATGCGTGGTTGCGCGCATCTTGGAGAGAACGCATTCTGCCACCAGCTTCGCCTATGGGAAATAGCACGTGCACGGGTGGGTGCATCTCCCGCTTTTTGGATTTTTCTGGCCTGCCCATCCTGCTGCCGATTCTTATGGGTGCGCGCTCCCTGATTTGTATACCACTTAGGGCGGAGACTGCGTCAACCGTTTTCATGCCCGGCGATAGTTGAGTGCGTGACCTGCTCAAATCTTGACCTAGTCCAAGGCACCTGATGAGCGGATGGGCATACTCGTGCTCAACGATGATCCTGTTTTCCCTGACCTTGTGTGGAACCAGCAGCATTTCCAGAATCTTCTTTATCTCCTGCCCGCTTGGGAGTGTCAAAACTTCGCCATACTCTCCTTTTTCAGAAATGTGGTGTGCCAAAAATTCCAGTTCTTGGACGGTAATGTCATGCCAGAGGTATGTGTATTTAGGATGCAGCGGCACGCCAAATTTTTCTGAGAGTTTGATAGCCCTTTCAGGTGTTATGTCTCTCAAGTCTTCCTGAATGGAGGTTTTCGCCCCCAATTCTTGTATCCACCATTCGTAACAGTATGAAGCAGGGACGAGAAGATGGGCGTTCTCCAGGAAGTCGCCGTAACTGATCAATATCTCGCCGATATCGAGTACTTCGGATATGCTGTGGCGTAACTCGCGCGCCTGCTCCATGGAATCAATCCGCAAAACATCTCCATTGACAAGACGGACGGTTGGTCCATCTATCGTGTTCACGGGCACGGTACCAGCAGCCTTACCAGGGCGTTCTATCTTGAGTTGCGTGCCGGGTGCGATGAAATCATCTAAGAGCACCATCGTAGCAGGATTTATTCCAGCGGTGGCAAATCCTGAGTTACGCGCCCTTCCGTACCTCAGGCGAAAACCTCCTTTAGTGGAAGGATGTGAAAAAACAGGTCGTCCAGCTATAATATCCTCCAAGAACTGCTTCTTTGGTTTAAGCGTCTCGGCCTCGTCTTCGCGCTTTACGCCCGCTATGAGATCGTCCAACCACTCCCATCCACCTATGCCCAACGAAGATACATGCTCCTTCATCTTCGGCGCTTTCTGCGCAATACCTTCTGCAATTACCAGCGCCATCCCGCCCCTCAGGCGGTTGGTCTCAACCCTGTCTAAATTCCTGTAGCCCGAAACCTCCTCCTCTTCTGTTGGCTCGCCGTCTATGCAGACAGGACAATTCTCGACTATCAGCCTGATTTCCCTTGCCGAGGGGGTGTATTGAAGGTTTGCAGCCCTTTCGTAAAGCAATATTTCCTCGATGTAACGCTCGACTTCCCCCTTTCGCGGCTTATATCTATCGATGCCGAGCTTTCGTCTCACATAATCGGCCACTAAAACAGATAGCGTTTGAGCTGTACCGCCTGCGCTCCTGATGGGGCCTGCGTAGTATATCTTCAGATAACTCGTGCCATCGTCATTTTTTCCAAGACCTACACGGGCGATACCTTCGATGGGTGCGGCTACAACCCCTTCTGTCAGTATGGCAACCGCGGTTCTGATCGCGCCTTCTACCAAATCGATCTTTGGCCTTTTTCCAAACCTGCCCTCGGCAAAATCCGAGCCAATGTGTAGCGCCGCCTCCTCTCTGGATGTCTTGGCTTCCAATTCGCGGATTCGCTGCGCAACCCCTTCTATACCTATCAGGTTTTCAATCCTTTCAGCCAGGTCCTTTGCAGGTGAGATCTCCGGATGAGTCTCGGGGTCGGCACCCCTGCTCCTAGCGTCCGTGGCGACCTGCACAGCTCGTTCCAGCCCCGCCTCTAATGAATTAAAGTAGGTAAGAATGGAGTCGTTCGCACTCTGATTCATCCTATGCGATATAAGCGGCTGATGTGAAATATGTTATGATTGGGGTGTGGTATTGACAGCGTAAACTGATGGCTGGGATACGATTCTTAACATCACCAAAACTTTGCCTGTTATTGTTCCACAAAAGAATCTCATGTATAAAACTTCAGAATGGATGTCTCCATCGTGTTCAAATCGAGCAAGGAGGCGCGCCCTGGAACGGGTTCGAGATTGATGCTCTTCTGAAACTCGGTCTGGCTTTGCCAAGTGCCAGAGTTCACAAGCGTAACGCCCCTGTACTTTGATATGCCCACTGTATGTATGTGCCCGCAGTGAAGCACATCTGGAACCGGGTCGATGATGAGGTGGTCAGTCCCTCCAGGAATAATAGTGGTCTTTCCACCATATGTAGGGGCAAGGTGCCTCCGCTTCAACATCTCAACCATCGCCTTCTCCGGCTCTCTGTACGATGCCCCAGGCAAGGCTGCGATCAGGTCATCTAACGAGCGCCCATGATAGATGAGGATGAGGGCGCCATTTAGCTCCACCAGCGATGGGTTGCCAACGAATGTGGTATTGGGTGGGAATGTAGAGGTTATCTCTTTTGGGAGCGGGGGCTGGGGCTCTGCTTGCCGGACAGCATCATGGTTCCCGGGTGAGATGATGATCTTGATGTGAGGGGGCACTTCTCTTAGAAGGGTTGCTGCCGCCCTGTATTGCTCGTAAATATCAGAGATGGCGAGCTCTTTTTCCTGGTTGGGGTAAACACCTATGCCGTCCACCAGATCGCCTGCGATGATCAGATATTTAACGTGTTTTGCAAGCGCTTTCTGATTATCATCGCCGATCGCTGCATTCAGCCATTTGATGAACTGATGCCACGCATCCTCCAAGAACGTCTTGCTCCCCACATGTGTGTCAGAGATTAGCACGGCGTAGCACGCTTCGCCGTTCCGCTTGGGTTTGCTTTGTTTGTTTTTCTTGAGTGGTATGTCCGGCCATACGATTCTATTTGCGATCAAAAGTCCATCGTTTGTGAGTGTGCCTGTGATGCCGATTACCTCATCCAGAAAAATACGATGGGACAGATCAAACACATCCTTATGGTTTGGGAAAAGGATGGGGATCGTACCAGTCGGGTCCTCCAGCTCCATCAATCTGTGTCCACTTGACGTGTCCCGTATGGTGGATACCATCCCCATTACTGTAACGTCCTCACGACCTCTTTCCATTAGATTAATGCTCTCAATGGGTCTGGCACTAATTCTTCCCCGGAGGATTTCACTCAGTTTAGCATACCTATCACGAAAATACCCAACGAACTCTTCATAATTGCCAACGCACGTTGATGGAGCGGTATCACTCAAGACCTTCACATCGTATGTTGGTTGGGGCAACCTTGATTTGATGTGCTCTGGCTTTACGACCAACACAGACCCATTCAGCGATGCCAATATGTTCTGGATGAGTTCATCGGGGGCGCCATACTCCTCTATCATCGCAACCGCATCTGGATGTATCTGATATCCCACCTCTGCGAATCGCTGGATGATTTTAGTCTCGCCCATAGAATCATTGTTTGATGTGTTATGGATGGGCATAAATTATACGATGGCTGAAAATTATTGTAATGAAGCAAGGTGAAAAGGGTGGACAAATCTTTTTGGATTGGATTGGCCAAAGATGTTGTATTTGCGGTAACTGTGGTGGCCGTGATCGCATCTCTTGCCTACCTTTTGGCTGGAACGTGGCCGGTGATGGTTGCGGTTGAATCTGGTAGCATGATGCCACACATGTATAGGGGTGATGTCGTGTTCATCCAGGGCATTAGTCGCACTAACATCATAACATATCGGGTTGGCAAGGAAATTAACTACACCTCGTTTGGAGATTATGGTGACGTGATCGTGTATAGGCCGGATGGAAATCCCAACGTGATGCCGATCATACATAGGGCCATGTACTGGGTTGATGTTGGGGATATGGTGCCTGATGGCGCAAGAGCTCCACATTCTGGTTATATCACAAAAGGGGATCATAATAGTGGCTACGACCAGCCTGGGTTGAGCGGTCCTGTAAAGCCCGAGTGGATAGTGGGCGTTGCCAAGGCAAGAATACCATGGATAGGATACTTCAGATTGGCCTTTGGCTCCGATGTCACGCATATAACTGGGTTTGTGAGAGTGATGTCATACTAAGTGGTTTCAAACGATAGTCCTCAAGTAGCGTCGCCTTCGTCTGTTCTAGTGGGACACTTACCGATATTTCCTTTGTTCGTCCATAGCGACCTTTGCTAACCACCACAGCATTTACGATTCCCAGCATATCGAACTCTGAAATGATGTCCGTGACCCTTCGCTGCGTTAGCATATCCATATCGATCTGGCGACAGAGGCGTTTATAAAGGTTGTACACCTCGCCGGTGGTCAGATCCTTGGCGCCCTTCTTGTAAAGTGAGACCATCGCATACAATATGAGTTTCGATTGTGTTGGCAGAGTTCGCACGACTTCAACAACCCTATCTAACTCGATTTTGTTCTGCGCCGCCCTGACATGCTCTTCTTTAACCACATCGCCTTGCGCCCTTTCTGCCAGCTCACCCGAGACGCGCAATAAATCCAGTGCTCTTCTTGCATCGCCATGTTCTTGAGCCGCGAACGCTGCGCACAGAGGAATGACAGACGATTCAAGCGCGTTTGGTTTGAATGCCACTCTTGCTCGTTGCTCAAGTATGTCCCTTAGTTGATTGGCATCATATGGTGGAAAAATGATCTCCTCTTCCCCTAGGGAGCTCTTTGCCCTGGGGTCGAGGAGTTCGGTGAACTTCAAATCATTCGATATGCCAACCACACTCACCCTCGTGTTGCGCAGGTCGGCGTTGATCCTGGTGAGGTTGTATAATGTATCGTCACCGCCTTTCTTCACGAGCTTGTCAACCTCATCTAGTATTATTACGATGGTTTGCGCCTTGGCGTCAATCGCGTTTTTAAACTCTGAGTAAACTTGATCGGTTGGCCAACCTGTGTGCGGTACTTCTTTGTCAAAGTGCCTGGCTAAGTAGGCCAATACACGGTACTGTGTATCAATCACTTCACAGTTGATATACAAAACCGAGCATGGCGCTCCTTTTTTCTCACCCGTTTCCTCAAGTTCCTTCCCAACATACTTCACCACTGCGGTCTTGCCGGTTCCCGTCTTTCCATAGATTAAGATGTTGGAGGGTGTTTCGCCCCTGAGGGCAGCCACAAGGATCATTGCAAGGCTATTTATCTGCCCCTTTCTATGGGGTAAATAGTCTGGTGTATAAGAGGGGCGCAGGACTTCTTTATTTTCGAAGATTGGTTTGACCTGTAGCAATTCTTCAAAAAGTCCTGATAGCATTTCACCTGCCAAACAATGTCCCTCCAACAGTTCCAATAGAAGGATACCTTATAATAATTTATGCTATTCACCCCTTCATTTCCACTGGAGTCGATGCCGCTCTATGACGTCTGTCTTTGAATAATCGGCTATATGCCGCCCATCTACTTGAGCGTTGGAATACGAAAATAAAAAGATGAGCGAAACGATTTCAAAAATTCACCCTTACTTCTTTTGGAGATTTTTACGTATTTATGATATGACCCCCACCCCATCATTTCCAGTGGAACTACTAAAACATCTTTAGTTGAGTTTATAATGATACTAAAACAGATTGATGTATTCTATTCTTTTTTTAGTATATAACTTTTGTTATTTTATTCTATCATCATCCACTTCATCATCACATCTGCTATCACACTATCTATAAACCCAACATACAGTCATATCATACAACTCGAATACCATAAACCAATCAGAACGACCGATCAATTAAACCACAAAACAAGCAACTCAGACGACCACTCCAATCGAAATAAGGGGGAGGGACTCACACGTCAACAGATATGGTCTCCAATTGACTGACAACTCCCCATACCAAGGTCCGCGCATGCAGGGGAATGTTGGGGTCGTTGCTTACTTCATCCAACACCGATATGGCGGATGCCGCCCGGACGGCAAGCGAAACGCTCTCATCAAATAGTTTTTTTCTCACTTCATCAGCTGCACGCCGTATGTTTCTGGGAACCGAATCATCATCTACAATTTGTTTAAGCGTATCAGCGCATCGCTCAATCACTTTTTCGGGGTCGACAGGCATCAAATCGACAGGCATCAAATAACCTCCACATCACAAAATACATACCATTTATATGCAAAAGGGTGCACATTAGAAAACAGTTTCGGTAACCACCCAGACTACCCCTCATACTTAGATCCAACGACCCCTCTAATCCTATCAGCAATCTTTGGACCAACACAATCAACCTCCATCAACTCATCTTTAGTAGCAATCATCACATCCTGAACTGAACCGAAATGACGCAGCAAGTTCCTGGCGATGACGGGGCCCACGCTTGGTATTGACGATATTATGTACTCCTGCTGCTCCTTGAGCGTCATCAACGACCTCTTTCCATGTAAAGAAGGACGCCGCTCAACATCCTCCTGCTCCCTTTTTGCAACGATGTGCAAAAATGCGGCAGTGTCCCTTGCATCTTCTGTCATGACAATTGGAACGCCAAAGTCCACAGCTATGGATGCTAACACCCCCCTAATTGCATTTGGGTGTATCCTGCGTCTGATGTAGAGCCCAGAACCCTCTATAATCAACATCGGTCTCTCAAAACTATCCCGCAGGTCGGACACTTGGTTGAAGACGTTCCTACTACCATCAACAAGTGTTGACAGAAAATCGTCAACGGTCTTGCGCTCAACCCCAACCCTATCGCTTAATATGTAATCTCCCACCACCAAGGTTTTGACATCAATCGTAGTGCCGAGTCTTTCCAACTCTCTCACAACAGGGGAGCGTAGCTCGTGCTGGTCGACGAGCATCTTTATCCTTTTTACATTTGCATTATTTCCGGTCTTCTTAATTTGCATCATTCTTAAAATCAACCAACCTTAAAAATCAACCAGCTGTTTCTGTCCTTTTTTCCGCTCCTTTTTCAATTCCCTCATCTTTTTCATTTTCCTATACATACTTCTTTCCTTTCTCATACTTATCCAGCGATACGACTCATCTTTTGTCCCCTTGGTTACGAGAACGACCACCTTACCGATTTTGCCTCTACCAGTCCGTCCTTTTCGCTGAATGCTCCTGATCTCGGATGGCACGGGCTCGTAGAAAAGCACCAAATCTGTAGAAGGAATGTCCAATCCTTCTTCTGCGACAGACGTTGCAACCAGCACATTATACTTGCCAGATTTAAACTTCTGGAGTATCTCCACCTGCGCCCGTTGCGAAAGTCCATCATCCTCAAATCTACTGGCTTGGCCCACAAACCTAGCCGGTCTGACATCGCTTAAGCGACCGAGCGATCTCGTAACCAACTCGGCGGTGTCCCTGAAGTTCGTAAACACGATAATCCTGCTATCCGGATTTTTGTATAATTGTTCTCCAACTATTTGACTGACCATTTCCAGTTTGGGGTGTGCCTCCTCGCGTCCTTCTACCAGATGCATCGCCTCTTTGATGTTATCCTCCTCCACCAGCCGTCTTGCTGCCTTGCTCCCTCCTTTTGACGATGCCTCATTTCGCAATCTATCAAAATACTTCTGTAATGCCGAGACGCCCTGCGTCTCGATCATGTCCATGGCATGCTTGATTTTAAAGATCTCGGCCAGGAGCGATACGATCTTGAATAACTGTGGATTGGGGTTGCGCTTTAACCGGCGCTGAAGTTTATCTTGAAACCACAGCAACTCCCGCCTTGAGATATCCTTGCGTTTAGGACCGAGGACGCCAGCTCGTTTCAGCTCATTTATCCTGTCAGTTAACACACCACCGATCAGCTCTTTCACCTTATGAATCTCATCCGGGACATCGACGTATCTCCACTCTATCTCTTTTTCATAGGTGTATGGCACCACGTCGGGGTCAAACTCCGTCTTGATCTCCACACCCTCAACGTGCAAATTCCGGCAAACCTCTTGGATTTTGTCACTGGATGCACCGGGTGATGCCGTTATTCCGAGAATCAATGGCGACTTTGCTTGGTGCATGTATTTCTCGGCGATGTAGACATAGGAGTAATCTCCAACTGCCCTGTGGGCTTCGTCAAACGTGATATGGACGACACCATCCAAGCGCAACCTCCTCGCAATGAGGTCGTTTTCAATCACTTGTGGCGTGGAAACGATTACCTTTCTGGTGGACCATAGGTCTCTTCTCTTCGAAGGAGAGAGCTCTCCAGTGAAAACCAGAATCTCATCCGGATTTATGTTAAGCGACGACCTTAAAAAAGCGGCATGCTGCTCTACAAGGGGCTTCGTCGGTGACAGTACAAGCACTCTACCACCGCACCGCTCTAGCCTATCAGCCATCACCAACAATGCGACGATCGTTTTGCCCAAGCCGGTTGGCAGCACGATCAGCGACGATCGCTCTAACGCCGTCTTTGCGAGCGCCGATTGATACAACCTCTTCTCGATTTTTTTTGGCTTTATCAGCGGATGTGCTATATACTCCATCGTTCCATCAACGATAATGGGGCGCCGTGAAGATAAATAGGTACTCAAAATGGGCTTGCGATCGTCATCAAAACACTCGCGAAAATGGGAACCGTCAGGTTGTCATCCAGAACCCTTCCACCAACTTGCCATGGAATCGCATCCGCGAGCATCGCGCCTATCGCGCCCATAAATGCGACATATGGTGGAATTAATAAGGCACCAATGAGAAAACAAATCAACAACATCAACAGCATCAGCTCAGCATCCTTAGCTGCAGATATCGACTCCTTGACATCTCGAATTATTCCACCTCCACCAAATCTCTTAGTCCTAACATCAGCGCGCCCACTGCGCCGGAACAACAATAGAAGAACACCGAACAGACCTAGCAAGGAATCCCCGATACAAAGCATCAATAGTGCAACAATGGCAACCATCTTTGGGAACAAGAACACCGTAGCCAAGGATGCGACTGCAAAATAAACGTATGCGGCCACCCTTTTGCCCTCCTCCTGGCGAATCAGATCAGCGAGCTTGATCCTCCCATTCAATCGTGCCCATTCCATCACAATCGCGCTCATTACAAGTGCAGAGAGTCCTGCTAGCATGAGCGACCTGTCTATAAACAAGTACGAAACCGGAACTGCGGCGCCAGCGATGTGTATGGTCTTTCTCATCACTTCTTTCTTTAGAATCTCGATGGGTTTTGGCATCAGATCAGCGTCCCAGCATCTCAAATTGAATCTTCCCGCTTAACAATCCGCGAATTATATCCGAAACCCCATCAATGCTAACCCTGATTTGTTTCATGGAGTCCCTCTCTCTAATCGTCACCGTATTATCTTCCAGGGTTTGATGGTCAACGGTTATCGCGAATGGCGCTCCGATTTCGTCATGGCGCCTGTATCTTCGCCCTATCGTGCCCGAATCGTCATATTCCATCAGAATACCATCCTTACTCAGCAGCGATGCAACCCTTTTTGCCACTTCGACCAAGCCATCTCTCGCAAGTAAGGGAAATACTCCAACCTGTATGGGCGCTACCTTTGGAGGGAGTCGTAGCACAAGTCTTTTCTCACCCTCTACCATCTCCTCGGCCAAAGAGTGCTCCAACAGCGCATAAACGATCCTGTCGATACCATAAGATGGTTCAATGACATGTGGCACCACCCTTTCCCCATGCACCTCCTCGCTAATCCTCTCACACTCAACCCACTTCGGATCAACGCGTATCGTCTTGCCACCTACCTTGATCGTCTCTTTACCCAACTCGTTCAACTGCCTCGGACGCAACCTCATTAACACATCTGCAACCTTTGCCGCCTCTTCCTTAAACTTGGGACCGAGGACATCCATTTTCGGCTTAATGCGCAGTCTTTCTATTACCTTGGGTTTGTCGTATAAAACGAAGACTCCCATATCTACGCCACTCTTCTTGGCATGTGCCTTCAGGTCATAGTCCGTCCTATCAGCGATGCCCACAAGCTCTACCCAGCCCAAATCTAACAGCGTCTCAGCATCCCAGCAATCGGCAGCGTAATGTGCTCTTTCCTCTTTTTTATGCTGTCTGAACCTGAGCGTTTCAGGTCTGATTCCCACGCCGGTCAGAAAGAGCTGAACCAACGCGAGGTGATACCCCATAAACTGGCTGGGAATGATGCCCTTCTTGACCGCATCCTTCACATTAATCTCAATTTCATTCTTTCCGCGCAACTGCTCTTTTTTAGGGTACAGCCGCAATACGACATCAGCAATCTCATCAAACCTGGGGTGGCTTTTGTCCCTCGGGTCTACGAAGATTTCCGCCTCGGCCAGCGTGAACTCCCTTAAGCGAATTACGCCCTGCCTGGGTGAAATCTCGTTCCTATATGCCTTTCCAATTTGAACCACGCCGAACGGCAACCGGTCCCTGTAAAATCTGAGCAATCGTGGAAAATCGACGAAGATGCCCTGCGCCGTCTCCGGGCGAAGGTAGCCGATTCGCTCGGAACTAGGCCCAATGGTTGTCCTAAACATCAGATTAAAAGTACGCACATCGCCGAGTTCTCCCCCGCACTCAGGACATCGAATGTCATGCGTTTTAATCAATTTCGCAACTCCTGCCCTTGTTGACTCGCTTCCAACATCCTGGACAAGGTGGTCTGCCTTGAACATCTCGCCGCATTTCTTACATTCCACGATCAAATCGACGAAACAGTCAAGATGTCCAGAAGCGGCGAACGCATCCTCAACGCTGACAGTTGGCGACTCTATCTCAAAAAACCCCTCGCCGATGATATAAAGCTCGCGCCAGAGATTCTCCACTCTCCTTTTCAAGATGGCGCCGAGAGGCCCAAAATCCCAGAACCCAGCAGTAGCGCCATAAATCTCAGAAGATGACCAAAGAAACCCCCTTCGCTTTGCTAGCTCGATGACGCGCTCATACTTCATCGCAATCTCCAAATCACTCAATTAAAACCCTGAGCAAATCCACATCCCTAAGCAGTCCAGTTACTTTTCTTTCAGCGGTGATGACAGGAATTTGCTCGATCTTGTTTTTCCACATCTTTTTGGCGCAATCACTAATCTCTGAATGGCGGGAGGCGGTTATTACATCTTTGACCATCACTTCCTTGACCGGAATCTCGGGTAGTTTAATCCTAGAAACGCCGTAATATAGGTTCATCGTGTCGCGTATGCTCTCCCATGTCCAGGCATCATCATCAGAGCCAGCGGACATGTTTGACACCTTTATGCTATCCTCGATTTCGCTCACGGCAATCAAGTCAACATCGCTTACGATGCCTACTAATTCGTTCTTCGCATTGAGCACGGGCGCCGCACTCACTTTACCCAATTTCAGAACCTCGATAACCACTGGCAACGGCATCTCATCCCAAATCGCGACCAGACGATCTTTCACGTAATCGCCGACAGACGTCTTGATATTCATATTGGCGATCGCCCTGATGATATCAGCAACCGTTACGATTCCTACAAGCGTGCGATCGGTTATGACTGGCAACCGGCGCACATCATTATCAAGGATCAACTTTGCGACATCAGCGATGCTGGATTCTGGAGTAGCTGTAATCGGATCCCTCGTCATCAGCAGGGCAATTTGCTCCTCCTCAGGATGTCTAAATATATCCTTCCTGGTTACGATTCCCACCAACGTCTTGCCCTTGATAACAGGGACGCCAGAGATGTGTTTGCTCTTCAATATTTTTAACACATCATCCCTTGACCCAGGTACAGTTGCACACACCACATCCTTGACCATTATATCTTCAATCTTCATCTGAGTTTGTACCGGCATATCACGCCCCCCTCACAATCATCACCGGGACCGGTGACGCCCTTGCGACCTTCTCTGCTACGCTGCCCAGCAGGAAGCGTTCGAGACCCGATTTTCCGAGCATTCCCAGCACGATCAAGCCGATCTCATTGTTCTTGGCGAAATCGACGATTTCCTCGGCGGGATTGCCCTCCAAGACGACGGTCTCGGCATCTACGCCCTTTTCGCTGGCAGCATCCGCAACGCTGTTTGTTGCATCCAATCCCTCTTTATGAAGAGCTTCATACATGCTCTCAGACTTCATATCAAGCGGAATGGAGGCGAAGGCAATATTATCGACCACATACACTATATATAGTTTTGCGCTCATCAGCCTTGCCAACTCGATGGCGTGCTCCACAGCCTTTTTCGTTTGTGCTGACCCATCGGTCGCGATTAGTATCTTTCTATACAGCGGCCGCTTTTGCCCTTCAACCAGTTCAGTCACTTTTGCCCACCAACACGACCTTTATATCGTCTGGCCTTGCCCTCCGTACGATGCTCTTAACGAAATCCTTCGTGCCACATAAATTATTCGATTTCTCATCGAGAATCATGATGTGTGCCGCCTTTCCCTCTCTTATCGAACCCATCTTCTCATCGAGATGCAACATTTTTGCACCATTAAGCGTAGCCATCTTAAATACCTGTCTATCATTTTGCCAAAACGTCTTCACTGCGAACTCCATCTCGGCAAACATGTTGACAGGGTTAAGCATCACGTTATCGGTTCCCAGCGCGACCGTTACGCCCAGTTCGATCATTTCCTTGATCGGCGGTCTTTCGCCGGAACGTCCAACACCGGTTACGAAATTCGATCTGGGACATACAACTATTGGAATGTTTTTATCGACAGCCGCTTTGAGATCATCCTTATCGGCATGCGTCATGTGAACCAAGAAATCCGGCATCAACTCTAATGCGCCCTCGACATCAGACCTGTCGACCTCGCCAGCGTGAATGGCGAACAACTTGCCGCTTTTCTTTGTCGCCTCCGACACCTCTTGAAGCACATCCCAGGGATGGTCGTTGACGCTGCTCATGCCGATACCATCCGCCACTGTTAACACATCTTTCACGTCATCGCCATTCGGGCGACCTAAGATGATGGGCTTTAACCCCTCTATACAAGCGCGCCTCAGGGCGCGAACGCCAGACACACCCCCTTCTCGGAAGTCCACGAAGGTGCATGTCCCGGTGCGCTTCATGTCGCATAGACATGAACGCATCGATGCGATTAATCCCCCCTCCGAAACCTCTGACAGGAGTTTGTACTTGAGCCCTTTGGGTTTTACCAATTCTCCCAACGAATCGAACGACACCTCTTTTGCAATAGAGTCGCCTACATGCGTGTGCGCGTTGATGAATAATGGAGCAACTAAACCTTGTATGCTGCTATCCACCTCTCCCGTGCCAACCTCATGAATTATGCCCTCTCTGATGACCACGTATCCTTCCGTTGCCTCAAACTCATCACCGTATATCACAATGCCGGAGACGACACATTCATAAGTCATAAGCAGTAACTAAACGTGTCATCATAAATAATAACCTTGGTGAGTTTATGGCCAAGAAAAAAGAAACCAAGAGTGGCTTAACATCTGCCGCGGGCTTGATGAGATACTACGAAGCGGACAAGTCAGCGATTGCCATCAACCCAAAGACGGTTCTTGTCGTCAGCGTCATTGCAGCGGTCATAATAGTTGCGCTGAATGCCTACTACGGCATGTGGCCGTAGAAAATTTTCACACAACATCCCTAAGCCAGATTTTGTGTTTTCCGAGTTTTCCGCCATAGTTTCCAGCGGATATTTTGACAACTCCCTTTATGCCGGCAACGCTACGAATCGCCGCTCTCATCGCCTCTTTTACTACATCAATCGTAGTGCCATTAATCACTATCTCGGGAATGGATGCTACGCCCCCAGGAACCATAGAATCAGGAATCTCATCCTTCAGCGTTGGACAGTAAGGATGATTGGTAGTCGGACCTATCTCTGGATACTTGGTCTCGACTTTTGAACCAGCCGAACAGACATCAAAAGGAGTTATGGCGCCATCAATCTTGCTCACAGCCTCTACTGCTCTGTCTCCGACCTCCAGCGCCGAGTCCTGGGTTTCACAGAAGAACCAGATAGTACCACCCATCACGCCTTTCGTACAGCCCAAATATCGCTCTATTATGAATCCCCCCATCATGATGGGAATATTGATCACCTCGCGTCCAAACTTTTCTTCCAAACACTCATATCCATCTCCACAGTGTCCCACCCTGTTCATTATATCGATTCTATCCTTTGATTCAAGGGCATTGAAAACCCTCGTGGTTGGCACGACTAAAATCCCCTGGCGAATGCGCTTCGCGAGCTCGTACTCCAATTTGCCGATACCTCTATTGTAATTCGTCCATATCTGCACAATTGCACCTTTGCGCCCATCAGGTGTATCCCTCTCATTGAGCCATTTCTCGATGCCGCCCTCGGACTCGCCGAGCACGGTTGAGGGAAGCGTAGTAGAGCCGAAGGCGGCTTTGTACAGCCTCTTATCATCGTCTGCGGTGACTAGGATGCGCGAGAAGAAACCGTCAAAGGCCTCGGAGTATGTATCCTCGATTTCAATCCCTTTGAACTTGAGCGCCATCATTCACACCCTCTGAGAATCCAAGTCCTTCTCATACGGCAATCCCTCTCTTGCGCCGTACTTTCCTATGCACATGGATGCGACGATATTGCCGAGCTCGCCACATCGCTTCATACTTTCCCCTTTCAATAAACCATACAAAAACCCAGCTGCGAAAGCATCTCCTGCGCCGGTCGTATCCAAGACCTCTGTCTTGGGCGGTGCTACGTAGGCATCCTCGTTGGCGATGTAGCAACCCTTTTTGCCGAGCGTCACCACTACCACTTCAGCGCCGGCATCCAATAAAATCTTGCTGCCTTTTTTGTGACCTGCGTCGGTCAGCGAGTGAATTTCCTCTTCATTCAGGAATACGACATGACAGCTCCCTATGATGGGCTTTAA
Organism: Methanocellales archaeon; assembly: GCA_030018435.1. Taxonomy (GTDB): domain Archaea; phylum Halobacteriota; class UBA148; order UBA148; family JAUWXC01; genus JAUWXC01. The sequence goes on from JASEEY010000004.1 coordinate 21,544, forward strand.
AACATCAAACTTAAACTTGAAGCACAGCATCCCTGGCGCGAAGCTGACCTTTGCCTTCGTCTCCTTCGACAATCTCTTCTGCATCTCCAGTTGTTCCGCACTCACGAACGAACTCATATGAATGAGGTGGGCATTATTGGCGTAATCAACATCACCTTCATCAATGCACAACACATCATTAACCCCGGGATGGATGTAGAGCGCTCTTTCGCCGTGTTTGTCAACCAACCCAAGCGCCACTCCACTGCTTCCCTTTGCCCTCCTGATCCTGCTGACATCAACGCCCTCGACAGCAAAATCGTCCATGATGATTCCCCCTTCCACGTCATCGCCCACGATGCCGATGAATCCGGTGCTCAACCCCAGCCTAGCCAAACCGACGATGGTATTTGCGGCAGAGCCGCCCGGGCAGCCCTTCACGTCAATAACACCGACCTCCTCGCCTGGCTTTGCGATTCTTTCAACCGCATACAGCCTATCATAGTTTAATGCGCCCAAGCCAGCGACATCCATTGCTATCCCAACTTTGCTGCTGCGCCCCTGACGAGCGCCCTGAACCTTTTATGTATTTCTATGATCTTTGACATCTTCTTTTCGTCTGCATCATCTAAATAACCGAAGTATGGCATCTCAATCCTAGATTCGAGAAGGAAACGCCTGAGTTCTGGCGTTATGGCATCCTCCGGAATCGACGTTGGATCTTTTTCAAAATCAGAGCGCTTAGTCTCCCAGGACTTTACCATTTCAAACATCAAATCCCTTCTATCGAAATGTTTCGTCAACAGGTGCAAGAATCGTATGTCCAACGACGCTAAGCCAATGCTCGCATGGGGTATCGCGTATTCATTTCCATTGAAGACTACCGCAACACCGCCATTTTCCTTCACGTCTTTGAGCATCTTGTAGTCCGTTATGCTATCTCCTACAACCATGATATCTGATAGACTCGCATCATTTGCTTCTGCTATCCTGTGCACCGCTGCAACCTTCTTCGCCCCCCCTATCACGTACACCTTTTCCAAAACGTTGCCGTATCCAGTTTCTGGCAATTCTTCGAAGAAGAATTTATCCAAGGGATGCACTATCCTCTCCGGCCTCTCTAAGTGCTCATGAAGCTTCAGCACATCCTTCTCTGCCTTTTCTATCACCGAGAGATCATCTATCTCATCTCGTAGATCGCTCAACGATAGCCTGGTGCATGCTATGTTCTCCTTGGGGACGCCGAGCCCCCCTCCAATATTGTATGCATGCTGCTCATAACTGGTCGAGATGATATACGCTTTCCAGCCTTCGGATTTTAGTTTGGAAATCAGATATTTCGCGCCATCGACGATTTTTGCCTTTTTTGAAACCCTCGTTATGTCCTCCTCTGAGATATCGTGAAGAACTAAGAATGGCACGATCAGCGCGAGCGTATCTCCCGCTTCATATCCCTCTCTGTTCTCGAGTGCGAGCATGTCATCGTACTTGCTGATGACCTCGAATATCTTGTCGCCATTCTCGACAAGGGACATGACCTCGTAGGCGTTGTCCTGCGGCGATAATGGACCTTCGAGGTCAAAACAGATTATGTGCGTCATCAAACTCAGAATTGCATGGAAGATAAAAAACGCTTCGTTTCGATTTACCCGGCTTCAGCGTTTGTGCTTCTTATAGAATAACTCGGCGTTCAGCACAGACGCTCCGGCGGCCCCTCTAATCGTGTTGTGTCCCAGTGCGATGTATTTGACGCCATCCGTATATTCTCTGATTCTGCCAACCGATACGCTCATCCCCTTTCCGGCATCTCTATCCAATCTGGGCTGCGGTCTGTCCTCCTCATCGCGCACGATGATCGGTTTTTTCGGAGCGGTTGGCAATCCCTTTACTTCATCGCATTTGAACTTGGTGAATGCGTCTCGCACCTCACTCAACCTTGGACGGTTGCGCATGGACACCCATATCGCCTCAGTATGTCCATCCATAACTGGAACCCTGTTACAGCTTGCGCTCACCTCAAAATCGGCATTCTTCACCTTGGTGCCGTCAAATTTACCCAGTATCTTCTGGGCCTCGGTCTCCATCTTCTCCTCTTCTTTTGCGATGTACGGAATCACGTTATCGAGGATCGCCATCGATGCCACGCCCTCGTAGCCTGCACCAGATACGGCCTGCATCGTTGCCACGTGCACGCCCTTTATGCCGAATTTCATCAGCGGCTTCAGTGAGAGCGCCATCGCGATGACCGAGCAGTTCGGGTTGGTGATGATGCAGCCATCCCAGTGGCGATTTTCTTTTTGCACCTCCACCAATCCCAGGTGATCGGGATTGACCTCAGGAATCATGAGCGGCACATCGCTTTCCATCCTGTATGCGCCGGCATTGCTCGCCACCAAAAATCCCGCTTCTGCAAATTTGGGCTCCACCTCTTTCGCGATAGCGGCTGGCAGCGCGGAGAACACGATGTCCGCATCCACCTTTTCCGGCGAGGTTGGCAAAACCTCTATTCCTTTTGCCTCATCGGGCAGCGACACATCCAACCGCCACCTTGCTATTTCGCCGTATTTCTTGCCCGCACTCCGCTCGGATGCCGTTAACGCAGACAACTCAAACCACGGATGCTCCGCTAACAGCTGGATAAATCTTTGTCCGACTGCGCCGGTCGCTCCTAAAACGCCTACTTTTATCCTCATAGTGAAATCGCGCCCGTGGGACAGACATCAACGCATGTACCGCATTCCGTGCACAGCGAATCGTCAACTGTGGCAATCTCATCGTTCAATAAGATCGCACTCACAGGACACTCATCCACACATGCCCCACATCCCGCGCAACTTTCCTTATCTACACTTGCTGCCATGATACCCGCATATGAGGATGAACAACCCCAATATAATTTTTTTGGTCGTTTTACTGCCACTTTATGCTTTCCTTGAATTTTGTGATGCCATCTTTCCTTAGTGGATTTAATTTTTCATTGGAGTTGGGGTAAGTCTTTATATATTTTGAAAACTACTATTCAAACGTGAAAACTACTATTCAAAAGCTAACCAGGTATCCGGTCGTGCTGAGGTTATTCTTTGAGTATCCTGACAGGAATTTCACGCCCCTGGAGATTTCCAGGATAACGAAGCTAGCTTATACTACCACTTGGAGGTTTGTTCACGACTTAGAGAGGGCGGGCGTGATTGGAATAGAAAAAATAGGCGGGTATAATGTGTGTAGATTAAATCAGAAATCGCCTATCATAGATGAATTGAAGGACTTTGTGGAGTTAGAACTATCACCTCATAGATTGGCCGTATCCAAGTTTGTCGACAGGGTTAAAAAATTGAGGCATGTAAAAAAAGTCATTCTATTTGGAAGTGTAGCAAAAGGCGAGGAAACGCTTACGAGTGATATTGATGTAGCTCTACTCGTAGGCGAGAAGTACCGACTGGAAAAGAAGATTGCAGAGATAGCTGATGAGATCTTGGGGGAAACAAAAATGAAAATCATACCCATAGTACTGACCCAGAAAGAATTGAAAGAAAATGAGCAATTCGCCTCGGAGTTAGCGAAAGGAGAAGTGTTGTATGAGAGAGCTGAAAGAGGCTGAATTTTGGCTGGAGAGCGCTAAAAATCTGATGACGTCTGCAAGCCCTAACAGGGAGAGGTACACGGTTGTGGTCGCTCAAGCCATTCACTCGATCATCAGAGCAAACGATGCCCTGACGCTCAGATTCCTTAAAAAGCGAGCGATGAGACATGATGATGCCATACGGTTGTTTCGCGAGCTTATCAGTCTTAATAAAATTCCGTCTAAATTTGCCGACCTGGGGAGGACGATCATAATCCCTGCGGTGCAGACAAAATCAAAGGCAGATTACAAAGGGATAGAGGTAAGCAAAGCAGAAGCTGAAAGATGGATCAGAAAAGCCCAGAAGTTTATAGAATGCGTCAAAGAATGCTTGAGGGCATAATCGCTCACAATCACTTTTTCACCACCACCTCACACTTTCCTTGAATTTTGTGATGCACTCATCCTTATTCCCATTTTCGTTACCTTAATATACTCGGCTGCAAAACCACAAAATATGAGTATAGATGTCCTCAGATCAAAGATTCAAAAAGAGGAATACGAATTAACACTACACGCTCTCAAAAGGAGAATTGAAAGAAAAATCTCTACCGAGGACATTGAACACGCGATACTAAATGGAGAAATAATCGAAAACTATCCTAATGATGAGCCATTTCCAAGTTGTCTGGTCGCAGGATTGACCAAGGATAACAAACCAATTCATCTTGTATGTGCGATTGCCCCAGTCGTTAAGATTATAACCGTATACGTGCCAGAAGAAGATGAATGGATAGAATACAAAAGGAGAAAGAGGAAATGAAGTGTGCCATTTGCGGGGGACATCTCGAGGAAAAAGCCACGAAGTTAGAGGTTTGGGTGGATGGAAAGTTATTGGTTATCGAAGATGTTCCTGCGAGGGTTTGTGAAAATTGTGGCGAGAAGTATTTCTCTGCCAAAGTATCCAAGCAGATCGATAAGTTGCTGGAATCCAAAATAAAGGCAGAAAGAAAATTGGAAGTCCCCATCTTTTCATTTAAAGCACTAGAAGCTATTGGTTAATCTCATCACCACCTCACACTTTCCTTGAATTTTAATGGTTATCAAAGAAAGAGTATTTATTAAAATAAGACGACAATCCTTGTTCATGGATGTCATTTCTGATAGATTCGGGAGAAGAATCAGGCTTACAGATGAAAGATGGAGCTATATCGTACATAAGCACCCTATTTTGCTTGAATTGAGAACAGAGTTCGAGAATACAATAAAAGAGCCCGAGCTTATTACAAGTAGCGTGTACGATCCAGAGGTATTGCTCTACTATCGATACTTTAAAGAGCTATTAGAAGGGAAATATATAGTTGCTGTAGCTAAAATAAGTAGAGACGACACCTTCGTCGTCACTGGTTATGTTACTGACAGAATCAAGAAGGGGAATGTAATATGGAAAAAAAGCTAAAATTCTTCTTGGATGAAAAAGGTGACGTATTGGACGTCACTGTTGGAGAGCCCCAGCCAGCGATAAGTGAAGAGATAGGTGACGACATCATAATTCACAAAAACGATCAGGGCGAAATTGTTGGCTTTACAATACTCAATTTCATAAAGAGATCTAAAAAGTTGGGTGCTAGCAGAGAAGTACCTGTAACAGCCAAATTTGCAACTGCATAATCACCATCTACCACCACCTCGCACTTTCCTTGAATTTTGTCGGCCTCTCTCCTTCCTCCAACTTTCGGAATACATACAAATGCTCGTGCGCGATCAAAAGAAAATCATAGTTCCTACCGCGCCACCTTTCGCGTGTGGATTTCATTTTCCATTGGAGTTTGATGTGTTCAATTCCAGATTGTAAAGAGGCACAAGATCTTATACGACTAAAATTATACATCACTACATCATGAAGTTGGAATTGAGACCAGATGTAGCGGTCGGTTATAAAAGCGCATCACAACGCGCACGAGTTTTGACGGAAACATGGGTTCTGGATAACTTGTATTGTCCTGCGTGTCCGTGTGATACTTTATCTCAAGCGCCCAAGGGAGAGAAAGTTATCGATTTTACTTGTTCTGAGTGTGACGAACCCTATCAATTAAAAAGCCACAGGCACCCATTCGGAAATCGTGTTGTGAATTCCGCTTACCAACCTAAGGTTGACGCAATCTCCAAGGGAACGATTCCAAACTTCGTTTTCCTTCAGTACAATCCTATGATGTGGAAGGTGCAGAATATCTTCGTCGTGCCAAAACACTTTATATCTTTATCGATGATAGAGGAACGAAAGCCACTACGAGAATCGGCTAGGCGAAGCGGCTGGATTGGCTCAAATATCCTTCTAGGAAACTTGCCTGCAGATGCTCGAATTCCAATCGTAGAGAATGGTCATAAGATTTCAAAGACAACGGTGAGAAATTCATGGAGTCGATTTTTATTTCTCCGTGAGCAATCGGCTCGCTTTCGTGGTTGGTTGGCTGATGTACTTGCATGTGTTAGAAAATTGGATCGAGAAACGTTTACGCTTGCGGAACTCTACGCATTTGAAGACCATTTAGCGCGATTACATCCTGAAAATAAGAACATTAGACCTAAGATTCGTCAGCAATTACAGATTCTACGTGATAACGGCATCGTCGAGTTTTTGGGAAAAGGTAACTATCGAATATCCCGATCTTACTGAACGAAATATTTGTTGTGGTCTTTCAATGCTATCTTTAGAATGTCCTTTGCGAAATCCGCAGCATCGAACAGCTCTCGAAGTTGTGGATAATCTTCGAGAAAATCGTCTAATGTTTTATATTCCTTGAAGCATCTGGCGACTATATAAGGCTCCCAATCTTTCATGTGCATTGATTTTATCCAAAGCATTGCATCTGCAAAGTAACCGTAGTTAGGATGCTCCCAGTCGATGACGACTAAATCAAAGGTGCCTATGGTTGCCCTTGTGCCTCTCAATTTATAGCCATCGCCAATATCGAGAGTTATCGATTTTGCCTCTATCTTCATCTCTATCCTTTTGATCAGACCAGATCCTCTGCGGGCTTATTTAAGCATTTTGATCCCAAAGAGCGCTTTTTTGTTAAAAATAGGCGTGGAGATTGCTTTAAAATGATAAAATCAAAATGCTCTTAACTTCCACCATGGCGGGATTACAACTTCCGCCCCAAGCAACATTTATAACATATGTGGTGGCATACAACCACATGGTATGCTTGGCAACATACCTAGAGGAGTGAGGGCGAGTTAAGTGACGATGGAGAGAAAAGCACTTTTTTACATAGAGGGCAAAGAAGTCCAACATATTGGCTGTAGGCTCACAGTCACGAGAGAGTTGATCCGTGCCGGGTTCACCAAAGGAGGCGCATTTAATTTACCGGATGGTAGAGTGGAAGTTGTGTTGGAAGGAGATGAAGATAGGATCAAGTACATGCATAAAGAAGTCCGAGAAAATTTAGTCAACTGGCTAGAGCAGGGCGCTGTGGACAGGAAAACACTCAAAAGACGAATGGGTAATCCTCATCCAAGTCTTACTGTCACTGATTTAGAATTTAAAGAAGACTTATTGGTTTTGGATATCGGTTTGTTCAGTCATTCTCTGACTTTTGATCAAATTTACAAAGGTGTTGATGTTTATAAGGAGCTGATTGGGGTCATAAAAAATCTTAATGATACCCTAAAAGGGAAAAGTGGCTGATATTTTAGGCAAATCACATCCCCAGCACATCGTTAGGAAACCTTAAAGTCACAGAACGAACTATGTTAGGTGATAAACATGCCTGAAGTCGTGACCATTCCCAAAGAGGAATATGAATTTTTGAAGAAATGTGAGCGGGTGCTCTATGAGGACATCAGAGAGCAGTTTAATGAAAACTTTATAAGAAAGGTGAAGAGAGCGCGGAAACAACTCAAGACAGGCAAAGGAATTCTGTGCAAAAGTAAGGCAGAAAGAAGCAGATATTTTGAATCTCTCTGATTTGGATGACATATAAATGCAGATTCTCTCCCGAATTTGAAAAAGACCTCAGGAAGATCAAGAAGAAAGACAAGGTTTTGTTTGAGAGAATTTGTAAGAAGATCGAGGAAATTTTAGAAAGTCCAGAAGTTTACAAACCATTGAGATACAAACTTAAGGGATTGAGAAGGGCCCATATCGGGAGTTTTGTAGTTATTTTTCAGATAACAGGAGATGTCGTAGAATTTCTCGTTGTTGATCACCACGATAGGGCTTATAAAAGATAATCACATCCCCAGCACATCATTCATCGAGAAAACGCCTTTTCCTTTTTTTGCGCTCGCAACCCATCGTATCGCCTTTATGGCGCCCGATGCAAAGGCCTGTCTGCTGTGCGCCTGATGTTTTATCTCGAGGCGCTCGCCATCTCCCGCGAAAAGGACGAGATGATCGCCCACGATATCCCCACTTCTGATGGAATGAACGCTTACCTCTCTGCCGAGAGAGGTGCGCAGAATTTCTGCGGCTTTTTTGGCGGTTCCACTGGGCGCATCCTTTTTGCGCTTGTGGTGCGCTTCGACGATCTCCACGTCGGCATCGCTCAGATACTTGGCTGCATCGCCTATCATTTTCCAGAAGACGTTTACGCCGACTGCAAAGTTGGGGGAGATGACCGCGGATATCTTTTTGTCTATCGCAGTGCACATCTCTTTGTGTTGCTCTTTCGTGAAACCCGTCGTTCCTATGACGAGGTTAACGCCGTGCTCGGCGGCGGCTTTTGCATTTTCTACGGCTCCTGATGCGACCGTAAAATCAACTAATATGTCGGGCTTGGTCTCGCTGAGAACGTCGTGAATGCGCTTGACATCGGAGATGCGCACATCTCCTACGCTCCTGCCGATGTCCTTTATGTCAAAGGCGGCGACTAGGTTCATATCTTCTTCTTGCAGGACGTTCTGCGCCACCAGCGAACCCATTCGCCCTGCAGCGCCGCATATCGCAACCTTGATCATAGCAATCCTAGGGACTCCATGGTGCGCCGTAGCTTGTCCGCTCCATTCTGACCCAGTGGAACCAGGGGCAATCTGGGCTCGCCCGCAGCCAGCCCCATCCAGTTCATCGCAGCCTTCACCGGAATTGGATTCGTCTCCACGAACAGGTCGCGCAATAAGGGAAACACGGTGTGGTGAATCTCCCTTGCCTTTTCTATGTCGCCCTTAAAGAACGCGCCCACGAGATCGCTCATCTGTCTTGGAATGACGTTCGCCGCCACAGAAATGACGCCCTTGCCACCTAATGCAAGAATCGGCAGCGTCATCGAGTCATCCCCGGAAATGACGACGAAGTTTTTGTCCTTGGTCAGCCTGATGATTTCCGACACTTGATTAAGGTCCCCGCTGGCCTCTTTTATGCCAACGATGTTGTCCACGTTTGCCAGCTCAGCCGATACCTTGGCGGGCATATTTCTTCCCGTTCTAGAAGGAACGTTGTACAATAGTATGGGAATATCGCACGAGCTGGCCACGGTTTTATAGTGCGCAATCATTCCAGCATCGGTCGGCTTGTTGTAGTATGGTGAGATCAGCATCGCGATATCTGCGCCCGCATCGGCAGCGTATTTCGTGAGCTCTATTGCCTCTTTCGTGTTGTTCGATCCAGTGCCAGCTATCACCGGAACCGAAGATTCATCCACCGCTATATCGATGATCCTCTTTTGCTCATTGAACGAGAGCGTAGCAGCCTCACCGGTGCAGCCAGCTGGCACGATCCCGGAGACGCCATTCTCGATGACAAATTCTATGTTTGCCCTCAGCCCCTCTTCATCCACTTCATTATCCTTCGTGAACGGTGTCACCAGCGCCGGAGCCACTCCCTGAAACATCTTCTTTCAGCACCTCCTTCCTAACTTTACTTTTTTCCTTACTTTTTAATCTCCTGGTAATATATCCTGCAACCCTATTTCTAATCGCCTTGCTCTCGATATTCGTGTACTCGGCAACCGACTTTTTGTTCTCCTCGAAATCAGGACCAAATGCATCTGGATATTCTTCCATCAACTCGGTTCCGAGGTTTTTGATATACGTCGGTTTGATGCCCATCCTGTCACCTGCGTATCATCGCCTATGCCATCTTTTACACTTAACCTTTCCGCATTACGTTAGCTATGTCGATCGCCCTTTTAGCAACTTCGGTCGCACTTTGCCCCAGCAGCCTAATCATTGGCTCTTTTCCGATGCTGCCAAGGTCATAGATGACATCCGGAACAGCGCCAAATCCTTCAATTGCACGCTTGGTGCCCCATTCCATCGTGCTCACATCTCTTGGCTCATCTTTTCTGTCAAATGATGCGATGGCGAAACCCAATTTTTTGCAGGCGGATAATATATCTGGTGAATATTTGATGTTCATCGCACCCCTCACATTTTCATCAAATTTCATCGCAGCGAGTATCACACTTGCAACATGTTTGCTTGTGCCGAAGTCCACATTCCCAACGGCTTTTGCTCCATTAACGCGCACAATCCTTCCTTGCACGGCAGCCACATCATCCGTGCTTGTTGCGCCGGAAAGCGCCATCCCTATGTTCGTCCCGACCTCGGGAATCAGCGCGGAAAAACCCTCGCACTTTTCCAGCATGGAGACGGCATCCTGCACATCCTTCATGACGCGATATCGCTCAGCATCCATATTTGACCAGGTAAAAATGGGCTTACTATTTAAAGAAGTATCCGCATAAGGAGGAAGCTGGGTGTAAGGATACTTGAATTACAAGCTCATCATCTTTGATATGGATGGTGTTCCGAAGGCTCGATGTATTTTGTGAGTGATGAGTGAATCTTCAAGCCCAAGGGAGTCTCCCTAATATCCATCGACTCTCTTGCAGCAGTGACCGTTATCGCTGTATCCACCCCGAAATGATGTGGAATCACTGTATCCTCGAGCAATTTCTCCACCAGTTTACGCGAGATGCCATATTCCCCACCCATGGGCTGCCGGATGTCTGCCTTAAACACCGAGCGAATGAGTGGATATGCGATATTATTCGTTATCACTCCATCGTACTTGTCCCTAATGTATCGCGGGACGACGAGGTCAGCCCCAAAAAGGATGGGTTCTGCCAGATTTGCGACCCATCTTGGCGAAACGCTGAGCAGGTCGCCATCGACCAATGCCACACACGTGGCACCAGCAGCTCTCGCAACCTCAAGTATTGTGCGGACGCCGCCCCCCTTCCCCCCTCCATCCATGTCCTCTGTGACGATTTTTTTGATGGTAGGAGGGCAGGGTAAACATTCGTGCCAGCTCCCTCGTCCTGTCTTTTGAAAATCCATCTGAGATGACCACCAAGCTCTCAACTTGTGAAAAATACTGTTGAATACCCATGCCGACGACGTTCATGGTGTGAACGATGGTCGTCTCAACATCCTTTGCACAAATACCAACGACGAGATCCACAGGTTTTATTTTGTCGATATCTTCCTGTAAAATGGGCGTTAGACCCATACCGACCCCCACCCCCATCTAGATAATGTAATCTTCTATATAAATAATATCCCAAATTTTCCAGTGGAAATAAAGGGGTGTTCTGCCATTACTTCTTCTTGACGTGCGCCCTACCTTGGTCAAACTCTAACGTCATACCTAAGTCGCGCAAATACAGGGTTGCAGCGCCCTTTCCATGAATCAAAAGCTCCACAAGATCCTCCGGCTCATCCATATCGGTGCTGACGAAAAAGGAATCATAGATGTAAACGGACATGCCCGCATCAAGGGCAATTCCAAGGTGATTCAAAAAGCTCGCTTGGCGAAAATCGACCCTGAACCTACGCGGCTCTCGCAGGAATAACGCATTCGTGCCCCCGCCCTTTCCAGGCGCTATGACCACATCTGCATTTGCGCTGACGATCTCGTTTATGTGCCTTGGTTGAATCAACGGCAGGTCCGGCATTATGACCAGTACAGGCTCTTGAGTCCCGTGAATTGCGCCATTTATCGCCTCGTTAAGCGATCCTTCGGTGAGAACATCATGTTCGTCTACGATTGAACCCTTGAGCGCATCAATCACATCCTCTAACATACACTCTGCCAGCATCTCCCGCTCGGATTTGCTAAGCAAGGGAGACAGCCGCGACTTTGCATTCTTCTTTTTAAAGGGAATTATCGCCTTCATGGTTGGAATAATACTTATCTTTGCCCTGTTATATGTAGGGGTGATGAACCCAGATTACGTCACCTTCTCTAAAAACGTTTTCATCCCTGTCACGAACGTCTGCAGAAATAGATGTCATTATTGTGGTTTTAGGCGCGATCCGGATGGAGCGGAAGCGTATCTCATGACGCCAGATCAGGTCCGCACTCTGCTGAATAAGGGTGCCTCGAGCAATTGCACTGAAGCGCTATTCACCTTTGGCGAACCAAGTGAATTGATTCATGATGCGTTAGCAGGAATCGGCTACTTAAACCTCATAGAGTATGTAGCAGACCTGTGCAGGATGGCAATTGCTCATGGACTGCTGCCGCACACGAATGCAGGAGTGCTGAGCTATGATGATTTTAAGGCGCTCAAGCCCCTGAATGCGAGCATGGGGTTAATGCTCGAGACGATTGCAAGCGTGGCGGCGCATAAGGATAGCCCGAGCAAGTCGCCAAGAGAGAGGTTAAGGGTAATGGAGGATGCAGGCCGCCTGAGGATTCCGTTCACCACCGGCATCCTAGTCGGTATAGGGGAAACTCATGAAGATAGGCTCAACTCGCTGATGGCGATAAGAGAACTGCACCCCAGATATGGACACATCCAGGAAGTCATCATCCAGCCGTTTGTTCCTAAGCAGAACACGCCGATGTTTAACTGCGAGCCTCCCAGCACAGGGGAAATGCAGGAGACGATCGCGCTAGCGCGAAGAATTCTTCCGCCCGAAGTTGCGATCCAGGTGCCTCCAAACCTCATGTCACCAAATTTATCAGTTCCATATGGGGCGTCTGACCTTGGCGGCATATCACCAGTGACGATTGACTATATCACTCCCGAGAACGAATGGCCAGCGCTGGAAACGCTTGGTTCATGCGTGCGCTTGAGGGAACGCCTGCCAGTTTATCCACATTTTGTTCTGGATAAATGGTATGGCGCTGAAACAGAGGAGTTGATAAATAAATATGCAGACGAAGACGGATTTAGAAAGTGCTGACATCGTTGAACGTGCCAAGATGGACGAGATCACAAAAGAGGACGCATTGTACATAGTGTATAATACATTCCTATTGTTCAAAATCGCCGACGAGTTGCGTTCGGAAGTGGTCGGTGATATCGTCACTTATGTCATAAATCGCAATATCAACTTCACGAATGTTTGCATAGGTGATTGCACATTCTGCGCATTCAAGAGGGAGCGCGGCTATATCCTCAGCATGGAGCAAATCCTGCAAAAGGTGGAAGATGCCATCGCTAAAGGTGCAACTGAAATTTGCATCCAGGGTGGTCTTCTGAAGGGGACAACGCTTGACTTCTATTGCGAGATGTTGGGATGCGTAAAATCGCATTTCGATGTACATTTGCATGCATTCTCACCCATGGAGGTTTTTCATGCGGCTAAAAATTCCAATGTGGACGTGCAAGATGCGTTAAAGGCGCTGAAGCACAGTGGATTGGATTCAATGCCGGGCACGGCTGCGGAAATTCTCGACGACGAAATTCGGAGAAAAATCTGCCCAAACAAAATCTCGGTGGCGCAGTGGATTGACATAATCACCACCGCACATAGGATGGGAATTCCGACAACTGCCACGATAATGTACGGCCACATCGAGACGTTGGAGCACTGGGTCGATCACCTCCTGCTCATTAGAAACATCCAGAAAAAGACGAAGGGGTTTACGGAATTCATACCGCTTTCATTTATGCCAAAGAACAACGAGCTTGGCGGAATTGCTAGGGGACCGACGAGCATGGATAATCTAAAAATGCATGCTCTCTCCAGGATTTTGTTGTATCCATACGTCAGGAATGTTCAGGCATCCTGGGTGAAACTGGGGCGCAAACTGGCGAGAGAAACGCTCTTCTGCGGAGTAAACGATCTTGGTGGAACGCTGATGGAAGAACACATAACCAAGTCTGCGGGCGGAGCAGAGGGCGAATACATGTCGCCAGAGGGATTCGAGGAGCTCATCATCAGCGCTGGGCGCATCCCCAAGAGAAGGACGACTTTATACACCATTGCTTAAGCCCAAAGGGCGTACGCATTCGCTTAAACGAAGTAGTATGCAAAGCTTAAACGAAGTGGTATGCGAAGCTTAAACGAAGTGTATGAACTGATTTAACATCACACATTTTTAAGATACTTCGCAGCTCGCTCTGGCGCAACGGTGTTGATGTAAACATCCGTGCTCTTCTCAAATCCAGCCCTTATAGTCAGCTTCGGCTGTATCCTTATGTTGAGATGGTATTGCTCATTATCTGACTGGAAAAACATATAATTGTAGGGCGGGTTTTCAAGCGTTTTATCGAGTCTGTGCAGCGCATCCCTGAGAATGGTACCGAGCAATCCCAATTCATCAAGTGCGCTGATATAATGTACGTGCCTCTTGGGTAGTGCCCAAAGTTCAAATGGAGTTTGGGAGTAGAATGGCGCGAGTAGAACCCAGCCATCGTTTTCGCATACGAAGCGCTTCGAGTTGCACTCCTTCGCTATGATATCGCAATACGGACAACTTCCGATTTCTTCAATTTTCTGCAACTCTCTCTTGAGCAGAGGAGGCACTATCGGCGTGGCGATGAGCTGCGTGTGAGGATGGGCAAGCGACGCACCAGCCTTGGCACCATGATTCTTGAAAAGGGACACATACCGCACATCTTTTTGCTCGCGATAATGGGAAATCCTGTCTTTATAGACGGACATCAGCAGTTCGATTTGTTCATCGCTGAAATCTGACAACCTCTTCTCATGCTCTGGCGTTTCTACGATGATCTCGTGAAAGCCATAGCCGGGTAGTTTGGTCCAGGGAGTTCTTTCTGGCGAACTTGGAGAAGGAACCAGCGCCGGATACAAATTCGAAAAGCATCGTATCGTCCAACCCTTTACCCTTTCCTGACCATCTTTAAGAATCCGAATTTTCCTTCCAACTCGCTTATACACCGCCGTAGCGGGAGGTGTCATCTCCTCATTTCCGGGGCAGAACTGGCATTTGGCGATACGCCCCTCTTCGCATTCGCGCTTAAAATCAGATGGCCTTTGCTGCCGCTCGGTTGCGACGATGCAGTACTCATCCAAGAAATAGTGCTTTCGCAGCTCTGGCATGATGGGATTTACGGCTGCAGCGCAATTAAAAGTTACTATATACTAAAAGGTTCTAATGTCGTTGGGGGTATGATGGTCTCATGGGGTCGGAGGAATTGGAGTGGAAGTAAGGATTACCAAAGAAATAATAGCTGAACTGGGATTGAGTGAAGAAGAGTTTGGAAAGATTAAAACCCTCATAGGAAGGGAGCCAAATTATACAGAATTGGGAATGTTCTCAGCCATGTGGTCGGAACATTGTAGCTATAAGAGCTCGAAACCAGTTTTGAAATTATTTCCCACCACCGGCAAACAAGTTCTTCAAGGTCCTGGGGAAAATGCCGGGGTGGTGGATATAGGGGATGGGCTGGCAGTGGCATTCAAGATTGAATCTCATAATCATCCGTCAGCCATCGAGCCTTATGAGGCATCAGCTACCGGGGGAGGAGGGTGCATCAGAGATATTTTCACCATGGGCGCCAGGCCCGTAGCTCTCTTAAACTCCCTTCGATTTGGAAGGTTGACAGATTCAAGGGTCAAGTATCTATTAGTAGAGGTGGCCAGAGGTTTTACTGCTTATGCCAATATTTCTGAGGTTCCAGTGGTGGGCGGCGAGGTCTATTTTGACGAATCCTATGAGGGCAATCCCTTGGTCAATGCCATGACGGTAGGATTCATGCGGCACAAAGATATAGCCAGGGCTAGGGCGACAGGCAGGGGCAATCTGGTTTTGATAGTTGGAGGAGCTACGGGTAGAGACGGCATTGCTGGGGCTGCTTTTGCCTCTAAGGGGCTGGATGAAGAGTCTGGCGAGAAGAAGTCGGCCGTAGCTATCGGTGACCCAAAGATGGGTAAGATAGTTAGAGAGGCATGCCTGGAACTGATTCAGCGAGGCTACGTTATAGGTATGCAGGATATGGGTGCTGCTGGACTGACCTGTTCAGTATGTGAAACCGCCTATAAGGGCGGGACGGGTATAGAGATCGATATATCCTTAGTTCCGCGCAAAGAGGAAAAGATGACGCCATATGAGGTGATGCTCTCAGAATCTCAAGAGAGGATGCTGGTGATAATAGAAAAGGATAGATTGAATGAAGTAAAGGGGATATTCTCAAAGTGGGGTGTGCCGGCGACCGTTATAGGCAGTGTTACAGATGATGGAATGGTAAGGGTGAAAGAGGGCGACAAGGTGGTGGCCGAGGTACCGGCTACGGCACTGGTTGAAGCACCCGTGTACCATTTAGAAGAGAAACCTCCCAGATATCTGAAAACAACAAGGGAATTCAATATCGGCGACATCCCAGAGCCAGACGATTATACTCAGGTGCTTTTAAGGGTTCTCTCCTCTCCATCTATAGCCAGCAAAGAGTGGATATATAAGAAAGGCGATCCGAAAATCGCTCGAAACGTTCAAGTCGGTCCCGGCTCAGATGCGGCCGTCATTCACCTTCCTGGGACGGAGAAACTCATTGCAGTAACAGTGGATTGTAATGCCCGCTACGTTTATCTCAACCCATATGTAGGTGGAATGATCGCTGTGGCGGAGGCAGCGAGGAATCTGGTCTGCGTTGGTGCAAAACCTTTAGCCATTACAGATTGCTTGAACTTTGGCAACCCGAGGGATCCTGAGGTGTTCTGGCAGTTTAAACAATCCGTTTTGGGCATCAGCGAGGCGTGCAGGGCGCTTGAAACTCCCGTCGTCAGTGGAAATGTGAGTTTTAACAACGAAAGTTCAAAAGGTTCAGTCGACCCAACGCCTGTGATAGGGATGGTGGGTCTGGTTGAAGACGGCTCAAAGGTAATGATCCAACATTTTAAAAATGAGGGTGATGCGATCTTCATTTTGGGCGAAACTAAGGAAGAACTGGGCGGAAGCGAATATCTAAAGCTGATTCATGGTTTGAAGAAAGGCGACGCTCCAGCTATCGACTTGGAGGTTGAAAAGAGGCTTCAGGAAACGGTACTTCAAATGGTAAAGAAGGGTTTGATTAACTCTGCCCATGATTGCTCCGAAGGGGGTCTTGCAGTGGCATTGGCGGAATGTTGTATCTCCCATCCAACCACTAAGTTTGGGGCAACCGTTGATTTAGATGGCTTATCGGTAAGGGCGGATGCATTATTATTTGGCGAGTCCCAATCCCGAATTGTTATAAGTTGCAACTCAGGAAAGAGAGAGAATTTAAAAAAGACGGCCCAGGCAAATAATATACCCGCTTGGGAGATGGGCAAAGTGGGCGGCGATAGGCTATCTGTGGGAAAATGGGTGGACATCGACCTAGAAAAACTGGATAAATCGTGGAGAAAGACGATAGAGGAGTCTTTAGAGAAAAAATAACTTTTTGCATGCTAACGATTACTCTTTTATCCTATCCAGCTTCTTCATTATCCTGATGGCCTCTTTTTCGTATTTGGATTTCAGGTCTTGGTACTCTGCTTTGTTAATCTTCTTGGCTTTATAGTCCCTCTCCAATTCGTTTAACACGGTAAGCAAAGCCGTCTTCTTCTTTTCCAGCGTCTTGGCATCCTCCCTCTCAAATAATTTAATCTCCTTGAACTTGATCTCTTTGCTCCTTAAGACTTGCACTGCTATGAGTGCAGCTACGATGCAGATCACTCCTGCAAGCAAGATAGCATCATAACTCACCATCTCTGGCCCTTTTATGGTGAGGACGATTTTTTGCGGCATTATGCTGGATCCAGACAAGTAGGCAACGTAGGCATCAAACTCCTCATTGTAGATGCTTGGACCCATGGCAACCAAAGGGGGCGCGGTTACATCTGCCTTCGTGGTGGTGATGACGACGACGGAGAGCAGTTGGGTGTAGTACCTCAACTCTTTCTCAACGGTGGTGCTTTTTTGCAGAACGCCAGACGTTTGCACATCTGGTTGGTATGCCACATTAATTTGAACTGTCTCATGAGGGTCTATCTTCGAATCCCAGTAGATGTTATCTCCTCTTTGTACATATGGGACTACAGTCAAATTGCCCGCATCGTCTATCGGCATGGTGACCATGATATTGCGCGCTCCGGAGGGTAATGCCGCAACCAGCTCGCCGAAGAATGCGTCACCCCCTATATTACTAAACGCCATGCTTTCATAGACGCGCGCCCTTTTATCGACCTGATGTACCATGATGGTGTGCTCACTGATGATTATGTTTTCAGGTTGAGCTGTGACGACCGCCGGCAATAGCAACAAAAGTACAAAAAAGGGGAGAATGAGTTTTTTGGGCATTACGTCTCCTCTCTCAGTCTCCTGAGCTCTTCTCGTAACCTCTCCTCATATCTCCTTTTGACATCCTTGATCTTGGGTTTCATCACATAGTCCGTACAGGTCACTAGGGCAATACCAGAAGCCATTACAATAAGTCCGCCCCATATGAAGTTAATCATCGGGACCACTCTCGCATAAAGGCTGACCGTTGGCGGAGAAACGCCCTTTAAGGCGATGTACAAATCCTCGGTGACGCCTCTCTTGGTATAAACGATGGATTGCCACTGCCCCCAGTTCATATCATAGACCATTTTCGTCTGTCCTCTGTCTATCAGTTTGCCATCCTTGTAGATGTCAAAGTAGACGATGCGCTCAAGTGACACCCTCTTCTGGATATGATCAAGTCTGATTACCGAGATGGTGTAATCGTGAAAGTTCCAGCTATCTCCCTCCTGAAGCTCCCTTGTCCCCTCAACATTAGAGGTCGTGCTGACGACCGCACCGAGCAGGATCAAGATGAGGCCCAGATGAATGAGATGAGGTCCCACTCCTCTGAGGGAGGCCTTGATCGATTTTGGGTTGATCGCCCTGTAGATTTTATGCACGCCGCCCGCAAGACCGAAAACCAGAACTGGGAGAGATGCATTGAGGTAGAAATCCTTGAACGGATTTACAATGATGCAAATCACCGTAGCAGCGGTGGCGGTGGCGATAGCAGCGATCAATTTCTCGCCCTTAAAATACCTCAGCATGAGGCAGAGCCCCAGTAATATAAGGAGCGACAGCGTTGGTATAATGGTCCTCACATTGAAATAACCTGCCTCTAGGCGTACTTCCCCCCCTCCGGTTGCTGATATAAAGAGCGGCGTGATAAGGCCTATGAATAGTACTATGGCAATTATGGAGAGCACAATAATTGTCGCCAAAAAAACGTTACGATCGTTGAGATAATCATCGACGTTCATACTCAGAATGCCCCATATTGCTCAGCACAATGCATATATAAAACATGTGCTAATGGTTTTACGCTCTGAATAGGGTGTTATTTATATATGAATATTGGTACCCTTCTAATCCAACTCTCTTTCATCTTGGGGGCAGCCGCAACGGCATGCTCGATTTTAGCATATAAAAAAGGCGACTCAGGCTTGCGCAATCTATCTGGGAGCATTGGGGCTGGCTGTTTCATAACCACGACGGCAAGCATGCTTCTGTTGACATACTACCTGTTTGCAGTTAATTTGAGATATTCATATGTCGTCCAGCATTCAAGTGTTGAACTGGCATGGTATTATCGAATAGCTGCGCTGTGGGCAGGACAAGAGGGCTCATTCCTCTTATGGACGTGGATGGTCCTGTTCGTCTTGGTGCTGATGCAGTACACAAACGTCTCCAGAGACGTGACAGATGCACCGGTCATGGACATCTCGCGATCGGTTACGCTTGCCGTTGCGACCTTCTTCTTGCTGGTCTTGGTCATCCAACAACCATTTCATTCTACAGACATGCCTGCGCTGTTTGGTTATGGCATGAATCCACTGCTCAGAAATCCCTGGATGGCGATTCACCCCCCTGTATTATTCGCGGGCTATGCGTTGTTGACAATTCCATACGCTGGAGCTGTAGGCTACCTGCTTACGGATGATACAAAATGGACGGACATATCGAGATTCTGGGGCAGGCTTGCATGGCTTTTCCTGACGCTCGGCATCGGCATCGGAGGCTTCTGGGCGTATGAAGTTTTAGGCTGGGGGGCATGGTACTGGAGCTGGGATCCTGTCGAAACCTCATCATTGGTGCCATGGGTTACTGCAACTGCATTTCTGCACTGCCAGAACCGACTCCGGAGGGGGGAATACAAAATTGCAACGCCCCTATTAGCGGTAGTCTCCTTTATACTCGTGATATTTGCCACATTTGTGACACGCAGCGGATTATGGGCATCTGTTCACAGCTGGCAGGAGTTTGCGTTAGAGGGTCGAGTAGTCGCCATCTTCTTGTGTGCTCTCATAATTTCCAGCGCGTATCTACTCCTTAAAAAATACGTGTCAGGTTAGCCGCCAACGTATTTTGACGGACAGCCCATCACGATTTTCCTGGCCACTATTTTTTCGTTGGAGACCAGCGTTCCTATGACCACGACATCCTTCCCGCCGGCGAGGTTAACCGGTTTTTCGCCAGTATATTCGACGTTTATGTCTGCACTCCTATCCGTAAGCACAAATGATGTGCTGGTCAGATTTACTTGAAGCGTGCCCTCCTTCACGATGCCCTTTACCTGCACCTCTGTGCCTATGTACTGCGGATCAGATGCGACCTCTGATACGGTCAGGTACCCTGTTGTGCCGACGCCCCATATTCCTATGATGCCTATTATGATAACAGCAATAAGCCCAATGACCACCTTATTTCTTTTTTTCAATCTTCTCGCCCTCTATCCTCTCCAACTTTTTCGCTAATTTTACTCTCCTTCTTAGCAGAAGAAGTATGTAACAAATTAGCACGATCCATGTGATTGCGAATGCGCCTAGTAGGTATTTCATCACCTCATCTAATGACCGTTTTTACCCTTAAACTTTTGTTCCGCCAATCCTTTAATCCAATGAAGGATAAAAAATCAGTTGACCATGATGAATCGATATGATGTCGTAGTTGTGGGCGCAGGTCCTGCAGGAGCGACTGCTGCTAGACGCTGCTCCCTCTTTGGTCTATCCACTTTGTTAATAGAGGCGAAAAAACTGCCCAGACATAAACTATGCGGAGGAGCTGTAACCGAGAAAGCGCTAGCCGAGTTGGGATTTGCCCTTGACCATGACCTGATCGAAAGTGAAATCTACGGCGTAACCGTTAGCACGACAAAAGTGCCACCATTTACCACCAGAAGCAATCGCAGGATTATGGTTCTGGTTTCCAGAGATAAATTCGATCACTTTCTTGCTAACAAGGCGGCAGATGCAGGCGCCGAGGTATTGGATGGGGAAAGGGTTGTAGGCGTTAGAGTCAATAATGAGGATGTTTCAATCAAGACGGATGGGCGTGAGATTCATTCCAAAATAGTCATAGGGGCGGATGGCATCAATTCCACCGTAGCCAGGGAAACGGGACTTAGGGAGAGGGTGCGCAAAGCGCTCTGCATGGTGACAGAGGTAAACGTCGATGTTGCACAAATCACTGACCCCCGACTCATCAGGCTCTATTTTGGCGTGGTAAAGAATGGGTATGGATGGATATTTCCCAAGAGATATAGGCTAAACATCGGGGTGGGTTCACCACATCTTAGGTCCCAGGTATTTCACGAGTTCATAGGGCGTTTGGACTTAGGTCTTGATTTTTCGAAGCCGATGGCATATCACACACCGATTTGGCGCAAGGGCGAATTCGCAACTAAAAGGACGATGCTTGCAGGCGACGCTGCGGGCTTTGTGGACGCGTTTACTGGCGAGGGGATATGCTATGCGATAAAAAGCGGAAGGTTATGTGCTGAAACGGCTTTGGAGGCAGTTGCAAGTGGCGAATACTGTAGTACGCTGAAGAATTATGCTCGAAGATGTTGCCAAGAAATCGGGGCTGAACTGCGTTTAGCTTACTGGATGAACAAAATCATGAGTCTGAATTATGACTGGTGCCTTGGCATAGGGCGGGGCGATCCAACGGTGGCAAACAAATTCTTGGATGTTATTAGGGGGAATGCAACCTACAAAGAGCTCCTCCAGCATCTGATGGTCAGGGTGCCTGTTATGGAATTAAAGCATCTATCATCGAGGTTTGGGAAGCAAAAAGCAACTTTTAAATAGGGTTGATATTATTTTGGCTTCATAAAGGGGTCGACGAAGAAGCTATCGACATCTGATTTTCTATTCAATTGGGGGATGCCATCGGAGCGAACGCTTAAAAACCGAATTCTGGCTTTTATCAGTGAGCAGAGGCCGCCGGTGGTAATTATGGGCTATCCGATAGCGCTAGCGGGCGCCACATTAGCTCTTGGGAATCTGCCTACACCATTAGAAATGTTGCAGATATTTGTCGCCGTATATTTCATCGTCAGCAGCATGCATATAATCAATGGCGTAATCGATTTTGAAAGAGACAAGAAAAAGTGGCCCATGCGTCCGTTAGCAACAGGGCTGGTTGAGAGGCATGAATTTGTCATCTATGGAATCCTCATGGGAGCAATCGGCACCTTCTTGGCATATTACTGGTTCAACTGGCAATGTGCGCTAATAGTCGCTTTTGTAGTCATTACGGGCATGCTTTACATAAATTACCTTAGGGACAAAATTGGTTTCTTACCATTGATGTGGATTCTGGCCCTAATGCCGATTGGTGCATGGGTTGCATTCGCTCCTCAAACGGTATTTACGCCATTACCATGGCTTCTTTATCTGTTCTTGGCGGTGCATCAGATAGGTCATATGGTGTCCGAGGAACTTCACGATCCAGAAACAAAAGGATTCATAATAGAGCCAGGACTGCAAAAAAGACCAATGCTCTATGTGCTCTCGATTCTTCTCATGCTCGTCGTCGGCGTCGTCATATACTTAAGCACGGCGCTTCACTGGATCTACTTGATGGCGTTATTCGCCCTCACGGCATTCTCTTTGATCTCGGCTGTACCGATGGTCAAAGAGCCGACGTCAACGGAGAATTTTAGAAAAGCTAACATGGTCATAGTAAACTACAACATAGTATACTGGCTGGCGCTTGGAGTGATCCTTTAGAGCATGGATGTCATAGATGCGATCCTAGGTAGAAGAAGCGTTCGAAAGTTCGGGGATGCCGAGGTCGAGGACGAGAAGGTAGATATCGTACTCGATGCGGGCAGATGGGCGCCATCTGGCATGAATAACCAGCCCTGGCAGTTCATCGTTGTTAGGGATAGGAAAACGATAGACAACATTGCGCAGTGCACCATCTACGATGACATAGTGGAGTCCGCAAATCTCTTGATTGCCGTTTTCCTGGACAAAGACGAAATGTACGACAGGACAGAGGACGTCATGGCGATCGGCGCGTGCACCCAGAACATGCTTCTGGCTGTGCATTCGTTGAGATTGGGCGCGGTCTGGCTGGGCGAGATACTCAAGGAGAAAGAGAAGGTCAACCGAATACACTTCGTTTAAGCTTCGCATACCACTTCGTTTAAGCTTCGCGTATTGAACGCGCCAGATTCCCTGGAATTGATGGCCGTTCTCGCCATAGGATATATCGCAGATGAAACATCTGCGAGAGTTGTAATTCCTGCGGAATTTCAACACCCAGCAGAGAAGCCGACATCGACGAGAAAGACGCTGAGCGAGATAGTCCACAGGGAGCACTATTCTCGCAAACGATCACCCTAAATACGTTTCCCAAACCTCTGCTCGCACATCTCCATCTATTGTGTAGTGTTTCGATGACCTGTCGCGGGAGAGCACCTTCCGCTGGACATTGTACTCATTTTCTTTTATGATATCACCCAGCGGCATACTCCTATTGCGCACTTGCTCTAAAAATGCAGGAGAATTATCCATCGGGATGAAGACCCTCGAGATGATCAGCGGTTTGCCCTCCAGAACAAACCTCGACTCTCTGACTATTGTACCATCTCTCTCGTGTTGTTCGACGATCTCAAACTTGGCGTTCTTGAATCTCTCCTTCATAAATTCGGTCGTGGACCGATTTGAGTTGATCAGGTTCGAATACCAGGACATTTTCCGCTCCAACATTCTTCAAAAACTATATATATGGTTTCATGCACGCATAAGATTGTAGACCATGTGTAACGATGACATTGAGGGTATAGGGGAGCAAGACCCAGAAAAGAACATTATTGGGATATGTGATAAATGTGGTGCTGATGTGGATGAGGCTGACGAGATGACATGCCCTGTATGTGGTGCCGTATTCCACGAATGGTGTATCAGAGACGTCTGTAGTAGGTGCGGGGCATCTTTCGAGTCAGAGACGCTTATCTAATCCTCGTCTCCGTGATATCCGGAACACGCTCAAGCACCATCCCCTCAACGATCACCGGCTCTCCTCGCCTCGCCTCCTTGACGGCATTCTCAAGTTTCCATGACTTTTCTGCATATATCGTAATCAGCGTCTCGCCTTTTTCAACTGCCTCCCCCTTCTTTTTATGGATTACTATGCCAGCCTCTTTGTCAGCGGGCGCTCCTGCCGCTCTTGCAATTTCGATCAGGCGTTGGTTATCGAATTCGGTGGCATATCCATCTGTCGGAGAAAGCCACTCAGCCTTTTCGTCTCCGAGCTGAATCGTCTTTGAGGATATGTTTGAATCACCACCCTGTGCCTCTATGATTTCTTTCAGCTTCTGAAGAGCCTTTCCAGAGCGCAGGATTTCTTCTGCCGCAGCCTTTCCGGCTCCCTGCGCAACACCACCCATTTCCAGCAGTATCCCGGCCAACGATGTGGATTTTTCAATGAGGCTGTGCGGTCCCTTCATGCTTTCCAGGACGCAAAGAGCTTCCTGCACTTCAAGTGCAGGGCCAATGGTTCTCCCGATTGGCCCTCCGCCGTACGTCATCACACACTCAACTGACATGTTCATGCGCTCGCCCAGCTCGATGAAATCCCTTGCCATTTTCCTTCCCTCTGCTATGGTGTGCATCTTCGCTCCGCTGCCAGTCGGGATATCTATTACGACCGCATCCGCACCAACAGCGCACTTTTTAGCCATTACCGAGGCGAGAACCTGACAATAGGGGTCAATCGAAAGCGGATACTCGACCTCGATGATCTCATCATCGGCAGGAGCGATGTTCGTGGCGCCGCCCCAAGCAATCACCCCTCCGACCTTTTCCGTAATCTTCTTGATCTCGTTCGCGGACAGGCTCACGGGCGCGAGAACCTCCATCAAGTCAGCGGTTCCGGCTGCGCCGGTAATTGCCCTGGAACTCGTTTTTGGTATCAGCAAACCTGCCGCTGCCACGATTGGAACGACTAAAAGCGAAACCTTGTTGCCTGGTACGCCTCCTATGCTGTGTTTGTCCACAACAGGATGCTTGTCAAACTCGATTCTCTCTCCTGTATCGACCATCGCCCTGGTCATCCATTCTATTTCATCCAAATCCATCCCATGGATGTGTGTGGATGTTACGAATGCCGTAAGTTCAGCATCGGTTAGATTTCCATCAACTATATCTTGGACGATGATGTGAAACTCCTCCTTATTGAGTTTGTTGCCATCCATCTTCTTCTTGATCAGCGCTATTGATTTGAGATGGGCTGCTGGCAGTATTTCGACTTGCTCGCCCTTTTTTATGCGTAGCTTCTTCCAGACCTCATCATAAATCCCAACCACGCCGCTGGGAAGCATCGTATCTGTCGTATCGACTACGGCGGTGACACTCTCCTTGTTTTTTACCTTGACCCTGTCTCCTGCCATGAGCCCCATCTCATTGACATCGAGAACGTTCATCACGACCTTGTATTCCTTTACCTCAATGTCGAAGTTTTTCACTTTAAATTTCATGACACCCACTCTTCTGCGCTCCAATCTAAAATCTTTTTGCTGGAGATAAATTTAAATAAAAGGTTAGGGGATTTAAATACTAGTGATAGAATGAGGCGATTGGTAGGGGTGACAATCATTTTGATGATGCTTGCAACACTGGCAATGCCAGCGGTGGCGCAGGATGAGGAGGCGAGGGTAACCATTCCGCCAGGTCATGTGCTGTATCGTTTTAAGTTATGGTGGGAAAACTGGGACGAGGATCACGATTTTCTCATAATTCCAGCGAGCAATGAATCCAGGGTAAGGGCAAGAATCTTTTATGCCGAGCGCAGGATGAACGAGTTAAGATGGTGCTATGAGAACAATAGGACGGAGTACATCGATAACGTTACTGAGGATTATAGGTACCGGATCAGAGAGCGCGACAGGCTGGTGAGCGGATCAACAGACGTCAACCCAGAGCTTCTGCAGCATCTAGAAGAGGTGCATCAGATACACATAACGAAACTGGAAGCGGTCAAGGAAAGAATCGCTGCCAACCCCAATATCCCCGATGAAAATAAGGAAATGATAGTGGCGCACATCGACCATGCCATTAACGAAAGCCAGAAATCAAGATGGTATATGTGTCAGTACCGCTGGTGGAGGGAAGAAGTAGAGGAATATGGCAATCTAACCCCGCCAGGATACCCGCCTATGGCGATATGTCCAGAACATCCTGAGACGCTGATGGGTGTAGAAGAGTGTCCTTCATGTCATGATATCAATATGACTTGTAACAGGTGGACAGAGCAAATTCAGAGGCATGGCATGGAGAACATTTCAGAGAACGTGTCACAGATGATATACATGCCCATTCGGCGCGGGGAGCGATGATGTCATAATCTTGCGAGATAAAAAGACGTTCTCAGCACATAGGACATCAAACCTGGAACATGTTTGGGTTTGATGTACCCTTCTTTTATAAAATCGTAGAGAATCTTTAGATTGTTCTTTATTATCGCTGGTCTGAGATAGAACTCCATGTATGCTCTCTTGTTCAGCTCTCTGAGTTCATCTAAGGATAGTTGCTCGGTCTCTATAATCGGGTTTGCTGTGTCATATTTGCTCCAGTCCAGCTCCTTGATCATGCCCATTTTTTCCGCCGTTTCGTAGAATTTCGTCCCGGGATAAGGGGCAGGAAGGAAAAACAGTGCATATTCTGGATCCAGTGCCTTCGCCAATTCTATGCTCTCCTCTACATCCTTCTTGGCTTCTCCTGGCAGTCCGAGAATGATGTTAGCGATTCGTATCATGCCTAGCTTCCTGGACATCTGGAACACGTCCCTGACCTGTTGCATATCGACCTTCTTCTTCATCACATCGATGGACCTGCGCGAGGAAGTTTCGATGCTATAGGTAAGAATGCGACATCCCACATTTCGCAATTTTTTCAACGTCTCCTCATCTTTAATTACGCTCGCACTCTGGTAACCCCATAAAATGTCCAAGCCTCTTTCCCTTATTTCATCGCATAGCATCATAACCCGTTTTTTATTCAGGTCGAAATTATCGTCCATGAATATGAGCGCGTCAATGTCATAGTTTTTCTGCAAATATTCCATCTCATCCACGATGCGCTTTGGATTTCTAGGTCTCCATCTTCTACCATATATGGCGGCAACGCTGCAGTAATGGCAGCCATATGTGCACCCTCTACTGGAAATCATGGTGCCCAGCTTGAACGTACCAAAGAGTTTGTATTTATCCATTGGCAGCAGGTGTCTTGCCGGATAAGGAAGCGAATCAACGTCTGCAAGTTCTCGCGGAGGATTTCTGACAACTTGTTCATGCTCCCGAAAAACGATCCCCTTGACTCTGGTGAGGTCGCCGCCACACTTCCACGTGTGAATCAATTCTGGTGTGGTGATCTCCCCCTCACCACAAACCACCACATCTAGGTTTTCATTCTTCATACAGTCTTCTGCGAGCAGCGAGGCATGAGGGCCGCCCATCAGCGTTTTTATGCCGCCATCCACCTCTTTAGCGGTCTTAATGACTTCATTTGCATGATTGACGCGATACGTCGCGCAGTAGACGCCCACCACATCCAGATGAAATCTTTCAATATCTTCTTTAACCTCGTCTATATCCTTGGCCTCTGCAGGCATGTCTATGATCATAACTTCATGCCCGTCATTTTCGAGTGCTGCAGCTACATATGCCAATCCAATTGGCGGTGCAACCAATCCGAGAAAGCGTTGATATATCTCCTCCTCACATGGTGGATGAATCAATAGAATTCTCATGTTGCTTACTATCCCCCTCTCACCTTAAGTAATTTCAGGGAAAGATTCATATGTCGATAAATAATAAATTATGGATTGCGCCCTGAGCGCAAAAATCATTGCCCCCATTAATCTCGTCATTGATCCTGTTATCTCTTATCGGCTCTGGGCGCCCACCCCCTCTTAAACGAAGCATACAAAGGTTAAAGACCTCTTTTAACGAAGGCATTATCATGGAATTGGTGCCAAGATTAATCGCATGGGAGCTTACCGGTGCCTGCAATCTTGAGTGTGTGCACTGCAGGGCATCAGCTACGAAGACGCCAAGTTCAGACGAACTGTCTACAGAAGAGGCGAAGCATCTTATCGATGATATCGCGAGCTTTGCCAAGCCCATCATAATCCTCAGTGGCGGTGAGCCACTTGTGAGGGACGACGTATACGAGATCGCGAAATATGGTATGGACAAAGGACTCAGGATGGTTCTGGCGACCAATGGTATATTGGTTACACGTGAAGTGGCGAAAAGGTTGAAAGATGCAGGGATAAGGCGTGTCAGCATCAGCATCGATGGTGCCAGTGCGAAAATGCACGACGAGTTCAGAGGTTTGCATGGTGCATTTGATGGCGCGCTAAGAGGCATGAAAACCCTTAAAGAGGCGGGATTAAGTCTTCAGATCAACACGACCATCACGAAGCGCAACCTGGATGAATTACCAAAAATCCTGGATTTGGCGCTGGAATTGAGTGCGGATGCGCTGCACATATTCATGCTCGTTCCTACTGGCAGGGGCGAGGTGCTCGCGGGCGAGGAAGTTTCGCCAGAGGAGTATGAGAGGGTGCTGAACTGGCTTTATGATGCTCAGAAAAAAGCCAAGATACAGCTTAAGGCAACATGTGCCCCTCATTACTTCCGCATCATGTATCAAAGGGCAAAACATGGGGCACGAGTGGAGCTGAAGAAAGAGGGGTTTAGCGCCATGACAAAGGGGTGCCTTGCCGGCACAGGATTCTGCTTCATCTCGAGGACCGGCGAGGTATATCCGTGCGGGTATCTCCCCGTCTTGGCCGGTGATATTCGAAGGCAATCGTTCTGGGAGATATGGCGTAGCTCAAAGGTATTCATCGAGCTAAGAGATGGCAGCAGGCTAAAGGGAAAATGCGCTAGGTGTGAGTTCAGACGCGTCTGTGGGGGGTGCAGAGCCAGAGCGTATGCCGTGACTGGTGATTATTTAGACGAGGAGCCATACTGCATCTACCAGCCAGGGGGCGCTAAACGTGGATGAGGTTGACAGATCGATTCTGAATTCGATACAGGATAGGTTTCCGCTTACTTCTAGACCTTTCGCTGAGCTGGGCGTGAGACTGGGGCTCAGCGAGGACGAGGTAATATCTA
The DNA here is from genome assembly GCA_030018435.1 of Methanocellales archaeon. Taxonomy (GTDB): domain Archaea; phylum Halobacteriota; class UBA148; order UBA148; family JAUWXC01; genus JAUWXC01. Next base: position 50,638 of record JASEEY010000004.1, read on the forward strand.
GGATTCAAAAACTGAAAGATGCGAACATCATCAGGCGCATAGCCCCCATCATTGATGTGAAAAAGCTTGGCGGCGCCAGCACCTTAGTAGCGATGAGCGTGCCACTGGACAGAGTAGACGAGGTGGCAAACACGATCAACACTTATCCCGAAGTATCACATAATTATTTGCGCCGGAATAAATATAATATCTGGTTTACGATATCGGCGCCCAGCAAATCGCGTTTGGATCAAATGCTCAAAGAGATAGGGGAAAAAACTGGCTGCCCATACATCAATTTGCCAACGATCAGGGTCTTTAGACTCGGCGTGAAATTTGAGGTGTAGTGATGGATGAGACTGACAGGAAACTTCTGGAGATGACGCACGATGGCATCCCGCTAGTCAAGAGACCATTTGCAGAGATAGCCGGCTCGCTCGGCATCGCTGAGGATGAAATTTTACAAAGACTTCGGAGATTGTTGGATGAAGGAGTAATCAGGCGCTTTGGCGCATCCATTGCCCATAGAAAAATTGGCATTGCTGCCAATGCGATGTGCGTCTGGAATGTGCCAGATGAGAGGGTGGACGAAGTTGGAGACATTATAGCAAGTTTCGGTGAGGTGACGCATTGCTATATCCGCTCACGCGCCAGAGACTGGAGATATAATATGTTCGCGATGGTGCACGGTAGGACAAGGCAGGAGTGCGAGAAGGTAGCAGATAGAATCACCAAAGCGGTCGGCATACGCGATCGCAAAATCTTATTCAGCGAGCGAGAATTTAAAAAGACAGGTGTTAGAATTGAGTAAGATGTTGCCACTTATCGTTGACATCGAGGATAAAAAAATCGTCATTTTTGGAGGCGGCTCTGTAGGTGAGAGGAAAGTGGAACTGTTCAAGGATGCGGATGTGCTGGTTGTGAGCAAGACGTTCACACCGGGGTTGCGCAGGTTAGCTGATGAAGGTTTTGTTAAATTGCTCACATGCGACTTAAACAAAGTGGACATAGAACTTCTCATCGATGGTGCGTTTCTGGTCATACCTGCCACCGATGATCCAGGGCTGAATGCCAAGATCGTAGGGCACGCGAAGAAGCACAACGTCTTGACAAATCCCGTAGGTGGCGCTGGGGACATCATTATCCCTTCTGTAATAAAGCGGGGTGACATTGTGATCGGCATCTCCACCCTGGGGAAGAGTCCTGCAATGTCGAAATTCCTGCGCAAGAAACTGGAGCAGGTGATACCCAAGAAATACGCGGATATGGTCAGGCTCCAGGCTGAAATCAGGGAAATATTGAAAGTGCGCATCCCGGACCAAAAAGCCAGAGAAAAAGTACTATGGGAAATACTGAACGACAACATCATCTGGGAATGCTTGGGCACATCTTATGATAAAGCATATGAGCTATCGCTGTCACATATAAAAACTCGTGCGAAGTGATGTGATGTCAGAGATAACAAGCATGTTGGCCACGCATAAGTGGGCAAGCATAGAAGAGCTTGAGAAAGCGAGGCATGATGATTTAGAGAGCGCGCTAAAGGAACTACACTCGTTCGAGGGCGTTGAGGAGTGTGCCATACTCCAAACGTGCAACAGGGTCGAGACGTATATCGTATCATTAGATGGTAGGCAGACGCTGGAGAGATATGTTGCGTACAAGGACATACCCCCACACGTGCTGAGATATCATGATCATGTCCAGTCTCTTAGACATCTGCTCAGGCTCGCCTCCGGACTTGAGTCCATAATCGTCGGCGAAGATCAGATTCTAGGGCAGGTCAAGGATGCGTTTTGCATGGCGAAAGCCCTCGGCACGACCGGTCGCATCTTGAATACGGCATTCAGCAAAGCAATCAACGTTGGTAAAAGGGCTAGGGCCGAGACGAAAATCAACAAAGGTGCCGTATCCGTAGGCTCTGCGGCGGTGGATTTGGCTGAACACATACTCGGCAGCCTGGATAACAGGACGATTATGGTCATTGGTGCAGGTGAAATGGGGACGTTAGTAGCCAGAGCACTTGCACATAAGAACGTTCATGCCGTATTCGTTTCGAGCAGGACATATGAGCATGCCAAATCGTTGGCGAAGGAGCTTTCTGGTAAAGCAGTGCGCTATGATAGGAAGGAGAAATATATCGCTAACTCAGATGTCGTGATAAGCGCTACGGCCGCCCCTCACACCATCATCAACAAGGAGCTAATAGAAAAGGTGATGGGCAAGCGAAATGACAGAAAGTTGCTTCTCATCGACATCGCAAACCCAAGGGATATAGAAGAAGACGTAGCAGAGCTTCCTAACGTCGAGCTGCACAACATCGACGACCTAAAGGTGATAAGCGACATCAATCTAAAGAAGCGGAGGGCTGAAATAAGCAAGGTGGAGAAGATACTAGGGGAGGAGTTGAAGCTACTGGAAGCACATTACAAGCAGCAGAGGGCGGATGGCGTTATATCAATGTTATATACCCAAAGCGAAAAGATTAGACTTAGGGAAAAGGAGAAGGCGATCAACAGGCTAAGGTCTCTTGGCGAGCTGGATGAGGCGCAAATGAAAATCATCGATGACCTGACGGATTCGCTCGTCCACAAAGTCCTTGCCCAACCGACGAAAACACTTCGCAATGAGGCCGAGAACGGAAATGAGAGATTTCTTGAGACGACTAAAAAATTGTTCAAATTGGAGAGATGAATTATGTTCCCCATGTTAAGGATGAGGAGATCGCGCAAAGCCAAGGTTCGAGATATGGTCAGAGAGAGCATGCTTACGGTGAACGACCTGATTTATCCCATGTTCGTGAGCGAAGTCGATACATCGCCCATCGAAATAAAATCCATGCCAGGGCAGTTCAGGTATCCCTTGAGCATGATAGCAGATGAGGCAAGGGCTGTTGCAGAGCTGGGAATTCCTGCCATTATTTTGTTTGGCGTTTCATCCCACAAGGACGAAGTCGGGAGTTCTGCCTATGATCCAAGCGGGGTTGTCCAGAAAGCAATCCTAGCGATTAAGGATGAATTGGGCGATGATTTGCTCATTATCACGGATGTCTGTCTGTGCGAGTACATGACGCATGGTCATTGTGGCATCGTCGAGAATGAAAAAATCTTGAATGACCCAACGCTGGAGATTCTGGGGAAAACAGCAGTTAGCCACGCTCAGGCAGGTGCGGACATCGTCGCCCCCTCCGGAATGATGGATGGCATGGTGGATGCAATACGCACAGCTTTGGATGACGAGGGATTTCAGGACACCATCATAATGTCCTATGCAGTAAAGTACGCCTCCTCCTTCTACTCTCCTTTCAGGGAGGCTGCGACGTCTGGCTACACGTTCGGCGACAGAACCACCTATCAAATGGACCCTGCCAATTCTGATGAGGCGCTGAGGGAGGCATCGCTTGATTTACAAGAAGGTGCGGACATCATCATGGTGAAGCCGGCGCTACCCTATCTGGACATAATCTACAGGGTCAAGACGGAATTGGGCGTTCCCACTGCTGCATACAGCGTCAGTGGGGAATACGCAGCCCTCAAAGCGGCATCCCTAAAGGGCTGGCTAGAGGAGAAGGCGGTTGTTATGGAATCGTTGCTAGCAATCAAAAGAGCAGGTGCGGACATGATTCTCACCTATTTTGCGAAAGACGTCGCGGAGTGGCTCGGATGAACTCGGAAGAGTTGTTCAGCGAGGCACGAAAGCTCTTGCCTGGTGGTGTTAGTTCGCCTGTTAGGGCGATCAAGCCCTATCCTTTCTATGTTAAATCTGCTCAAAGCTCCAGGATTGTGGATATAGATGGAAATGAATATGTAGATTATTGCATGGGGTATGGCCCCCTCATACTGGGACATGCGCACCCCGCCATCAAAATGGCGGTCATAGGTCAATTGGACAAGGGCTGGCTTTATGGAACGCCGATCGAGCAGGAGGTAGCGCTGGCGAAGGAGATAACCCGCTACTATAAAAGCGTCGATATGGTGCGTTTCGTCAGCACCGGAACAGAGGCGACGATGAGTGCGATGAGGATTGCACGCGGCTTTACGGGGAAAAATAAAATAGTAAAGATAGAGGGTGGCTTTCATGGCGCGCATGATGCTGTGCTGGTGAAGGCAGGCTCGGGCGTTGCTACGATGGGTATGCCAGGTTCGTCGGGCATCCCCCCTGAATTCACGAAACACACGCTGCAGGTACCATTTAACGATAGAGAGGCAATGTCTAATGTCATCGACAGCTTCAAGGAGGATATAGCAGCCGTCATAATGGAGCCCGTGATGGGCAATGTGGGACCTATTCTGCCAGAGGACGGATATCTCAAAGAGGTGCGCGCTTTGACGAAGGAGCACGATATACTGTTAATCTTCGACGAGATCATCACCGGTTTTCGACTGGCAATGGGCGGCGCCCAAGAATATTATAATGTGACACCCGACATCACAACACTTGGCAAGATACTCGGAGGCGGCTTCCCCATAGGTGCAGTTGGAGGTAGGCGGGAGATAATGGAATGCGTTTCACCAGCAGGCAAGGTATATCAGGCTGGAACATTCAACGGCAATCCCGTGTCGCTCACCGCTGGCTTGGCAACGATAGAGGTGCTGCGCAGCGAGAACGTTCATGGAAAGCTCAACGATGCGGGCAACTCGCTCAGAATTCAGCTGAGAGACATCGTGGCAGATAAAGGTCTCGATTATACCGTTGCTGGCATCGGGTCCATGTTCAAGGTGTTTTTTGTGGGCAACGTACGCAATTATCAGGATGCACTCAAATGTGATAAAGACGGATATGAACAGTTCTTCCATAGGATGCACAAGGATGGCGTATTTCTCCCTCCATCCCAGTTTGAGACCAACTTTTTGTCTTATGCCCATACGCAAGAGGACATCAAAAGGACGATAGATGCGTACGAGGTAAACCTCTCATGATCATAGGCTCGAGGGGCAGCGCACTTGCGTTAGCGCAGACAGAATACGTTAGGTCGCTGCTGCAGGAAAAAGGCATTCAAACCACGCTTAGAATCGTCAAGACCAGTGGCGATATGTTCGCAGATCGCCCATTGCATGAGGTCGGTACTGGCATTTTCGTCAGGGAAATAGACGAATTGATGTTAGAGGGCGAAATCGATGTAGCGGTGCACAGCATGAAAGATGTGCCAACAGAGAGGTCACATCAGCTCGTCCTCAGTGCTGTGTTACGTAGAGATTCACCGTATGATGTTCTGGTCAGCAACTTCAAGTTTGAGGAGTTGCCGGAAGGCGCAGTTATAGGTACCTCCAGTCTGCGGCGAAGGGCACAATTGCTGAGACTTAGATCGGATTTGAACATCGTAGGTATGCGGGGCAATGTGGATACAAGGCTACGTAAGTTACGCAGAGGGGATTATGACGGAATCGTGTTAGCAGAGGCAGGATTAAGGCGGATGGGGATTGATGTGGATGCAGAGCGCCTACCCATCGTTCCATCTGCCGGTCAGGGAGCCATAGCTGTCATAACGAGGAAGGATGTGGATGACAGACTCAAGCAGTTTAATCACGAACCATCCCGACGCGAAATAGAGGTTGAAAGGACCATATTGAAGATTCTGGGAGGGGGGTGCATCGTTCCAATAGGTGTGCTTGCACGTGCCCATGATGATACCATCATCGTTAAGGCGGAGATACTCTCGCCAGATGGGTGGAGGTGTATATCGATGGAGCGCTCCTTCCACGTCAGCAATTATAAATCTGCTGCAGTTGAAATGGGAACTGAGCTGAAACGCAAAGGCGGGGCTGAGCTGGTTGAAGAGGCGATCAAGAGCATCAAAGGGTAAGGTGTACCTGGTTGGCGCGGGTCCTGGGGACCCAGAACTGCTCACCAAGAAAGCGGAGCGCATCATCGAAGAGGCTGACGTAATATTATATGACAACCTTGTTGGAAGAGAGATTGTCAAGAGATTTCCCCCAGGCGTTGAGGCGATAGACGTTGGCAAGCATGCAGGTCTGCATAAGTTCGAGCAGGGCGAGATCAATAGGATGATGGTTAAATATGCTGAAGAGGGCAAGACCGTTGTAAGGCTGAAGGGCGGCGATCCTTACCTCTTCGGACGGGGCGGGGAAGAGGCGGAGATGCTGATCGATTCGAACATCGAGGTCGAGATCGTTCCGGGCATCACATCCGCGATAGCAGCGCCAGCGTATGCGGGCATCCCTATGACGCACAGGGACTACGCATCAATGGTGACCTTTGTCACAGGACACGAGGCGGCAAAGGAGACACCTGCAATTGATTGGAGTTTGCTTGCGAAGCTCAGGGGCACGCTGGTCATTTTGATGGGCGTGAAACGTCTCGAGCACAACGTAAATGCGCTGATGGCGCATGGCAAAGATCCAGAGACGCCCGTTGCAGTCATCGAGAAAGGCACCACGAAAGGGCAAAAAGTTACGACTGGGACGCTGCGTAACATAGTCGAGATTGCAAAAAAGGCTAACGTAAAACCGCCTGCAATAGTTGTGGTGGGCGATGTTGTCAGGTTGCGCGAAACGCTTGGGAGTTAAGATGAAAACGATCGCGATAATGCGCCCCCAGCAATATCTGCCGGATTCGATCAAACTGGCGAAATCCTATGGGTATGATGTGATTGCTGCGCCCATGATTGAAATTCGCGAGAGAAACGATCCAGAGTTTGATGTTTTTGTCCAGCGCGTTTTGAATCGCAGTATTGACTACGTGATTTTCACCAGCGCGAATGGCGTCATATTCACGTTAGAAAAGGTCGGTAGCAAAAAATTTGTAGATGCGCTGAACGCCTGCAACATAATCGCCATCGGTCCCAACACACAGCGAGAGCTGGAAAAGCACGCCATACATGTTGACATAATCCCGGCAACGTATTCCTCGGATGGGATTGTGAGTGCGCTAGCATCATTCATCAATGAAAAAGAGGTCGAGGTGGTGCGGAGCTCCCATGGAGATCCGGCGTTAATAGAAGGGCTTGAAAAACATGGTGCGCACGTGCATGAGGCTCAGGTGTATGAGATTATACGCCCCACAGGCAAGGCACAGAAGGGCATCATCCAGGCTGCGCTGGATGGCAAAATCGACACCTTTATATTTACAAGCGCGATGACGGTTGCCAATTTTCTCAAAACGGCGGAGGATTTAGGCAAGAAAGATGAGGTGATAAGGGCTGTTAACAGGAAGACTATTGCTGCAATAGGGACTCCGACAGCAGACGCATTAGCGAGCAATAACATTCACGTAGATATACTGCCAAAAAAGTTTACCTTCAAGGATTTGCTGGATGAACTGGAGGTGGCAAGGTGATCATATTCTCCAAGGTTCTGGCTGACAAGGCAACGGTGTGGGCTGCCCTTAGGGCAAAGGAGATGGCTGCGGCAGAAGCGCCGGACGATTTGATCAGGTTCTCCTCAGAGAGGAAACCAGTTGTGATGTGGAACATCACACGAGCGTGCAACCTTAGGTGCGAGCACTGCTATGCTAATGCGACATTAGGTCCGCATCCCGATGAATTGACGCTGGATGAGGGCATTCGATTTATTGATGAGCTCGCTGAGTTGGGCATTCCAATGCTCATTTTTACCGGTGGCGAACCCCTTGCGAGCAAGAATTTCTTTTCACTGGCTAATCACGCCAAAGACGTTGGGCTGCGAACCGTAATTTCCACGAACGGCACACTAATCACACTTAAGGTTGCGCAAAAATTGAAGGATGCGGATATACGTTACGTAGGCGTCAGCATAGACGCAGCAACGCCAGGGATTCACGATGAGTTTAGGGGTGTTCAGGGCGCCTGGCAGATGTCAATAGATGGCATAAAGAATGCGATGGATGCTGGATTGAGAACGGGCTTCAGGATCACCATCACCAAGGACAACTGGAATCAGGTGCCTGCACTGCTGTCGTTGGCAGTGGAGATGGGAGTTCCACGATTCTGTTTGTATCATCTCGTGCCGACTGGCAGGGGAGAAAACATCGCAGCCCGGGATGTCACGAAGGCGCAGAGGGTGGAGGTGCTCAAGTGCCTGTATGATAAGGCCGTCGAACTAAGGGGTAAAGACATCGAGATCCTAAGCACGGATTCTCCGATGGATGGCGTTTACATCCTTGAACGCCTCAAGAAAGAGGACCCAGAGCGCATGAACGTTGTGAGGGAGTTGCTGAAAATCTCTGGAGGATGTTCTATAGGAAACAAGGTTGCAAACGTCGATTATCTGGGCAATGTCAATCCATGTCACTTCGCTCCTCATAGGAAGGTCGGAAATCTTCGGAAGCGAACGTTCAACGAAATCTGGAATGAAAATCCATGCGAGTTGCTCTGCGAGTTGCGCAGAAAAGAGACGCTGCTGAAGGGCAAGTGCGGTATCTGCGATTACAGGGACGTATGCGGCGGATGTAGACAGAAGGCATGGTTCTATAAGGGTGATTTCTTCGAGGAGGATCCAACGTGCATCTACAATCCAGTGACGAAGAGGATTGAGGTGTAAAATCAGACCATAGTGGGATTGAAATAACTAGGCCTATAAGCCATCTATGTACGCGTCCACTTTGTGAATGCTTAAGCCCGAAGGGCGTATGCTACCGCTTAAACGAAGTGTACGCGAAGCTTAAACTAAAGTGTATCGCCTCAGCGCTCTCCGCGATGCATGCCAGACGCCGTCGATCTTAATTGCGTCTAACTTGCCCTGTCGCGCCAGCAGGCTTAGGTATTCCTGGGAGTATGGCGACGTCTTTGCGAGCTCTCCGAGCGGTAGCAACTCATCATCACCACCCGATGCTGAGAGATAGAAGGTCAGCGCCTCATCCACCGCCTTCGCAATGAAGTTAATGAATGCCCCAGGATCGTCCTGATCCGCCTTCTTCAGCGCTCCATAATACTTCTTCCTATCCTCCTTTCTCAGCACTATGGGCGGATAACCGTGCTGCGTCAGATATAAGTTCGTGACGAGTCTTGCTACGCGGCCGTTGCCATCGATGAACGGATGAATGGCGACGATGCCGTGATGCAGTAAAGCGGCCATACTAATAGGATCATATTTTGATTTTTTCAACGTTTCAAAAAGTTCATCCATCAATTTAGCTACTTTGGTGTAATCTGGTGGCGTTTTGATCGCACCGACGATTCTGACGTTGGTAATGCGATATTTTCCGGGATCTGCGAGGATTCCCCTGGTTACTATCGCATGTATCTCTTGGATAGTCTCATGGGCGATGTGCCTCTTACCTTTCGCGAGTTCTTCGATGAATTTGTAGGCATCGGCGGTATTTGTTGCCTCCAAGTGCTCTTGAAGGCTTTTTCCACCAACGGTTATGCCCTGCTCTAAGATCAATTTAGTTTCCTGTAGCGTCAGCGTATTTCCCTCTATCGCATTGGAGTGATACGTGTGAAGCAGTCGTAGCTCTTCCCTCAGCCTTTTCATCACATCCTTTGGTAGAGGTCGCATCTGGGCTAAACGCTTTTTCTTTTCCTGAATTCTCTCCAATAGCTCCTTTTTTATCGGCATCGGCTAAATTCTCACATAACCGATATGACCGGGATGGTATAAAATGGTATCGGTATCGGGATAAAAATAGGGGAACCGATACCTCGCAAGTGGCGGATTACAAAAATTAAAAATGGAAAAGGTGGACTAGTACTCCATTCCCTCTGGAGGACCGCCAGCGCCACCTTCTTTTAGCTTACCGGCTGCGACCACATCGTCTATCCGCAGAATCATCGTCGCTGCCTCTGCCGCGGAGCCAATGGCCTGCGTTTTTATTCGTGCGGGCTCTATGATGCCCACTTTATCCATGTCCGTCACTTTGCCTGTGTTTACGTTCAGCCCTGTGTGCTTCTTCCCCTTTTCGTGCTCTGAACGAAGCTCTACCAATGTATCTATCGGATCGAGTCCAGCGCTCTCTGCCAACGTCCTGGGAACGACCTCCATCGCATCTGCGAACGCTTCTATGGCCAGCTGCTCTCTGCCGCCTACCGTCACAGCATACTTTCTCAGCCCCGATGCCAGTTCCATCTCAGCAGCGCCTCCACCGACAACGAAAGTCCCATCCTCTACAGCTACGCCTACGACGCATAACGCATCGTGCATAGCTCTCTCAACTTCATCGACGACGTGCTCTGTTCCGCCCCTGAGCATGATGGAAACCGCCTTGGGATTCTTGCACTTTTCCACAAATGTCATTTCGTCCTCGCCGATCGTCCTTTCCTCGACAAGTCCCGCATATCCCAGGTCATTCTTGCTGACCTCCTGGATGTTAGAAACTATTTTTGCCCCTGTCGCCTTGGCGAGCTTCTTCATGTCAGATTCCTTGACCCTTCTCGCGGCTAAAATACCAGCCTTGGCGAGGTAATGTTGCGCCAGGTCGTCGATGCCCTTCTGGCAGAATACGACGTTCGCGCCACTACCCTTGATGGCATCCACCATGCTCTTCAACATGCGTTCTTCTTCGGCAAGGAATGCTTGCATCTGTTCAGGAGATGTAATCTCTATTTTAGCATCCACCTCAGTCTTCTCGATCTCCAGCGCAGAATCGATCAGAGCGATCTTCGCATTCTCCACCTTCTTCGGCATATCAGAGCGCACTCTTTCTTTGTCAATTATCATACCCTCGACCAACTCGGAGTCGCCGACGCTGCCACCAACCTTTTTCTCGACTTTTACATCGTCAACATCCACCGAACCATCCTCTTGTGCGACTGCCTTGACCGCTTTGACACTGAGTTCGGCCAGCTTATCCCCTGTTACCTCTGCACCTTTTCCGATCATGGCCGTTGTTGCTATCTTCTTCAGCAATTCCTCGTCTTCTGCGGCAACCTTACTATGTATCTCACCCAGAATCTCTTTTGCTTTGGCCGAGGCGTGCCTATACCCAGATGCGATGACCGTTGGATGTATATCCTGATCTAAAAGCGATTCCGCCTTTTTGAGCAACTCCCCAGCGAGAATCACCGCAGTTGTCGTTCCATCGCCAACCTCATCATCCTGCGTCTTTGCCACTTCTACCATCATCTTCGCCGCAGGGTGCTCGATGTCCATCTCCTTGAGAATCGTCGCCCCATCGTTCGTGATCACGACATCACCTAAGCTATCGACGAGCATCTTGTCCATGCCCTTCGGACCCAAGGTCGTCCTGACTGCTTCTGCGACGGCCCTTGCAGCCATGATGTTCATGCTCTGGGCCTCTCTGCCCCTTGTCCTCTGGCTGCCCTCTCTTAGAATCAGTACAGGTTGTCCAGCCAATTGTCCTGCCATATACTGCCTCCCTTATAGAATAATAGCGAAAAAGGATGTTTGTGGTTCTATATATAGTTTGGGGATTCGGTCTTTCTGCTCTGGATCAATGTAACAAATTCGCCCGAGTCCTCCAGAGCCTCCAACTCACTTCTTTCCATCAAGGTGGTATTGCCTATTTGTAATGACTTGGATGTGCCCTCGATGATGAACACGGATTGCGTATTGGCCACGTCTGATATGCTGCCCATCAGTTTTGCTCTTTTAATCATGTGGTTGGTGTATTTGCCGACACCTGTGAGTATTGTGGCCGTTTTGTCTTGAGACAGTGCATTAAACGGTGCATGTACCACAGGTAACACCTCGAATCCAATGTCAATCATCATCATAAAGACCGCTCGCTCAATCGGTGACAGGTGCTTCTGACTCGGTGATGGTGGATTCTGAGATTCTATGTGCAACAGGTCTATGGGATGTAACAGTGCCATGTCTAAAATGGATTCAAGTTTCAGTGCCACATCAACCGTTGCATTCATGCCCTCCTCGTACTTGTTGATGGCCCTCCTTGATACGCCCAATTTGGAGGCGAGATCGCCGAGGGATATTTTCCAGCGCATTCTGGCCTCTCGCAGCGCATCGCCATCGATGTTAACATACAATCCACCCGGCGCAGCGTAAATTAATGGTGGTATTCCGGAGATGAAGAGATCGTGCAAGGTTTGTAGATTGACGGATGGGATGCCGTAGCGGATGTATACCACGCCGTTCTCCAACGGTTTGTTACACGTTCTCTCACCAATTACGAGGGGGGAGCTGACTAATCGCTCCGCAAGACATCTCATCTCCTTGGCAGAGCTCATGTTCAATCCGTCGATGTTGAAAAGCACCTTCAGCAACAGTAATATGTGCCCTCTTCTTGCGACCAGATCGAAACACCTGGGACGAACATCACATAGTTCCGATGTAATGAATCCGGTGCGTTTTAACACATCTAAAACCCGGTATAATAGTAACTCCCTCATCTTATTATATTACTCATCCAATACTTCTATATAATATTATGTATGATGATATTCGGACATCAATGTATATTGGAATCGACGATACTGACTCCAAGAATGGCATGTGCACCACGTATTTAGCTGCAGTATTAGTGGAACGGTTACAAAATTACGGAGAGGTGGTCGGCCACCCCAGGTTGGTAAGGCTTAACCCCAATATCAGATACAAAACGAGAGGAAACGGTGCTATCGCCGTCCAACTTGAGGAAAAGAGCGGCTATGCAGCGCGAATTGAAGATGTCGTTGTTCGCACCGTGGAAGAGATGGCAGAGTTTGACGCTCCCAACACGAATCCCGGCATCGTGATCTTGGATGAGATTCCTGAAGAGGTGAAGAATTTTTCTAAAAGAGCGGTACAGGACATCGTCGCCATCAAAGAGGCGATTGACCTTGCTGGGAGATACGGCCAGGTGCGCGCATTTAAGAATGGGCGGGGTGTTATCGGTGCACTGGCTGCGGTAGGCGCAACGCTGGAGGAAGACCATAGCTATGAACTAATTGCCTACAGGCAGAGAGAGCGCTGTGGCACCCCTAGGCACATCGACGAGAGATCGGCATTTGAAGCAAACAAAGCCACGTATCCGTTGACATGGGACACCGTAGACATCACCAACAATACGATCGTATTCTCGCCAAGTTCACCATGCCCTGTGCTCTTTGGCATTAGGGGCGACGATGTGGATGCGATTCAGAAAGCATTCGAAATGATCAGATCGGAGCCAGTAGAGCGACACATCGTCTTCAAGACTAACCAAGGCACGGATGCGCACCTCATGCAGGGAGGGATGACCTCAGTAAAGGAAGAGCGTTCATACATCCTGGGAGGAGCCGTAAGCGCTCCACCGCATACGATTGAGGGGGGACACGTTATCTTCTCCATCGCGGAAAACGGGCATAAAATCGACTGCGCAGCATACGAGCCAACGAAAAACTTCAGGGATGTGGTGCGAAAGCTATGTGTCGGTGACGAAGTAACAGTTTACGGCGCCGTAAAGGGTCATACAATTAATCTTGAAAAGATTGAAATCAAATCGCTTGTAGAGTGTTTCGTTCGACAAAATCCCATTTGTAAGTGTGGAAAGAGAATGAAATCCGTCGGGTGCAACCAGGGGTACAGGTGCAAGAAATGCGGAACGCATGCTGAAGCATCGGAGCATATTCTTATCGATAGGGAACTGGATTTGGGACTATATGAGGTGCCTCCTTCTGCGAGGAGACATATTTCTAAGCCATTAATCAGGATGAGCGGAAATGTGCACCCCAGTATATAAGCATCAACTTTATCATTAATTATATCAAAAGGAGAAGCGAATTTAGAAGGACGACACAATGAAATTAGAAGAATTGCGACATGGGACTGAATTGCTAAAGAGGGGTTTTGCCAAGATGCAGAAAGGTGGCGTTATCATGGACGTCACCAACGCTGAGCAGGCCAGAGTTGCAGAAGAGGCAGGAGCTGTGGCAGTGATGGCGCTCCATGCCGTCCCAGCTGACATCAGAGCTGCTGGTGGAGTTGCTAGGATGGCTGACCCAGCAGTAATACTGGAAATTATGGATGCCGTCACGATTCCAGTGATGGCGAAGGTACGAATAGGACACTTCGTTGAAGCAGAGATACTCGAGGCGCTGGGCGTGGACATGATAGATGAGTCTGAGGTGCTGACGCCTGCTGACGAAAGGTATCACATTGATAAGCTTAGATTTACCGTTCCATTTGTGTGCGGTGCACGCGACTTGGGGGAGGCGCTACGACGCATAAATGAGGGGGCTGCGATGATCAGGACGAAGGGCGAGGCTGGAACTGGCGATGTAAAAGAAGCCGTCAGACACATGAGGGCGATCATGGGCACCATTAGAGAATTGAAAGGAAAGACCGATGAGGAGCTAACGAAAGTTGCGCGTGACATCGGTGCACCATTCGAATTCGTTAAAGAAACTGAGGAAATGCAGCGTCTCCCGGTGGTGAATTTTGCAGCTGGTGGTATCGCCACACCCGCGGATGCGGCGCTGATGATGAAGCTGGGCGCGGACGGTGTCTTCGTTGGCTCAGGCATCTTTAAGGCAGAATCTCCGGAAAAGATGGCCAAAGCCATTGTTGAGGCGGTAAACAATTACGATAGACCCGAAGTGCTTGCTGAAATTTCTAAAGGACTTGGCGGTGCGATGAAGGGGTTGGATACTCATACGTTGACCGAGGATGAGGTTTTACAAACCCGCGGCTGGTAGTTCTGATGAGGGTTGGCATCATCGCACTGCAGGGAAGTGTAGAAGAGCATGTAAGAGCAGCGGAGAGGGCACTATCTGAAGGATGCGGTGGCGAAGTCATCTCGGTAAAACACGCTGACATCGTTCCGAGTTGTGATGCCATCATCATACCAGGCGGAGAGAGCACGACGATTGGTAGATTGATGCTCAGGGAAGGTATCGTCGATGAAATCAAGTCGGCTGCGAAGCATGGTGTACCAATCCTTGGAACGTGCGCGGGCTTAATCCTGCTCGCCAGATATGGCTTGATGGACATTCATGTAACGAGGAATGCCTTCGGCCGCCAGAGAGAGTCGTTTGAAACCCCGCTCAAAATCGACGTCATAGGCGAAAAACCGTTCAATGCGGTTTTCATCAGAGCGCCAGCCATCACAAAAGTTGGAGAGGATGTCGAGATACTTGCGAAATGCAATGGCTACATCGTTGCCGCAAAACAGGACAAATTGGTGGCGCTTGCATTCCATCCAGAATTAACCCGGGATCCTAGATTGCATCATTTCTTTTTTGACCTGGTCTAGGGCTTCGTCAGGTCGCTGGGAACCCTATACAACTCCCACCTGATTTTCTTATTGTCCACAAGCTCTTTGATCATTTTTTCCTGCTGAGAAAGTCCTGCCTCTCCGCTTTTTATCTCGAGCATTACTATCTCTTCGGGAGCATTTGCCGACAAACCCTTAAAGACGAGCATGTCTATGGGTGTACCGACGAATCTAACTTCCGTGGGGTCATACTCAAAATCTGGCAGGTAGGGTGCTAATTGCTCGCTGAATTTACCTCCAAGTACGAGCCTGCTTCTTCTGATCGCATCCTCGCGTATCTCGCTTTCCTTTTGAAGTATCCACTCCTCAAATCTCGCTCTATACTCACTTGCGACGATTTTTCTTCCAAAGTAGTAACCTATTATTAAAGCAGCGAAGATCCCGATTATGAGCGCTCCTATTACGAAGTCCATTAAATATCCTCCACAGGCAATCTAAGACTTGCTTAGATCCATTACCTCAAACTCTACTTTCTCTGCTTTACCTTCCTCAGTTTTTTTCTCTGAAATCTGTCTCTTACCTATGGACTTCAGTGCTTGCAGCACCATTTGTTTGTATCGCTCTAAATCAGGTGAGTAGTGCTCTCTCGCTTTTATGGCATCAGCATTATCACTTCCAAGCGCTGCAATGCGCTCTAAGGTATGCTTGGCTGTTTCAAGAATCCATCTGTCCCGGGTTTCAACATCGATCATCTGTATGGATTCGGGTCTGATCGATGTAATGATGCCTTCTCCAGTATCGTAGGTGTTCGTTTTACCGACGACTGCGACGAATTGTGGCGGTTCGATTGCACTCAGCATCTGTGCTGCCTCTGGTTGATACTGTCCCGCATAAATCGTAAAGACCCCAGTTGGATCTGCTATCCTGGCGCGCCAATGCTCTGCAGTGGCTCCAATATCCTCTTTTTCAGTCAATGTACCAGTAATGAAAACGCGATTACATTTTGCGCCGGTGGATGTCAGCAGATACAGGGGACTATATTGGTCGTCACTCTCCTTGAACGTCAAGTTGGACGCGTTGTACTCTTGAGCAAATACCCGCTTAGCCACTTCTCGTTCTAACATCATAACCCCTCCGCCGTGGCAATTGTGCCTTGAATCTCTTCATCTGAGACAGGATGTACTTTCTCCATTTCCTCCACCAAGATATAGCGACCGATCCTGGGTCCTTTAACATTAAAATAGCGCCCCATCAACTGCTCCGTAATTGCATCTATGACCTTGGACGGATCCAGCGCCTCTTCCGCCATCTCCCTTGCCATATCCAACGTGATGCCTGTTGACTTCTCGGTAATTTCCCTGTTTAGAATGGCATCTCTCACGATTTTCCCATCATCTATGACGGCTTTTACCCTTAGATCGTATTTTCCTTCGACCTTTCCATGCTCGCCGCAGGAGCCTTTGATAAGGACTCTATTGCACGATTCGCACCTTTTTATCAGACCAGAGCCGGATTGGATGTCAACAATGGCACCTGCGACCTCCTCTGCGGAAGACCCGACCTCGATGTCTTCCTCTATTTCCTGAATGTCGGTGTTCTTATTGAAATTGACCTGAAATCTTCCCTGCCATGAATCCGTTACTACGTTCTTGAATACATAGCTCTTGCCCTCCTCGACCAAGGGGCGAGCTGATTTCGCCCAGTTCACGAATTTGATCGCTCCAGTTTCATCGCCTATTAAACCCGCCTGTGCTATGCTATCGCTCTCAGACGACCAAAGTTGGACAACCTTTGCCTTAAGGCTAATCCATCGACCCTCGGAGGAGATATCCCCTACCTTGACAAGACTTGCATCCTCGCCATAAAATTCGCTTCTCGGTATGTTCGACTCTTTCAAATATTGGCTAACAACGCTTCTCTTCGCCTCGTCAACTGGCACCCTAAACTTGTTGATAAGCTCCTCCAGTCTGGATTCGATGTCCTCTAGCGGGATATCGAGCCCCATCTCAGAAAAACGAGATCTCAACTGCTCTGCAATATCCTTTATCATATTTACACCTCTGGCCTCTTGTCTCATTCATTTTAGAGAGGTATATCTAACTCAGCGCTATGATAAATAAGGTTGATGATAGCAGAGCGAAAGTGACGCTCCATACTTCAAAAAATCTATAAGTACCATGACCGCTGATGTCATCTCCGCATGAATCTTAAAATTCTGGTCATAAACAACTATGGACAGTTCTGCCATTTGATTCACAGGGCAATGCGCGACTTTGGCATTAAAAGCTCGATAGTAAGCAATGAGTTGAGCATAGACGAGATCTTGGAAAAGGAGCCTGATGGATTAGTTCTCAGTGGAGGCCCCTCTTTGGAACGAACAGGTAATTGTACGGAATACGTGCGTAATCTCGACCTACCGATTTTGGGCATCTGCTTGGGACATCAACTGATGGCGAACGCGTTCGGTGGAGTAGTGCAAAAAGGTAAGTATGGCGAGTATGCGGAGGTGGCGGTCAAAATTCTCGATGAAAATGACATATTCAAGGGGTTCCCACCCAGCATAAAAACTTGGGCATCTCATGCCGATGAGGTAAGCGTTTTACCAGAGGATTTCATCTTATTAGCACGATCAGATATATGCGAGATAGAAGCCATGAAGCACGTTAAAAAAGCACTCTATGGTGTACAGTGGCACCCAGAAGTATCGCATACCGAGCATGGAGAGGATTTGCTTAAGAACTTCCTGGAGGTTTGTAAAAATTATTGATCATCTCAGCCTCAACACAAATTCGCAATATCGATCGCCTTTAATGATGTTTTTGACATGTTGAAGTTCGACCGCTTTATTTAACGCCTTACCAGCGGCTTCTGCCAGGGCGCCTACTCTATAAACGCACACATTGGGGTATCTTTTGCCCGCCTCACCCAGAGGGCATATGTGCTTTCTAATGATGATCTCGTCGGCGCTCGCCTTGACCAACTCTCCTCTCAGACCAATTTCATTCAAATACACCACGAGTGCCTCTACGAACTTTTTAAAGGTCCATTTTCCATCTATCTTCTCCCGCAGTGTCGCCTCTAAATGATCACCAAGTTTCTTGGAGGAGAGGCGTACAATTCCTAGGGGTGCCTTCTTACCGATAACCTCTTCCAATGACTCAAGAGTGGTGACGAATATGTCAAGACTCAAGCGATATAATTCTCTTAGTTTTTCCTTGGGAAGGTCATCGATAGTTTCCATACTTCTCCCCCACAACTCCCTAAGACATCATTAATTATTATAAATATATAGTTATTGATATTTATAATATTCGGGGATATATTCCATCCCACCATTAACATTTTATATCATACTCAACCTTATTTTGACATAATGACCGCATCGCAGGTATATTTCACTGACGTCAGGGCGCCGGTTGACCAACCAGAAAGGTGGTATCAGCCAAAGCTTAGTGCTGTCAACAAGCTGGGGCGCTTGGTACTAAAGAGCGGCATTTTGGATAACATCTCAAAAGGCGACCAGGTTGCAATTAAAACTCATTTCGGCGTTCATGGAACAACCAAGCCGTTGCGCCCGGTATTCATCAGAAAGGTCGTTCAGATGGTGAAGGACAAAGGCGGAAAACCCTTCGTGACTGAAACGACAGGGTTGGGGATGACCAAGGAAAGGAGCTTTGCTGTGAGCAAGATAGAGACTGCTGAGGAAAACGGGTATACGTCTCAAACGCTATCTGCACCGATCATCATCGCCGATGGACTGCAGGGTTTTGATGGTGTAGAGGTGCAGGTCGAAGGTCTTCAGCTCAAAAAAGTGTATGTAGCAAGACACATCGCAGAGGCGGATAAGGTGATTTCGCTGGCGCATTTCAAGGGACATATAGACAGCGGTTTTGGCGGTGCGTTGAAGAGCATAGGCGTTGGTTGTATTGCGAAGCCATCCAAATACGACGTACATATCCGTGAGCCTCCAACTGTTAATCCTGAGCGCTGTACAAAATGCGGCGCCTGCATTGATATATGTCCGGTTGATGCCATAAAAGATTGGAAAATAGACCCTACAAAGTGCGTTCGCTGCCAGGGATGCGCCGAGGTATGCAAAGATGCTATATCCCTCAACTGGGTCTCATCTCAAGAGCTCTGCGAGCGACTCACGGATTGCGCTAAGGCGGTCATTGACTGTGTCGGAAGGGAGAATTTTAGGTATGTGAACTTTCTGCTCGACATCACGCCCCACTGCGACTGCTGCCCTTACTCGGATAATCCCATCGTGCCCGACCTAGGCATCCTCGCCTCGGATGACATACTCGCGATCGACAAAGCATCAGTGGACATGGTTAACCAAGCGCCAACACTCCCAAACTCAATGGCAAAGTGCGATGAGGACAAGTTTCATGCCATCTTCGAATGGACGCACTCTAAATATCAACTGGAGGCAGCGGAAAAACTGGGATTGGGTTCGATGAAATATGAGGTCATCAAAGTAGAATGATTTACTCTGTCTGCGCGAGCCAAATGCCCCCTATGATCAAAACACCGCATCCTATTTGATAAAGGTAAATTCTTTCTGCTAGAAAGACGGATGCCTGGATGATAGCGAAAACCGGTATGAGAAATGTGAAGAAGTTCGTCTTTGATGCCTCCAGTTCTCTGAGCGCTTCGAAATACAACAAGGTTCCAATGACGGTGCATAGGATTGACAGTCCTAGTATGATGCCCCATATGTTTGCTGGATACGCGAACTCCACGGGCTCGACTGTTATGGAAATCAAGTCCAATAGCACTGTTCCCATAAGCGTGCTGACTGCCAAGATGAGCAGGGGGCTATTATTTGCAACGATCTTTTTGCCGATGATGGTGTAGATCGAGTAGCATGCCGCCGAGAAGAGAAGCATCAGATTACCATAGAATACCATGGAGTCTCCAAGGGGTGAAAAACCGCCATTGAGCGAGATGATGGTGACACCTGTCAATGAGAGGGCCAAGCCGGATACTTTTCTGTAACCGAGTGACTCGTGCAGGAATATCGCTGCCAGAACCAACGTGAATGTAGGACTGCTATTTTGCAAAATGCTCGACATGGATGCCGTTATATGGCGCATGCCAAGGTTCTGCGATATGTTCGGGAGCGTGACCCCCACGATGCCCAGAGCAAACAACGTGGCAAAGTTATTTTTCGTGAACGTCTTGATCTGGCACATCTCAAATTTTGCCAGCGCGCAGCCCGCAAATACTACTGTGGCAAGAGAAAATCGCAACGCTGCCAAGTAGATCGGTGTTACCTCTGTCAATCCAATCTTGACGAGAACGAACGACGCCGACCAGAGTAGCACTGCCACTAAAATCGATGCGTACGCTTTTGGTGAATTCATGAAACATCAAGCCTGCTAAGTTTTATTTGGTTGTGCGTATACCTTTCTTCATCATATATGAAACTAAGGAAAATAAGAAAAAAGGTCAGAGTCTACTTTGAGATTACCGGACTATCTGAGATTGCGAGACGATATTTTGTCATGAATGCCTTTGATGGTGCTCTGACGATGCTGGGCATCATCATAGGGGCGTTCGTCTCAGGTGTTATAGACCACATGATAATCATCAGTACTGGCATAGCTGCAAGTCTTGCGATGGGTATCTCCGGAGTCAGCGGCGCCTACATGACTGAAAAAGCAGAGCGCATTAGAGACCTCAAGGAACTGGAGAGTGCGCTGCTGATCGACTTAAAGGCCACAAAACATGGAAAAGCGACCAGATTTGCATGGTTCTTTGCCGCATTCGTCGATGGAGCGAGTCCTGCACTGGCAGCGATGCTCGTCATATCACCGTTCTTCTTGACCGCATATGGTTTGATATCCGAGATTCAGGCATTTCAGGCATCCTTAATCATGGCGTTTTTGCTCCTGTTTGGGTTGGGAGCGCATTTAGCGAGGACGAGCGATGAGAGTATGTGGAAGTATGGGATCCAGATGCTCATCGTTGGTTTGATAACTGCAGTTGCATGCATAGGCATTGCATTATTCCTTGGAAGATGAGGCGGAGCTGAGGTAAGTGGTCGATCTAATAATCGACATCCTGCTATGGACATGGAAGTTCACGAAAGAGGCTGCACCTTGGTTGTTGCTGGGGCTTTTGTTCGCAGGACTGCTGAAGGCGTTCGTCCCCTCTGAGATCGTTCTGAGATATCTGGGCAAAGGCAATCTGCGATCAATCCTGATGGCAACCCTAGTCGGAATTCCGCTGCCACTATGCTCCTGTGGAGTCATTCCCACTGGCCTGGGTTTGTACAAATCCGGAGCTTCTAAAGCCTCAACCCTGGCATTCTTCATAGCAACGCCCGCGACAACCATCACCACGATCCTGATTGCCGTGGGAATGCTTGGATGGAAATTTGCTCTAGCGGAAGTCTTAACCTGTTTTGGGGTGGCAATTGCGACAGGACTCCTGGCTTGGATTCTTCTGAAAGAGAGCGAGACAGCCAAACCGACAGGAGGGAAGCATAATGCCAACACCCTTACCAAGAAACTTAGACTCGGAGAAGGAATAAAAGCGATGCTGCACTATGGTTTTGTCGATATGGTGGATGATATAGGTCTGTATGTACTCATAGGGCTTCTAGGAGCGGGAATAATCGCTGCCTTGGCCCCTCCTGATTTGATCCAACAATACCTGGGGCGAGGATTGCTGCCGCTGGTCATAATGGTCCTAATCGGCGCTCCCATGTACATCTGCTCAACGGGCTCGGTTCCTTTTGTCGCCGCGCTCATCGAGAAGGGGATGAATCCAAGTGCAGGACTCGTGTTTTTGATCGTCGGTCCTGCGACCAATCTCTCCACAATTCTTGTGATAGCGAAGTCGATGGGCAGGGAGACGGCTGCGCTCTATGTCAGTTCTATGATCGTCTTCTCGATCCTGATCGCCTATTCCTTTGGCTTGGGGGGATGGCTATGATAAGGACGATCTGCGCTTTGGTGTTGCTCGGTCTGATTGGATACACACAGCTTAGAAAAATTCTGGTCAAAAAAGAGGCTATGAAGTGTGCATCTTGCGGAAGGGCGATCATCGAAAGACCTGTCAGAAGAGGGGTTAGAGGGGAGCTGGTGTTTTGTTGCGAGCACTGCGCGGAAGCATATGTTAGAACTCGCACATCTTAATCAAACGCCTCGCCCATTGAAGTTTCTTTTTCTTGATAGGGCTAACACCAGCATCCTCAAAATCAAATCCAAGGAGGGTGACACTTTCCGCGTCAAAGTGATGTGCCATGAACACGCACCTATCTCCATCGGTGAAGCCTCCGAAGTTATAGATGTTTTTCAGTGGTGTGGATTGTGCGCTTCCGATTACGTGATTGAGTAACGGCACATATCGCTTTATAGCAGGAATATTATCCCCATGCGCATGGACAACGATGACACTTCCAAGCCTATCAGCGGAAATGATATCATCCATGTCCCCATCTAGGTCTGTGACGACTATGTCAGGGAGAATGGCATGTTCCAGTAGCACTGATGTTGCACCATCTGCGGCGATAATCATGCGATTGGATACATCGACGCTCTCGAGTTCTTCCTTGAGGGATGACGCATTCCCGCAAACGATGATGGACTTTTGATGAAGCAATTTGTGCAACCTCTGGGTGCTGAGCGAACGCTCCTTCAACGATTCGGATAAAATCTCGGCTGAGTGCTCATCCCTGCTCCTGTCAAAGCCAAAGTCCTTCAAAATTTCTTGATAAATTGGTTCCCAGTCTGCGAAGTTCATTCTACCGTCTAGTATGTTAAAGGAAAAGGATATATAAGAATCGTACCCTGGAAATCGGCTTCCAGTGGCATATTTATATGCAATAAAAACGAACGGTCGAGAAGGGTTAAAACACGGGCATTTGGAGATGGAGGCTATGGTGCGGGTAGATACAAAAACCGAAAAAGTTATCGAAGACATTGCGCTCAGAAATTGCACCTTCGTCTTTCGCGATCGAGATCATGCGGGAGAGAAGTTAGCCGAAAAGCTAAAAGGATACAAAAAATCAGAGGCATATGTCCTCGCCATTCCTG
The DNA here is from genome assembly GCA_030018435.1 of Methanocellales archaeon. GTDB lineage: Archaea > Halobacteriota > UBA148 > UBA148 > JAUWXC01 > JAUWXC01. Next base: position 73,689 of record JASEEY010000004.1, read on the forward strand.
CAGGCGGCGTTCCCGTGGGATTTATCCTGTCAAAAAGGCTGAGGCTTCATTTTGACGTAATTCTCGTTAGAAAAATTCACATCCCATGGAACAGGGAGGCGGGCTTTGGTGCGATAAGCTGGGATGGAGTTATTCTTTTCAACGAACCTTTGCTTCGGTCACTTGGTTTAACCGAAGAGGAGATTAATAGCTGCATAGAGGAGGAAAAAGAAGACATCACCAAGCGAATGAGATTGTTTAGGGGCGATAACCCCTTTCCCGACTTAAGGGACAAAACCGTCATTTTAGTCGATGACGGTATAGCCTCAGGTTTCTCCATGCTTGCAGCGATAGAGTCCGTAAGGCGTAGGGATGTAAAGGAAATCGTGGTTGCAGTCCCCACAGGCTCAGAAAATGCCGTAAGTCTGGTGGAGCCACACGTGGATAAGCTTGTTTGCCTCAACATTCGAACTGGACCAATCTTTGCCGTGGCCGATGCCTACAAAGCCTGGCGCGATCTCAAGGAAGATGACATCATGAAGATTTTAAAGGAGGAATAATCTTGTTTTTCCAAAGCTTGTATTGTCTAGGGTTGATGTTTAGATACTCGTATTGGTCAAAGGTCTTTATTATCCTCATTAGCTCGTCGATGTAATCTTCCTTTCCATATTTCTTGAGCAGGGCCAAATACTTTTCAACATCGATAGAGTGCATGAGCAGTGCAATGATATCCAGCTGATCCTTCTTTCCTTTCACCGAGTGCCTACGATGCATTTCCACCCCCTGTTTTAGGATCAGCAACGCCTCAGGTTCAATTGTCCTCAGATTCTCGATCCTAGTGATATAGTTGTCCAGGTCTTCCACCGGAATTGCCAGATTGGAGTAATGTGGCACATACACGTCGACATCGACCTCATCGATCTTTATCTCGTATTTACGCAGCCTGTCATTTTTTCTCATCTCATAGCGTTTCTTTAACTTTCCCAGCGTCGCGAAATCAACAACGATATCGATATCCCTTGACTTGCTGGCCTTCGTCCATAGATAGGTTGCCCAGCCCCCTATGAGGATGAAATTCACTTCTTTGCTCAGCTTTTGCAGAACTTCCCAGCTCTTCTGCGTCAGAAGCTCACTCCAGTACTGCATCGACTCTTCCCTCCAGTGCTTTGATGAACTCACCAGCATACCATGTATTGATGTTCCATAAATCGACATAGGTCTGCGCCATGGTCGTCGTTCTCCCATATTTCTCTATCAAGGGGTCTTTTTCCAGAACGAATAGATTTGCTGGTCCTGGTTTCTTTGGAAACCTGTCTTCGAGCTTCTTGAGAGAGTAGACATAAACTTCGCTGTAATCAGCCGGAACATCCTTGAAATTGAACTTGTAAGCAGAATAGGCGCCATAGACAATGTCATCTGGCATGCTCTTCTCGATTTCGATCACGCCATCTACTTTCGTGCTGTAAATGATATCCTTTGGAACGTTCCTGATCGAGGCCCAGTACAACAATATCTTCTTCGCATCGATGACCCTAAAGTTCATCGGATTAATTTTGACAGTGCCCATCCTGACCAGCGGCTTAAGGGCATAGTTGACTGTGCTCAAGGAGATACCCAGTATCTTTGAAAGCTCCTGTTGCGTGGCTACCTGCTCGCCCTGCTCTAAAACCATATAAAGGATGTGCCTATACACGAATTCCTTCTTTTTCATATTCGAACTTAGGTTTAATTTATTTATAAAACTTTCGACGTTTTTCGAAAGCCTAAAGAAGAAAAAGCTGTAAAAATACCTAATATTACTTCTCAATACCAAACTCCATTTCCACACCTTCCACGATCCAGCGCTTCACCAAATCGCCTTTCACCTTAAGCTTAGGGGCAATATCCAGCTTCTTCGCCCTGACCTCGGTGGAGATGAACGTTTTCCAGTTTTCTATGAGGCGCACGACATCCTCACTTTTGATCTGCACAAGCACGTTTATATAATCCTCCACGTTCAGGTCCAGCGTCTTTCTCATGTCCTGAATGCGCCTGATGATTTCCTTGGCAAATCCCTCTGCTTTTATCTCCTCCGTCAGAGAGACATCCACGTAGACCCTTCCTTTGGTGAACTCACCAGCGAAGACGTTCTCAGGCAGGGATTCAACGAAATTCACCATGTCCCTGGTGATTTTGACCTCGCCTTTAGCCAATTTGAGCTTATAGCCTTTTCCGATCTTCCTGCTCAGCTCTCTTCCGTCCAGTTTTTTCAGTTCGCTGATGACTTCTTCGGTCCTATCCTTGAACGCTGGCCCGAGGGCACTTCGATCTGGAATGACTTTCAATGACGTTTCGCTCCATTTTTCCCCAACACCTAGCAACTCAATTTCCTTTGCATTCGCTTGTTCTTTGATGACCCTTTCTAACGAGCCAACGGCATCGACTACGACCTCGAACCTAGGCGAGATGACGATTCGCCTGACGGGCCATCTTAATTTTCGCTTCGCTTCCTGCCTGGCAGAGAATACGGCTTCTACGATCTCTCTGGCAAGATTCATGTGTCTTTCCAGTCCATCATCGATCAACGTTTCATCCGGAGCTGGCCAGCCGCACACATGCACCGTGGGCTTCGCAGCTATAAGATTTTGATACATCTCTTCCGCGATGAAGGGCGTGAAAGGTGCCATCAATTTAATGACAGTCTCCATGACATCGTATATCACGCGATATGCAGCAAGCTTGTCTGGATCTTCTGCTTCGATCCAAGTCCTGGGACGTATCAGCTGAATATACCATCTCGACAAACCCTCGAGGATGAAGTTCTGCAGGATTCGGGATGCTCTATGCAGCTCGTATCCATCCATTGCATCCTCCACGTCCTTGATTAAGGATTGTGTTCTGGAAAGGATCCATTCATCCTCTGGACGCAAGTTCCTCTTCACCTTGTCCAGGGATACGGCGGACGGATCGAACCCATCGAGCACCATGTAGGGTAAAGGAAACCGATAGACGTTCCATAGGATGTTTAACATGCGATGTACATTCTGCACCTCTTCCCAGTTGAATCTGATGTCCTCCCATGGTGCGTTCGCAAGTAGCAAATAGAAGCGTAACGTGTCCGCACCATATTTTTCTATGACATCCTCTGGCGCGACCACGTTACCTAGACTCTTGGACATCTTCCTTCCTTCCTCATCCAGGGTAAAGCCGTGCATCAGCACGCTCTTATATGGCGCCGCATTGAACGCGGCCATGGACGCTCCCAGTTGCGAGTAGAACCACCCCCTCGTCTGGTCATGGCCTTCGGTGATGAAATCGGGAGGCCATAGCTCCTTGAACTTCTTCTCATCATGCGGATAGTTCAGCGTGGCCCAGGATGCCACAGCAGAATCAAACCACACATCGAACACATCCTCCACACGCTTCATAGACCCTCCGCACTTGCATTTTAGTTGTATCTCATCCAGGTATGGCTTGTGAAGCTCGACCTTGCCCGATAGATTTGCTTTTCTCCTGAGCTCGCCCATGGAGCCGATGACCTCCACCGCACCACACTCGCACATCCAAATCGGCAGGGGGGTACCCCAGTAGCGCTGGCGGGAGATGCACCAATCCTGTGCAGAGGAAACCCAGTCCTTAAACCTGGCGGATCCAGCCCATTCAGGATACCATTTTACGTGCTCGATGGCATCGAGCATCCGCTCCTTTAGCGATGAGACCTTGAGGAACCACTGCCTTGTCGCCAGATATATTATGGGCGTCTTGCAGCGCCAGCAGTGACCATATCGATGGGTTATTTCGCCCTGTGCAAGTAGAGCGTTTCTCTCGCTGAGATCGCGCACGACCTGGGAATTTGCCTCGAAAACCTGTTTGCCCGCGTAGACTCCTGCCTCCTTCGTAAAACGACCAGTTGACCCTACCGGACAGAAGATTGGAAGCCCGTGCTCCACACCAAGCAGGAAATCGTCTAAACCATGTCCAGGTGCAATGTGCACGCATCCGGTGTTCTCCACTTCGGGAGAGATCTCCAGCGTGACAAAGCTTGCTGTGTATACAGCGTGCTCGATTTCGCGCTGCTGTGGGATTAGATCATCAAGAGGATGCTGGTATTTCATGCCTGCTAGCTCTGCGCCGGAAAACTTTTCCAGTATTTCACAGTCTTCATAACGGCCTTCTAGGATTTGATCCACCAGCTCGGAGGCGAGAATCAGTATTTCCTCTCTTTCGTTGCGAACCCTCACTCTTGCATACCCAAACCTTGGATGCACGGCGATTGCCACATTGGCTGGAATTGTCCAGGGCGTCGTCGTCCATATCACGATGTATGTATCCTTCTCGCCCACAACCGGAAATTTGACATAAATCGAAGGGTCGGTTCTGTCCTCGTACTCGACCTCAGAATCCGCTATAGCAGTCTCACATCTGGGACACCAGTTCACGACTCTTCTGCCCCGCTCAAGCAGACCCTTCTCATGCGCCTGTTTCAGCGTCCACCATGTCGCCTCGATATATTCGTCAGTGATCGTCATGTAGGGATTTTCCCAGTCAAGCCACGCCCCTAGGCGTTGAAACTGCGCGGCCATCTGATCCTTGTGCTGAAGGGCGAAGCGCTTGCATGTATCTACGAATTTATCCACCCCGTATGCTTCGATATCTTTTTTGGACTTGAAGCCCAATGATTCCTCAACCTTGACCTCAATGGGCAATCCATGCATGTCCCATCCCGCCCTATCAAGAACGTCGAATCCCTTCATCGATTTGTAGCGAAGTATGACATCCTTGATGATTTTGTTCCACGCCGTTCCAAGATGGATGCTCCCCGTGGTGTAAGGCGGTCCGTCCAAGAAAAAGAATTGGCGCCCACCTCTTCGACGTTCTCGTGTGCTGGAATATGCTCGCGTATCATCCCATAACTTGATGATTTTCTTTTCTATCCTCTGCGGATCGTAATGACTTGGTACTTTCTTGATCACATTCATTCCTCTGAGACTATCGCGTTTCTGAATTGACATCATTCCAATTGAAGATTTCGATGTAAATGCCTATGTTTTATGAAAACTGTATATAAAAAGTGATAGCAAAAAAGAAACGTATATATATTAATGGAAAAGGATAATTCGTCATCGAAGGAGGGTTAATGGCAACGATCTACGTTACGATAGCAGAGTTATTGCATTTTTTGTTCATTTTAACCCTCCTAGCGATGGCAATCGATATCACTCTGACGTATGAGAGAATCGACTTCGACATGTTTCGGGCACGGCTATTTTTGAACAAAGCAATATTGAAAAGAACGTGGATTACCGTCATTTTCGCCATATTAATCTTGATGTTCTACGAGTTCATCGGATTCTACGACCTTTATACGGATGCGACGCTGAGCTATCTCTATGAATTCGTTGAACTGCTGTTTGTGGTATATTTCATCTTCATGATATCTCAGTGGCGTAGCTTACTCAAGCAGTGCATGAAAAAGACAAAAGGCAGTGATAACAAAATAGAGTTTACACAAAAGACGAGCAGCTATGTGCATCTAATAGCGAGCGCGAAAGGTTAAGTTCTTGAGCTCCAATATTACGATGTAATGTTGGAGGGGTCACCATCAACGAGGAAATCTGGACCGAAAAATATCGACCGAGGACATTAGGCGATGTCGTTGGACAGGACCAAATTGTCGAGCGCTTGAAATCGTATGTGAAGACCGGTGGCTTGCCACATTTGCTTTTTGCTGGTCCTTCTGGTGTGGGAAAGACGGCGGCAGCCATTGCCCTTACAAGAGATATGTTTGGGGAGGGTTGGAGAAACAATTTTACAGAACTCAACGCCTCGGATGAAAGGGGCATAGATGTCGTGCGTAACCAGATCAAGAACTTCGCACGAACCGCCCCCCTGGGGAAGTTGACATTTAAAATCATCTTTCTCGATGAATCCGATGCGCTTACGCCTGATGCACAGTCCGCGCTGAGACGAACAATGGAGCGATTTACCACCACGTGCAGATTCATCCTGAGTTGTAATTACTCCTCCAAGATCATCGAGCCCATACAGTCCAGGTGCGCGGTGTATAGATTCAGACCGATATCTGACAAAGATGTCGAGAAACGCATTAAGCACATCGTAAAGGAAGAGAAGCTGAAGCTCGCTGACGATGGGTTGGAGGCAATCAAGTATGTGGCGAGAGGGGACCTGCGCAGGGCCATCAATACCCTACAGTCAGCGGCAGTTCTCGGCAAGAAAATCGATGCAGAAACGATATATCAGACGGTCGCAATGGCGCGCCCGGAAGAGGTGAACGAGCTGATCGAGCTCGCACTGAAGGGCGATTTCATGAAGGCAAGGGACAAGCTGGACGTGCTGCTAATCGACCAGGGTTTGTCTGGAGAGGATGTAATAGACCAGATTCACGGGGCGATAGCGAATCTGGGTGGAATCTCAGAGAAACTGAGGGTCGAACTGCTTGACAAGATCGGCGAGGCCGATTTCAGGCTGACGGAAGGCGCAAACGAAAGAATACAATTGGAGGCGCTGATAGCGCATTTCACGCTGGCTGGGAAGAAGTAACGGTCAGCGTCTTATAAACTTCATCTGCCAAATGGCTGATATCAGCACCGCGTTCCTTCGCCACCAGAAGAGCCGTTACTTCTATCACCAGCTTTAGATGCTCCTGCTTCTCGTTCACCAGCGCTATGGCTTCTTTTCTGCTCATCCCGGTCGTCATGATTAAATCGATGATTTTATCAAAGAGAGGTTGCTCCTTAAGTTGACTCAACTCTGGCTTGAATCCGAACGGAATTTCTATGGATGTGGCATCAAAATTGGGCGTTATCTCATCATTTTTCACGGTTACAAGTCCCGCCTCTTTGGCACTCTCCAACACCTCCTTTGCCTGTTCCGGCGAAAACCAGCCCAAGTCGAGGGAGAGGGCGAATACGAACTCGCTCGTCATCAGAACGGTTTTCCCCCTCTTCCTAAATGGCATGGCAACCGTCTGCATCAGTTCGGTCATTTTTCTCCATCCCCCTATAGAGCGAAAGGTACAAATAATATTCTGCTTCAGTTGGTTAGACACGAGGGCTGGAAATGAAATGGCAGGGTAAATCAAAGCGCAAGATGACTGGCGGCAGACTGACGTTATCAAGGGGCAAGATGAGATATGAGTTGGGGCGCGAGTCCACGGAACCCCGCCTTGGAGAGGTAAGACAGATAGAAGTGCGCATCCGGGGTGGCGAGAAGAAGGTGCGCCTTTTCCAGTGCGACGTTGCCAACGTCACGAATCCCAAGACAGGCAAGACGAAAGCGGCGAAAATCGAAACCGTTGAATTAAATCCAGCAAACCAGCACTATGTGCGGCGCAACATCCTGACAAGGGGCGCAATCGTCAAGACCAAGCTGGGAAGGGCGCGGATAACATCCAGGCCGGGACAGGATGGAGTCGTGAATGCGGTGCTGGTGGAATAGGTTATAGTATGGTGACGAAATCGTAAACAAATTTTTGTCTTTTTCTATGGCTTCTGGCGTGAATCTTGAAAAGCGAAAAAAGAAGATTAGCCCCTCACCGTTAGGTCTGCGATCAACTGCTGGCTTGCGACATCTATGATTTTAATATTGACTGAGCTACCTGCAGCAGGCAGATCCGCTCCAGGGGTTCCCATCGTTATGTCAAAGTGGTTGGTAGTACCATCATTCCATATGTACAAGCATTGACCGATTGAGAGTTGTTGAGTAGTTGTCTCATCATACGTGGCTAACTCGCCTACTACCTCACCGGTAATCCTACTGGTAAAGTCACTTTCTGTTGTCGTATATCCGCCTACCCTAATGGTAAGAGTTGAGGCACTTACCGTTATCGTATCTCCGCCTTGGTGTTCAAGTTTTACTAGGTTGTACCCACCGCTTTGCACCACCGTTCCCCTTATGCTTGCTTGTGGTGCGGTGGGGCTTACGGTTGGCGTGGGCGTAGGTGTTGATTCTGCGCCTTTTATGCATGCGCCTTCAAGTTACTCGGTTTTGGCATCGATATACGCGATTAACATTAAGCCAGATTCTTCGTCATCGATCGTTACCTTGTAATATTCCTTGGCAACCATTTGCTCGCCGCACTGCTCCCTTATTTCGTCTATCATTGCGGCGGATTGCTCTTCGGTTAAATGGATAATTTAATTTCGGCATTCGAGTGCTCTGCCATAAAACTTTGAATCTGCGGCGATGTTTCTGCTACCCTCTCAAAGTCAAACCCGCCAATGCATCCAGAACTCCCAACCAACAACACGGCAAAAAACACACTCACCGCAATTTTCAATTTCATGACAAATTGTTATGGCGTAGTTGCGTATTTATTGCTTTCGTATCGAGCCCTTTGAGAAGATACTATTTTCACCTCACTTCCAACTCCGGCAGAAATCGTCTTCAACCCAAGCGCTTCTATGCGCTCTCGCACATCAGAAATCCGTTCTGGATATGTATTGATGAACACGCTGGGGCCGGTCTGCATGGAAAAGTAGGCGGGGATGCCTTCCTGGCGCATCTTTCTGATTTCACCCATCACCTGAATGCTCTCCGGTTTGTATGCAACCAGTCCGCGCTTTCCGGTCATCGTCAGACCGTGCAGCTCGAGCGAGTCGACCTCTGCCAGGGCTGCAACTTTCTCCAGATCACCGCTCTTGATCGCGCCCTCCATCTCCTCGACTCTCCCGCTCGCGCTCTTGATCCTTGCTCTTAGGAAAGGTGAGCTCATCACCTCTGAGTGCGCCTCCTCTGTCCTGACGTCTGAGGGGAGTGGGACGACCACCATGCCAAGGTCCAAATCCGATTTGGTGGCAATCTTTTCTGCGTAAGAACTTTCGTCATCCTTTCCGGCATACCAGCGTGCATACTCTCCTGCAACACTTCTGGAAGCAGAGCCTGCAAGTCTCCTTGCAATTCTGGATATCAGTCTTAGATCCCATCCGTACTCTTCGTCGAGACGTGCGGCCTTAAATGCAGCAGCTGCCAGTGCAGCTCCTCCTGAGGATGAAAAACCCAGCCCTTTTGCCTCCGTATAGTTGAGGCTGTTCGCAGACATCACTTTGATCCTATTATCGGTGCCAGCCAGTTCCCTTACTCTATTCACCACGGCCAGACATCGTTGAAAAGCATCTCCTTGAACGGGCCGGCCATTTATCTCAATGACATCCTGCTCGAAATCGCCAAATTGAACGCTCGTTTTCGTCCAGAGTGTGTCAACGTTAACGGAAATGCTGTCATGAAACGGTATTCTCAGTTCCCAGTCTTTAAGACCATGGTACTTGACGAGCGCCTGCATGGGATGCGCTATTGATGTAGCCATCATTTTCGATCAGCCAGCAATCCTACAAACTCGCTGACGCCAACCCCTCTCTTGAGATCGCTTTTAATCATGTGGATAGACGGAGCAACTCGTTTCATGTCCGCTTCCATCCGTTTTACGTCTGCGCCTATGGCATCTGCGAGGTCGATCTTGTTGATGATGCCGGTGGTGCACTGCTGAAAGATCATTGGATGCTTGCGCACGACATCATCGCCCTCGGTAACGCTCACGATGATTATGCGTTCATGCGCTCCAAGGGGGAAATCGGCTGGACAGACCATGTTTCCGACGTTTTCTATGAATAAGAAATCCAAATTATTTAAGGGCAACTGCTCCAGAGCGTGATGGATCAGGTGCGCATCTAAATGACATTCCTTGCCGGTGTTTATGTTCACCACAGGTATGCCGAGCCTCTTCATACGCAGATAGTCATCCTCTCCAGCGACATCTCCTGCGACTGCGCCCACCCTATACCCCCGCTCTTGCAATAGCGGGGTGGCCTTTTCGATCAAGGCGGTCTTACCAGAGCCTATCGCACCAAGAATATCATATACCCTGATGTCATGCTGATTCAATACCGCGAGATTCCTCTCTGCCTCCTTTCTATTGGCGGCAAGTATGTCCTTCCCCACGTCCACGGTTACCTCGTGCAAGTGATCACGTCCTTTGATAACAATGTTGACCACATACTATTTAAGTCTAATAACGCCTATGTATGGATGATACACGATGAAGAAAAAGGGCAGGATGATCATCTGGCCCGTATACATCGATGGTAGCAAGCCCAGAAGCGGGGGTAGAATCATCTCAAGTGAGGATGCTGTTCACGAGCCACGGTTAAATGAGCTCGAAGCTGCAGCCAAAAAGTTAGGCCTGCATCCAGAGGTGGAGCCCGATAAGGCGTATCCTGGCTCATGGTGGGAAATCAGCGGGCGAATATGGGTGGATGATGCTGGCCTTAAGTCCGAGATCGCAAGAGACCTAGCGAGAGAGATTCAAAAGTTGCGCAAAAAGAAATGACCTACTTGTCTTGTGGCGTTTCGACTTCTTCAACCAATTTGGACCCAGCTGCGACTCCATCAACGCTATGAATTACTGCCCCCAGCTCCTCGATGATAACCTCTACCTTCTTGTAATCGAGGTCATTACCCTCGATAGTGATCTTAATGTTCTCTGTCTCTTGGTCCACCTCGTATAGGGAAAGGTTAACGCCAGTCACACCCTTCAATTCGCTCAATTGTTTGGCTAGGTCCATCATTGACGGTCGATGAGGTTTTAAGACATCGAGCACGAGTCGCTGTATTCCTACCACTTTTTCACCTTTGCATAACAAATATAAGAGGAATGCTTATAACCTTTGTGCCGGATGTGGGTACCATGATCGACCTACATACTCATACGATTTTGAGCGATGGCGAATTGCTACCCGCGGAACTGGTACGTCGCGCAGCAGTTCATGGGTATACGGCGATTGGAATAACCGACCATGTAGATTTTTCAAATCTCGAATCCGTGCTGAGAAGCTTGAAGCGGACGAAAGACATCGGAAAGGAATGGGATATAGAAGTCCTCATTGGCGTAGAACCAACTCATATGCCACCTAGCAAGATCGAGAAAATAGTCACCCAGGCAAAAAAATTGGGTGCAGAATTGATCGTCGTGCACGGGGAGACGCTGATAGAACCCGTCGCCCCAGGAACCAATAGCGCAGCTACGCATCTAGAAGATGTCGATATTCTAGCGCATCCCGGGCTCATCTCAATTGAGGATGTCGAGGCTGCGCGGGATAATGACGTTTGCCTAGAAATCACATCCCGAAGGGGGCACTGTCTGACCAATGGTCATATCGCAAGAATGGCTACCAAGATCGGTGCCACATTGGTCGTCAATACGGATGCGCATAGCCCAGCTGACCTTATCCCTAAGCAAAGAGCACTTGAAATCGCAAGAGGTGCGGGATTGGATGAAAAAGAGGCAGATCAGGTGATTAATGTCAACCCCCAAAAATTCCTAAAGTAAATTTAAAGCTTGCGAAATCTTTATATAAGAATAATTCCTCTTTATATATTCCTCTGAGGTAGGCGTGTGAAAAGACTGGGCGTTGTTCTTCATCCTTCAAGCCATAAAGGCTTGATTGTGCGAAGTCAGTTCGAAAAGGGATTGCCTAAAATCAATTCTGTGGTTGTTACCGAACGCATGGAGAAGATAGGGGAAGTGTACGACGTTTTCGGTCCTGTTAAACGTCCTTATATTTCCGTCAGACTTTATGGTGCATCGCGTGCACATGCCCTGAAAAATCAGCGAGTCTACGTTCTGTAATCGTGGTGATGGTTATGGAAGAAATTGAAAAGGTAAAAGAAGTGGAGAAGGCTGAGAAGGTTAAAGAGAGCGAAAAAGAGGAGGCTTTAGAGGAGGGTGTAAGAGCCAAGTGCCCAGAATGCGGAAGCACCCAACTCGTGCATGATTACGAGAGGGCAGAACTCGTGTGCAACGAGTGCGGATTGGTTGTCGAGGAAGACTTTATGGACATGGGGCCGGAGTGGAGGGCCTTTGATCATGACCAGCGAATGAAACGCTCCAGGGTGGGGGCGCCGATGACCTATACCATTCATGACAAAGGTCTAAGCACGATGATCGACTGGAGGAATAGGGATTCTTATGGCAAATCCATCTCATCGGGCAGCAGGGCTCAGTTATACAGGCTGAGGAAGTGGCAGCGCAGGATAAGAGTGAGTAATGCAACGGAGCGAAATCTTGCATTTGCACTGTCTGAGTTGGACAGGATGGCGTCTGCGTTAGGTCTTCCTAGAAACGTGAGAGAGGCCGCAGCAGTCGTCTATAGGAAGGCTGTGGAGAAAAACCTGATCAGGGGGAGAAGCATAGAGGGCGTGGCAGCCGCTGCGCTTTATGCTGCATGTAGACAGTGCTCTGTACCCAGGACCTTGGACGAAATCGCAGAGGTATCGAGGGTCAGCAGAAAGGAGATCGGTCGCACATATAGGTTCGTGTCCAGAGAACTGGAGCTTAAGCTCGTGCCGACTTCGCCCATCGATTATGTGCCAAGGTTTACATCAGGATTAAACCTCAAAGGAGATGTCCAGTCCAAAGCGGTTGAAATTCTCCGTCAGGCTGCGGAAAAGGAGTTAACGTCCGGCAGAGGTCCTACAGGAGTTGCAGCTGCTGCCATATATATTGCATCCATTCTCTGCGGAGAGAGGAGGACGCAAAGAGAAGTGGCAGATATAGCTGGTGTAACAGAGGTAACCATCAGAAACAGGTATAAAGAGCTGGCAGAGGAGCTCGATATCGAGATAATCCTCTGAGCTCTTTTCCATCTATTTCAAATCAAACGTGACCGTCTCGATATACGTCGTCTCGCCGTCTGAGAGAGTTATTTTCGCCGTCGCTGTTTTCGCGACACTATCATAATCTTCTGAAGGATCGTGTGGTGCGAATATGACAGCATATCCCTCCAATGCATATAACCTGACCATTTGATCCTCATAGTCAGTGAGCTCGTCCAGTTGTGGATCGACGAACGGATTCTGCGTACCAGCATTCGAAACCGTTCTTAAGACATCGCCATAGGCGTTTTTCAGGCATTTAAAGTCATAATTGACATCACTGGTTTCTTGCACTATCGTCTGATGGCCCGCGAAGGCGGCTGAATGAAGAATGACGCTGAAAAAGATGATGCCAATCGCTAGGATGAATCCCGCGAGTACGATGATTTGCGCCTCATCGCTTCTTCTAAGGTTCATTTGTACCACAACACCAATTTTGCCTCATAAGTCTCATAATTTGTTCCGTCTATTGTCGCAAATACAGGCACGTTTACCGTCACCGCTTCTGTGGTGGGATTGCCATTGATTATCGTCAGCTTCTCGCCCTCATAGGTATATGCGATCTCTCCTGTGCTATCATAGAAATACAGATTGAACTCGACGTTTTCCGGGATGTAACTATGAAGCATATCGTTCAGGTCAGTAAGAGAGAGAGCTCCTCCAACAACGGCCTCAAGCGGACTCAGAACCTCACCAGCCACTACACCTGGTTTGCCGACCAAGACGAAAACTGGATCTGACCATTGGTACGAGTATCCTGGACCCCAGTGTATTGAGTAGCCCCCTTTCGCGGGTTTATCGAAAGTGACCTTGTACTTTCTTTCCGGCAACTTAGTGACAGTGACACCTTTGTCATATCCTTCTCCTTTGATCTCAGTACCGTTGGCACCAATGACGTGAAACCATTCCGATGGCCTTTTTTCGCTTATGTCGACCACCACATACTGACCTTGACCAATCTCTGCAAACTGCAACGTTTCATTCAGCTCCCCCTGAGACTCATTCACGTTCAAGGTGACTAC
>JASEEY010000005.1 GCA_030018435.1 Methanocellales archaeon
GGGGGCCAAGAAATCCGTGGAGCTCGTTAGGAGACCGTTCACTACATTTGACAGAGAGTTAGACCAGGCATATGTAAAGGGGGCCAAGAAATCCGTGGAGCTCGTTAGGAGACCGCTCACTACATTTGACAGAAAGTTAGACCAGGCATATGTGGAAGGAGCCAAGAAAGTCTCCAGGGTTGCTAAAAGACCTGCTGTGAGAGCAGAGAGAGTAGATCTCACAGAGATGTACGACAGACTCATCAGATTTGGCGCAGATCCGATCCCGACGATTGCGGTGTTTTTCTCCAACTTATTTATAAGGATAAGTATGTCGCTCATCGGAGTTGTTGCGTATCCTTACGCTTTCATCAACTACATAATTGAATTAATAACTAAGGAACCAGGAACAGCCATCACAAGCATTAGCGAAAAGAGAAACCAACTTAAGGAAACATTTAAACCGACCATGCCCTATATCGAGAGCATCGGATTTGCGTTATTCATAGTGGCGATCATGCTCACGATATATATCATATACATAGCGCTGGAATACATCCTTCACTTTTAGATGACACCTAACACATATAGAAGAAGCATGACAGCGCCGATTATTATACACGCTACTGCACAGATCTGTCCCACTAAAAAAAGCAGGTAGATTTTAGCTCGCATGTCTGGCTTTTTGAGAAGCTCCTTTAACCACTCGTCACCCAAAGCCATAGTCATCTCCTATGCTTTAATGGTGCGCATGCCTGCCCTCTACCGCATAAAACACCAGAAAAGCCGTTGCAATCATCATCACGACAAATGTTATGTACCCAATAACAGATGGCAGGTGCTCCACATACTCTGCTACCGCTTTTTCCCTAGAGATGATGATGGCGCTTGAGGCTATGATGGTGATCAGAACTGCAAATTCGATGTCTTCTGCTTTGCCAGCATGTCTTGCGTAAGCTGCCAGCAGCACTATGGTCACCAACAGCGCTGCCCAGAAGAGCCAGTATAATAAGTACAACACAGTGGGCGACATAGTTGGCTCGTGATGGACCTCATGTGAGACTTCGGCAGCGGCAAAGATTAGTGGCAAAAACATATTAAAGACCATATTGGTGGACATACTCGCCATAGCTTGCGACTCTCCTTTAAATGATATTCTTTTACCTATTTCTACATTTCTTCCAGCAGTGCCTTGATCCTCTTTCTCCTGAAGAAATCTTCTCTTTCGAGTTCTTCGAGGTGCATCTCAATGTAATTTTGCGTTGCGCTGAGCTGGGGTATGAAGACATTTTCCAGCGCGTTGACCCTTCTTTTGGTCTTTTCTACCTCATGGGCCAGCATTCTTATTGCGCCATCGTTTTCTGCCAGTTTGAAGATGTGCTTTAGCACCTCCTCAAAACAACTCGCTGCTTCATCCAACTTTACTGATGTACCTGCATAGCCATATCCTCTTTCTCTGCCTTCTTGAAGTGGCATCTCCTCTATGATTGGGATATTTGCGCCCATAATATTCTTGGTGTCGACTGCCACATCAGCCATCTCCGCAACTGAATAGGAAGCGCCCTCCACGCCAGAGCGCCCCATTATCATTTGCGCCTCTATCAAGGATTCATATGCTCTTTTGATTTTTTCCTCCAGCTCTTTTTTGAGCTCTCTGCGCATCTCTATAAACTTGAAGAACTCCATGACTAAAGCGTCCCTCTTCTCCTCCAACAGGTCATGCCCCTTTTCAGCCAGCACCCGTCTTTTTCTTAATTTTAAAAGCTCCATCCTTGTCGGTCGGATGCTGGTGATGATCTCCCTAGCCAGTTTTACCACCCCGGCGTTTGGGATGATACTTTTTGATAAACTCTGGGTCGATCCTCTTCAACTCGGACTCTGGAAGCATCGATAACAGATTCCAAGCGATTTCAAGCGTTTTCTCGATCGACCTGTCTTCATCGACGGCTTGATTCACAAACTCCGCCTCAAATCGATCGGCGAATTCCAAATAGGTTCTATCAAGATCGGTTAGTGCCTCCTCTCCTACAACTGCGACCAAGTCGCGCAATCTTCGTCCTTCAGCGTAGGCGGAATAAAGTTGGTCGTTTACATCGGCGTGATCCTCTCTGGTTCTCCCTTCGCCAATTCCACCCTGCATCAACCGCGAGAGGCATGGAAGAACATCAACTGGGGGATAGATGCCTTTTCTGTTAAACTCTCTGAATAACACGATTTGTCCTTCTGTAATGTAACCCGTCAGATCAGGAATTGGATGCGTTATATCATCATCCGGCATCGTCAGCATCGGCATCTGGGTGATCGATCCTTTCTTTCCTTTTATCCTACCGGCTCTTTCGTAAATCGACGCCAGGTCGGTGTACATGTAACCAGGATACCCTCTTCGTCCTGGAACCTCTCCCCTAGCGGCTGCGATTTCCCGGAGCGCTTCGCAATAATTTGTCAAGTTGGTCAAAATGACTAGTATATGCATATCCTTCTCAAATGCAAGGTACTCCGCTGTAGTCAATCCCAATCTAGGAGTTATAATCCTCTCTATAGCAGGATCATCAGCAAGATTGAGAAACATCACCGCTCTTTCCAAGGCACCTGTCCTCTCGAAATCCTGAATGAAGAAGTTCGCCTCTTCATGGGTAATGCCCATGGCTACAAACACGACCGCAAACTCCTCCTTTTTTCCTAGAACTTTTGCTTGCCTGGCTATTTGTGCTGCCAGTTCATTGTGAGGTAGCCCTGCACCGGAGAATATGGGGAGCTTCTGACCCCTGACGAGCGTATTCATCCCATCAATGGTCGAAATGCCAGTTTCGATAAAATCTCGTGGAAACTCCCTCGCGTATGGGTTAATCGGAGCACCATATATATCCAGCACTTTTTCCGGAATGATTGACGGGCCGCCGTCGATTGGCGTTCCGGTGCCATCGAACACCCTTCCCAGCACCTCTATTGACACTGGAATTTTCATGGTCTCGCCGGTGAACCTGACCGATGTCCAATCGGTATCAAGGTCACGTGTGCCCTCAAATACCTGGATGATCGCTTTATCAGTCTGGGCTTCGAGCACCTGCCCTCTCCTTCTTTCGCCGGAGGGCGTCTCAATCTCTACAACCTCGCCATATGCCACGTCTGAAACTTTCTCCACGACCATTAGTGGTCCGCTTACCTCTGTTACGGTCGTATATTCCTTGCTTTTTGATACCGCCATTGATCATCCCACCATGTCTTTAAACTGAGCCTCCATTTCTTTTTCGATCTCCTCAAATCTCCTTTGATACTCAGCATCTGGAACGGTGCCCATCCTGGCTAATTTTTCCTTAACTGGCAACCCCCTGATCCTCTCGATTGGAACGTCCTTTTGAATTGCTTCATACATCAACTCGTTGAATTTCAGCAGGATCTCGAGCATCCTGTATTGTTTCTCTTTAGGACAATAAGTATCCACTTTGTGAAATGCGTTTTGCATGAGGAATGCTTCTCTAATAGCTTTCGCCCCATCCAGAGCGGCCTGATCGCTTTCTGGAAGAGCGTCTGGCCCAACTAATTGCACGATCTCCTGTAATTCGCTCTCTTTCTGAAGCAGGCTCATCGCTTCATTTCTCATTTTCTCCCATTTTGCCCCTACCTCTTTGTGCCACCAATCCTTGACTCCATCAAGGTAGAGTGAATATGATTGCAACCAGTTGATCGCTGGGAAGTGGCGCTTGTTTGCCAGGTCAGCGTCCAGCGCCCAGAAGACCTTCGTAATCCTGAGCGTATTCTGCGTCACGGGCTCTGAGAAGTCCCCTCCAGGAGGAGATACCGCCCCGATAACGGAAATGGATCCTATCTTCTCATCCTTTCCGTTTAACATAGCGCGCCCCGAGCGCTCATAGAAATCCGCCAGTCTGGATGCCAAGTACGCAGGATAACCCTCCTCGCCTGGCATTTCCTCTAACCTGCCGGAAATTTCCCTCATAGCTTCTGCCCACCTTGACGTGGAGTCGGCCATCAACGCTACATCGTATCCCATGTCCCGGTAATATTCTGCAAGCGTCATTCCTGTATACACGCTTGCATCTCGTGCTGCGACTGGCATGTTGCTGGTATTGGCGATGAGCATCGTTCTGTTCATCAGAAGTTCGCCCGTTCTTGGGTCCTCCAACACAGGAAATTCCCTGAGGACGTCTGCCATCTCATTCCCCCTCTCGCCACACCCAACGTAAACGATTACATCCGCATCTGCCCATTTGGCAAGCAGCTGCTGCACCACGGTCTTTCCACTTCCAAAGGGACCTGGAATCGCAGCCGTTCCACCCTTTGCTACGGGAAAGAACGTATCGATAACCCTCTGGCCAGTGATTAAGGGAACACTCGGATCCAGTTTCTTGACATACGGTCTTCCTGTTCGGACAGGCCATTTCTGGAGCATCTGGATTTTCTTGACTCCTTCAGCCGTTTTTATCTTTGCTATGGTTTCTTCGATGGTGTATTTGCCCTTGGGAGCTATCTCGAGAAGTTTCCCCGTGATGCCCGGCGGAACTAAGATTCTATGCTCGATCGTTTTCGTCTCTTGTACGACTCCCAATATGTCGCCAGGACCCATCGTTTCACCTTTTTTGGCAACAGGTGCAAACTCCCATTTCTTGTCTCGCTCCAGTGCAGGTGCTTCAACCCCTCTTTTTATGTAGTCCCCCATCTGCAATTTGATCAAATCAAGGGGGCGCTGAATGCCATCATATATCTTTCCAAGCAGTCCTGGCCCCAGTTCAACGGAAAGCGGCATGCCAGTTGAGATGACTTCCTCGCCAGGGGTGACACCACCAGTTTCCTCGTATACCTGTATTGTCGCTACATCTTCATCCAACCCAATTATCTCTCCGATTAATCGCTCATTTCCTACGCGGACCAACTCGTACATCCTCGAGCCCCTCATGTTTTTGGCAGAAATGACCGGACCGGTGACCCTGGTGATGATGCCTTTTTCTGTCATTTAACCTCACTCCTTTCTACATCGATGCCGACTGCCTTCCGAATCAGTCTGTTTATGGGGTCGATTGCTCTGGAGCCTTCTTTTCCTGGCACTTCAACTACGATGGGATAAACCTCTTTTCTTCCTTGAACTTTATTCATGAACGGTCTGATGCTCTCTGCCAGACTATCCAATAGCATTATTATGCCTATCTCGGGATCGACAAGAAAATGTTTTAACGCCTCTTCCGTTTCTCGGGGGGTTTCTGCTACTCTCATCTTTTTCACTCCTGCGAGCGAGAAACCAAGTGTCATATTCCTATCTCCTATCACAGCCGCTTTCATATGCCTTCCTCACATATCACGATATCCTTCATCTTTTCCAACGACAAATGCTCCCGAATTCCATGGAGAGCTGCCCTGATATTCCTAACTTCATAATCTTTTGCTACTATGAATCTCATTATCGGTCCTACGTCAAAGACTTTCTTTCTAGCAAACTCGAAGACCGTATGCAATAAGCGTCTATCGAAAATTGCCTCAAATGCATAGATGCTCCCGCTTTTCTCATATTCAGACATTGCCTTCTTGAGAAGCTCTACGTATCCCGTATTCTCCAGCGTTGCGACTATTTCTGCTATATCTCTGGACTCTGTAGCTTGGGTGAGCATCCACGCTGGAAGAGTTCCACCCGGCAACAGGTATTTTCGGATCGTCTCAGGTTCGAAACCCTCCTTTTTAGCTCTCATGAGCGCTTTTATATTTGTCACATCAACATACGTGTCAACGAACTTGCTTACAGGCGCAACTATCGATGCAGGGATTTTAGGTGCGGACTCGCTAAGTCCTTGAAATACGCACCCATCCAATGCTAACTCGAGAGGCAGCACCGACTTCGTCCTCTCGTAATCGAGGAGGGCGTTTGAGAGCTCTTTTCCATACGGCATATCCGACAATATCTGAACGATTCTGCCCATATCATCCGCTTCTGCCAATTCTCCTATCAGGTCTGGAGTGATATTTCCCACCGAAATCATTTTTTTCTTAATCCCATCCGGTGAAAGCCCTGCATTTTTACCCTTTATGGCGACCTTCAGCTGCTCTGCCTCGAACTTCATCATGTATGCTTCCAAGAAGGGTTTTATGCACTTCGGCACTCTGGTGATGGTGCTTTTATATGTTTTAAAAAGAGCCAGATTTAGCGCCTTTTCGATCTCATCAGGATCCTCACCGGTCGCATCGAGTTTATAGCTATCCGCAATTCTCGATATGACCTCGGAGACGTTTTTTGATTCTAAGAGTGGGTGTACGTTATCAGCAAGAACGTAGGGCACACCAATAGCTCTGACCCTTGCGTTAGGATATGCAAAGCGCATGGCATTTACGATTATTTTTGCTTTGGGAGCGATTACCTTCACGACGATGACGGCAAAGACCCCTAGCGCTATCGCGTATAACCATTCGATTGACACTGCGCCTAAAAGTTTGTCAAATTGGTTCAATGAATTGAGTAAATCGCCAAGCATCATTTCTCACCGTATAAAATCCTCGATATTTCATACCGCAACTCGTTCTTTTGCCGTTCTAATCTGGCCTCGAACGTATTGTTCACCATGATATCTCCGGATTTTGATTTGATAGCGACACCACCAATGGTATCGATGTCTTTCTTGCCAACGCTGATTTTTGCGCCTTTCTTGGACATGCTTGAAATGACCTTTTTAACGACACTCTTGTCCTTCTTATTTGACAGGATGATAACATCGTTTCCTACTAACTTCGCTCCATCGGTCATCAAATTTCTTAGAACGGTTTCGTATTTTTTAGTAGCAGTCAATTTGCTCAGCGCTTCCCTTGCCTCGGTAAAGCACCGGGAGATAACCTGGTCTTTTGCACCTATGACAGTCCGCATAGCATCGATTCTCGCCCCGGATTTGATCCTGTTAACCAGTGCATCGATGTCCTTCCTGCCTCTCTCGAGTATTCTGGAGTGCTCCTGCTCTCCCCTCCTTCTTGCGTCATCTAAAATCTTCTTTGCCTCTTGCATGGCATCTGCTTTGATGCGCTGCATCTCTGCTTTTGCATCGCTCTCGATCTTGGATATAATTTTATCTATGCCATCCATCTGATCACTCATGTTATGCGCTATGATGTATAGGATGTTGATTTCTTACTGTTACATCAGATCAATCCCATGCCGACCATCATCAGGATCGCTATCAGCAAGGCGTAGATGGCCTGCGTTTCAGGCAGTACCGCAAAGACCACGTTCTTACCAAATGCTTCTGGGTTTTCCGCGGTTGCTCCTACTGCAGCTGATGCTGCCATTCCTTGTGCCAGTGCAGAACCCATGATTGCGATACCACATCCTATGATCGCAATCCCAAGGCCGATTCCAAATTCTACCATTTTCTACCTCCTTTTGTTTATTTTACGTCTTTAGTTTGGTGTATCTTCTAATAGACTTGAATGGGATAAAGTACTTGCCATCACCGCTATAGAACTGATTAAAGAACTCCACATAATGCAAACGCAGTGAGTGGACGAACGCTCCCAGCGCTTGTAACACGCAGTTGAATATCTGCCCAAATACGAAGATAAATGCCGCCAAAATGACCATTGCGGGATGGATGCGTGCTACCAACTCGACGAATATGTTTACAGTCATCGCTATGCCGCTGGTGGCTAGCGCTAATGCGAGAATCCTGGCATACGATAGCCAGTTGCCAACAAATCCAGTGAAACCGAACACCCCGAGAGGGCCTTCTTTGAGGGCGATCAGGATTACCCCGATAAGAATTCCCACGCCTCCAACGATCTTTAAAGAAGGCGCTATTGCCGCCCACTTAAAGAAGTCGAGGATCAGTATGGCGGCACATGGCTGGATGATGAACATCGATATCTGCTCACCTAAAAGATTTCGATACGCTTTCTTTCGTGCATTCTGATAGGCCGCCAAAAGCAGACCAACGTTGAGGTGAACGATTCCTATTACCAAGGCGATGAATAGGACTTTTTTTGGCTCCCTCAATGGATCTATCAGCATGAATGGAGAGTTCATACCCCAAAATCTGGGGAATACATCTCCACAGTAGCTCCCTTGTATTGCTCCTAATACAATGGTCGATGCACCTATTGCCATCAGGATGATGCTCATGTCGTGCATCGACTCGCTTACCTTTCCGGCGCCCCTGTAAAGCAGAAATCCCACTAGGACGATAATCAACCCATAGATGGCATCTCCAAGCATCAATCCAAAGAACGCGACGAGGGTTGTACCAAAGAATATCGTGGGGTCTACTTCCCCATACTTGGGATGACCGAACATCTTCGTCAACGTTTCGAATGGGCGCAGCCATGAAGGATTAGCGTATTTGATCGGAATCTCCTCTGGCGCCGCCTCTGGCTCTCTGGATTCGTAAAAAGCGTGTCCATCTGATGCGTTATCACACAGTTTCTTCAACTCATCGACATTTTTGGCAGGAACCCATCCTTCAATAACACTCGTGTTTACGGTCTTGCCAAACTTAGAGGGCAACTCCATTCTCTCCTTTTCGATTTTCAGTTCTTCTCGAAGGGTCAGAAGTTTCTTGTTCCACTTGTCATGCACGATTTTGAGCTCTTTAGATAACTCTTTTTTACGACCCTCCAGCTTTTTTATTTCATCGTCTATTTGCCCGAGAAGTTGGCTTGCCTTGCCTTCTGGATGCTCAACCTTAATCGCACTGAAAATACGTCCTCTCAGGATATCGTCAAGCTCTTCCCTTGCACTGGCTGGCACTGCGATGACCACCGTATATAACTCACCAATTCGACGTTTGAGCAACAGGATGTCCTCAATTGTGAAGAGCGTCTGTACGAACAGCTCATAATCCCCAACCCTGACCGTTCCTGCAACGATGTACAGGTATTTTGATTCCCCCAAGTGACGAAGGTCAAAGTCGAATGGCTCCAGCAATTTAAGGGGCACTCGTTGCGCTTGCAGTGTACCAATTTTTTCATCTATACTAGCCAATTCATCTTGGATGGAAATTGCCCTTCCAGCCTTCTCTAAAACAGACTCGACCTCATCAAATAACTGATTGGGCGCCCTCTCCTCCACAGAAGTTTTAGCGACGGGCTCAGGAAAGAGGAACTGCTTTAGCAGACTTTCCTTAGACTCTTGAAAACCCTTTAATGCATCCAGCACGCGGCTAACTCGCAACTCATATTCTGCACACTTTCCGGTCAAGGGGTGGGATTCTCCTGGTTCCAAGGTTGCGCTGACCTCGCCCTTTGAATCCTGGACATTTGTAATCTCCATGACTCCAGCCTCATGAAGAGCGGAAATTACCCTTTCCCGATAGTCATCATGAGTAACTATCGTCACATTTTTCATTTCTGCTGGAAAGAACACTATACCGCCCCTGTTATCTTTTCAATGACGTATTTAACCGCATTTGGAATCCTTCCCTCTGCCTTTTTTCTGAGTTTCTCCGCCTCTTCTTTGCCCTGCTGTCTGAGTTTCTCCGCCTCTTTCGTTGCAGCCTTCTCTGCTTTTTCCTTGTCCTTCTCGATGATCTCTCTCGCCTTTTCTTGGTGTTCCAAAATTAGTTTTTCAGCATCCTCGTACGCTTTTTTGATGGTTTCTTCAGCCTCTGCTTGGGCCTTCTCTACCATTTTTAAGGCCTTCACCTCTGCCTTTTTGATTTGCTCAATCTCGCTTTGTACCATCTTCGAGCCTCTGGGCTGCTGGTATGCTGATAAATATGTCGGATAAAATATGAACATACGACTTATGATTTAAATTTTTGTTTTTCAACAGCAACGACGAGCGGTTCTATTGTACTTGCACTAAAAAATAAAATTAACCCCTAACACGTATATCCGCAATCAATTGCTCGCTTGCGATGTCCACGATTTTTACTGTGGCGGTCTTTCCATTCTCAGGCAATGGATAATCGGGATTCGCTGCTGCTTTATCCTCGCTCAGATGATATTTTCCGCCCTCTATCCAGATATAGCAGCTTTCTCCAGCCGTCAGCTTTCCACCCGGGAGCGTTTCTATTACAGTTCCATTGACAATAACCCTTATAGAAGCACCCGTCAGGGTAATTTCCTCTCCACCCTGATGCTCCAACTTGATGCAATTGTAATTATGAATCTGTTCCACAGAACCCCTGATGCTTGCCTGCGGTGCAACATTCATCGGCGCCATCCCGAACAGGTATGCTGCCATGACCGCAGCCAAAATCACCACGACCGCGACCATCAAAATCTCGCCGATTACCGGGGATACTCCCTCGTCCCCTCTAAAACCTTTAGCGAAGTCCTTCATCCTTTTCATTGCCTACACCCATTCAATCATATTTACATACCCATCTAATCATTCATCTAATCATAAGTGAATCTAATCAAAACAAAAAGGGAGAAAAGGGGCTGACGTGCAAATCAGCCCCAATTGGCAGGTTTCTAACCACTTGTGCTTGTGTTAGCTTATTTGCGTTACAGCTCAGCCTCTTACGGTTATGTCTGCAATCAGCTGCTGGCTTGCGACATCAACGATCTTGATGTTGACTGATGCGCCAATTGCAGGCAGACTAACCTGCGCTTCAGCAGTGGTTGGTACTGTTAGCGTCAAGACACGGTCTGTAGTGCTGTTGTATATATACATGCTCTCGCCTGTCGATAATTGGTCAGTGGTTGCAAGGGCATTAGTCACCTCTTTACCGTCTACCAAGACTTTTATAGACGAACTCGCTAGAGTTATCGTGTCTCCGCCTTGGTGATCCAACTTGATGTAATTTGTGGTATCAACTTGTGCCACCGTACCCCTAATGCTCGCCTGGGGCGCCATCGCTGGGGGCGCCATGCCGAAGACGAAGGCTGCGATGATGGCTGCGAGAATGACCGTAATGGCGACCATTAGAATGACGCCAATGACTGGGCTCACTGCATCTTCGTTCGCTCTGAATTTCCTATTTGCTTTCATTTTTCTACACCTCTTATGTTCTTTTTTAGCACAGACGGATGCTTAGGACGACTATCGCTTCTTTTCTACCAGATGCTCCAATCGCCTTTGCCATAGCTCACCCACTTCTGTGCTATCACACTCGAGGTAATGTTGGACTGCTGTTGCGAGTGCCTCCTTTGTCGAATCTGTACCGGTCTTCTTCTTCAACCGTTTCAGATCTTCATCGGTAAGCACGGTCTGCGCGTAGATTATTTTGACCATTACCTCACCTCATAATGATAATAATGATGAGGTGATATATAAAACTTTCGTAAAATTGCAACTGCAATATGACTTTATACTAATTGTTGATAATTACTCTCTGCTAATCAGGTGGGAGGCATGACCGACAAGCTCAAGGTTGCAGATTACATGACCCATGACGTTGTGACCGTTTCACCCAAGAACACTGTGGCAGATGTCATTAACCTCATCCGCAAGACCGAACATGAAAGTTTTCCTGTAGTAGAGAACGGAAAGGTGATCGGCTATATTTCATCTGCGGATTTGCTGCGGCGCAACCCAAAAGACCGCATATCCAAGATCATGTCAACTGACCTTATAGTCGCCAACCCTGCCATGGACCTTACAGATGCGGCAAGGGTGATGTTTAGAACCGGCTTCTCCAAATTACCCGTTGTAGATGATGAGGGGCGCTTAGTGGGGTTACTCAGCAACTCAGATGTCATACGCTCGCAGATCGAAAGGGCTACGCCCGAAAAAGTATGGAAGTTAAAGAGGACCTTGGAGACCGTTCATGATACAAAGATAAATGTGGAGAGAGGCGAGGTGACAATAAACCAACTCGTGCCAACGCAACCGAAAATCTATGCAGATGAACTCGAGGGCAGGATATACGAACTTAAAAAAGGTCTGACAGAGCCGTTAGTGGTCATACAAAAACCAAACAGGATGGTATTAGTAGATGGTCATCACAGGGTCGTTGCAGCTAAAAAGCTTGGTATAGATATGATGGATGCATACATACTCACGCTGGAAAAAGATGTCCCACTGGGGATGGAAAGAACCGCCAGAGATATAGGGCTTCATTCATTGGCAGACATCAATATACTTGACTATGCCAGACATCCGCTAGCGGAAGCAACCAAGTTACGGAGGAGGAAGAAATGAAAGATTTGTCGATAATTCAAGAGGTTTATGATGTGATCCTCGACAGAAGGGAAAATCCAAAAGAAGGTTCTTACGTTTGCTCGTTGCTGAAGGATGAGGACAGAATTCTGGAAAAGGTCAGCGAAGAGTCGGGCGAACTAATACTCGCAGCCAAAAGTGGAAATAAAGACGAAATCGTTCATGAGTCCGCAGATTTGATATTCCATACTTTGGTACTCATGGCGTCCAATGACGTATCCCTTGAGGACCTATCAAACGAACTGAAGAAACGCAGAAAATAGAGCGTCAATATACAACCAGCTCACTTAGAACATCGGTCTTCGTGATAATCCCTATCGATTTTCCTTTTTCAGTTACCACAAGACGTCCTATTTTGTGCTCATTTAAGACTTTGATGGCATCGTTAAGAGTCTGTCCTGCATCGATTGTGATGATATCTCTGGTCATTATATCCCTGACCAGAGACTTCAGTTTTTTCTCTGCTATCGCTCTTCCAATGTCAGTGAACGTCACAATTCCAACTATTTTTCCTCTATCCTTCACAGGTGCACCATGAATGCCATGTTCGATCAGGGTGCATGCCGCCTCTTGTATTGTCGTGTCGGGGGTGACAAAAACCATCTTGTCGGGTACGTAGTACTTGATCGGTCTTTTCGGCAGGGATATCATCTCTGAGATGGAGCACAGTATGACGTTATCCGTGTCGTCGCGTCCGCGTACATCACCTCTGATCATCAATTTGTTGACCGGTGTGGGTCCAAGTTGAATCTTATCTCCCACGTTAAAATTCCGTATATCT
The DNA here is from genome assembly GCA_030018435.1 of Methanocellales archaeon. Classification (GTDB taxonomy): domain Archaea; phylum Halobacteriota; class UBA148; order UBA148; family JAUWXC01; genus JAUWXC01. The sequence goes on from JASEEY010000005.1 coordinate 12,849, forward strand.
CCAAGGACCTTTATGGCAGCGTAACATAAGTAGGGATGTCTCACCGTCGTAAAATTGATTTCCGCAACCGTCGCCCCCTCAACCAAGGCACCATTCCTATAGATGGGAACAGCCGCCTCCTCCTCCACCTCTTCGATGCTGAGAGCTTCATACGCCTCTCTAGTTGGCTTATATCCCCCCTTAGGTCCTGGGACGCCCTCCGCGAGCCCCAGCGCCTTCAAGGCCTGCATTTGATTTCTAATCGTACCAGGGTTGCGGTCGATAACCCTAGCGATTTCCTCGCCCCTTACGATTCCTTTCTGCCGAGCCAGGTTAATCAGAGCTGTCAGAATCTCCCTTTGTATCGGTGGAAGTTCCATGATTTCACCATTATAATGATTAATAGTAATATTTATAGGGTACGTTAAATACGTTTCGTGAGATTGTCATGTTTCATATGGTATGCAGGGCATCAGATACATGGGGGTTGCGTTGATATTTGAAAAGATACCGACAGTTCCCACGGCGGATGAGCTGGTCGATAAGGCGTTCAGAAGGGCATCGCGCGCAGGAAGGGCGAAGCCCAGGGACAGGAGAGAGGCGGCAGAATCGATGATAATGACGGCATCGAATATCCTTTCCGACAATCTGATTTACGTTGTAAAGCAATTCCCAAATCTTGATGATTTGCCACCATTTTATAGGGATCTAACTGACATTCTGGTCGGCGTGGACAGGCTCAAGATGTCCTTAGCATCGGTACACTGGGCGGGCGCCAAGGTCAAGGAAATATCCAAGGGCCACATCGGAAAGCTGCGGAAGGGGGGAAACCCTTCCGTGATTAGGCGGGGGGCATTTGGACGCATTGCTTCGATCGTTCTGGAGGTGGATTCAGACCTAGCGCTTTTGAACAAGGCAAGAGATGCGCTGCGCTCCCTTCCAGACGTAAGCGAGGCGCCCACAATAGTAGTATCGGGATACACCAATGTCGGCAAATCGAGTTTCGTCGCCACGATCAGTACTGCAAAACCAGAGATAGCGGAGTATCCATTTACGACGAAAGGGATTTCTATCGGGCATTTTATGCATGAAAGACATAAGTATCAAGTGATAGACCTGCCAGGGCTATTGGATAGGCCCCTGTCAGAGAGGAACAAAATTGAGCTGCAGGCCATATCTGCTCTCAGACATCTTGGTGATGTAGTCTTGTTCATGCTGGACCCAAGCGAGACGTGTGGATATTCGCTGGCATCACAAAAGCATCTGCTGGATGAGATCAAAAGTGAGCTGAAGATTCCAGTGCTGGTGGTGGCGAACAAGTGTGATTTGACGAGCGATATGAAAAAGGCAGAGGCAGATGCGCTCATGTCTGCGAAGACGGGCGAGGGCGTAGCAGAGGTGAAGGCGAGATTGATAGAGATGCTCAAAGAACGCCAGCGCTCAAGCACCCGACCGTGAATCCGATTATAGCACCAGTGTTTAAGAATGGCAGCCCTGGCTGTGGCTTTCCTTTTGCGACAAATTTCGCCAGTACACCAAAACCGATTAAGGTGCCGATGATGGTGCCAAGCGCTGGAAGATTAAGGAACCCCATAGGAGGAACTGTAAAGACCTTGGCGGACACCACGAGAATCGAGGGTATGACCGCATCGCCCAGCCCCATGAAATACGCACCCCTCTCGCCTTTTTTAGGTTCATCCTTCAAAAAAGAGTAGCCCCTGCGCTTTGGAACGACGAATATGACCGGAAGTCTCAGCTCCATCATACCCTCTGCCAGCGCAATCATATGCTTGGTCTTGTAGACCGCTACGGCATCATATACAGCCAAGCCTATCAGCAGAAGCAACGTGGGCGCGATCGCCAGTGATATGCCGAATATAGCGGTAACACCAGCACCTATCAAAACGCCCGTGACATCGATGACATACCATTCTGGGAATTTGTATACCAGTACTGTGAGGATGCTCGCTCCAAGTAGTGAACCGATTACAGAAATCTCAAGCGGGGATGCAAAAATTAGCAGTCCAAAGAGCACGATCCACAGCGTAGACCATATGGCGAGCATGATAAATGCACGGAAAACCCATCTCAACTTCAACTTTATGATGAACAGCGTGGCAAGCGTGAAGAGCAGGATCAAACCCATGTACCAGATAGGATTCCAGACGGACTGGGGGTCTTCAAATGCCTGCATCTCATGAGCGATCATCTGGGGAGTTAGCAGTAAAGCGAGGACTTGCACGATTATCAAGAAGGCGCTCATGCAGATAAACGGCAGGTAATTTGCGATGGTTTTGGATCTCATTTTGCTCCTGGCATGCTAGTTAGTGAAGATTTATAATATATAGGTGTGTTATTACCTATAGACATGGAGTTAGTCTTTGCCAAACGAGGTGTAATAATGGAAGCAAGGGACATTTTACTTTCGGCCGTCATGGTGATTTCTGCATTCGTGCTCACATATAGGTGGCTTGGCCAATATGGTTTGGGAGATTCTGTCGTAGTTCTGGCAGCAATGGTGTTAGTGGGAGCACTGGCTGCGCTGCTCCTGAGCATCGATATCAGGCTGGGGATAGTGGAGAATAAGGTCGACGCCAAGGAAAGGTCCCTCAGGGTCAACATCCAAGGCGTGGAGGATAATGTAGACAGGAAACTGAATATGATGCTCAATAGGGTTAACGAGGCACTAGAATCCCTGACGCGACGACAATATCGGTAGCCTATTCAAATGCGGGATTTGTCATCTCCCTGATCTTGGTCATAATCGCTTTGGCATCGCGTAAATCCTTTACCCGCCTTATGTCTATTCGTCCGTTTCTGTAAAGCATCACAGTTCTGCCATCCATCTCGAATTTGGCCACGCCAAGACTTTCAGAGCATTTTAGATCGGTGACGTGCTTTTTTAGTAGCGAGCAGAGACGTCTCATAGAGAATGATCTACCAAAACTGCCCTCCGCTATAAATTCGTTTGGGTCTTCGGAGCATGGACGAGATATTTTAATCCCCATGATGGCACCTTTGCTGCTGGGATATATGCGGTTGTAGTTATATGTAGTTTGGGAGAGGAAAAACGTAATAAAGACGTTAAAGACATATTGAATTTGGAGAAATCGATGGGCGTAGATCTCGGAGATCTGGTCGAAAAGCGGGAGATCTCCTTAAAGGATTTATTTGGAAAGACAATAGCCATAGATGCACACAATATTCTGTATCAGTTTCTCAGCATCATTCGCCAGCCAGATGGCACGCCGTTAATGGATTCCAAGGGAAATATCACATCGCATCTTTCTGGGTTACTTTACAGGACGACGAACCTTGTCGAAGAAGGCATCCGCCCCCTCTTCGTGTTCGATGGGGAGCCGCCTGAGTTCAAGGCTACTACGATTAAAGAGCGGAGGGAAATCAGGAGTATAGCGGAAAAGCAGTGGATCGAAGCGAAGGAGAAAGGGGAAGCGGCTCTAAAGTATGCGCAGGCATCTGCAAGAGTGACCGGGCAAATAATCGAGGATGCCAAAGCGCTCCTGGGACATATGGGAATCCCGTGCGTTCAGGCACCATCAGAGGGAGAGGCACAAGCTGCGTTTATGGTCAGCAACGGTGATGCTGATGCTGTAGGCTCACAAGATTACGATGCGCTGTTGTTTGGCGCCCCCAGACATGTGAGAAATTTGACGATCACCGGGCGCAGGAAGCTGCCGGGAAAAAACGTCTATATAGATGTGAAACCGGAAATGATAGAACTGAAATCGATGCTTGATGCGCTGGAGATAACGAGAGAGCAGCTGGTCGATATTGCGATTTTAATAGGCACGGATTACAACGAAGGCATCAAGGGCATAGGACCCAAGAGTGCGCTAAAACTAATCAAAAAGCACGGCTCAATAGAAGGAGCACTGGCCGAACTCGACAAGGACATCGAGAATTTTGATGCCATCAAGGATGTCTTCTTGGACCCTGACACTACATCTGACTATAAGATAACATGGCATGAGCCAAAAGAGGTTGATGTCGAAAGATTTCTATGTGACGAGCACGATTTCTCTGAGGACAGGGTGCGCAAGGCATTAGCACGATTAACGGAGGCATCTGGCAAGGGACAGAAGACCTTGGACCAGTGGTTGGGATGAGTCTGTCTGAGCTGGCAAAGGAGCATATAGATCACATCATGCGCCCGTATGGTCATACGGATGTTCTATTGTTTTACGGCGTGGTGGCGCCAAAATTGAGGAAATTTTTAGATAAGAAAGAGATCGCGAGCAAGGTCTGGCTGCCTTCCGGAAAAATCAAGTACTTCCTCAAGAGAGGTTCGAAGGAAAAGCCACTTTACATTGCTGAGTTGATAGATTCAGTCACGCCAGAGTTGCTGGAGGTTAGAAGTGAAAAGAAATTGTCTGATGCAAGAGGCCCACTAACGCCTGAACAAGAAAATGTCTGGACGTATTTCCCGCCGCGAAAATTGTCAGACTTCTTCTATGCCACAAACTCAGAAAGAGCGAATAGGCCCATAGAGCGTATCTTCTTTGATATAGACAGGGGCGAAGGTGTCTCGGCCAAAGATGCGCAAGAGGTGACAAAAGCCTTCGTGGAGGTAATCCAGGATGAAGAGCTATCCTTTACATCGCCTCTCTGGGTATGCTGGACCGGGGCATCGTTCCATGTTTATTTGTTCCTGAAGAAAGAGATGCCACCCACATTCTACGAGAAGCATTTTAAGTTTACAAAGGACTCGATGTCAACCTTTACCGAAAAATGGGTTGCAGAAGTAGGTAAGAACGTCGCTGTAAAGGTCAAGGGTGGTCATGAGAAAAGTGCTAATGCGATCAACATCGACTCTTCGCAGACGCCATCCGGCAAGTTGTGCAGGGTTCCATTCTCATTGCACATGAAGGATGCAAGGACAGTCGATGGTGTCTCGATCCCGCTCGAACTGAAGATGTTAAACGAGCCGGGCCTGATAAGCGATCTGACATCATACTCCCCAGAAAGGGTCATAAAAGAGTTGGATGAACTAGCGAGAAGGTTGCCCGAAAAATTCAGATGATCACTTGTGAAATCCATATTTCCCTATCAGCGGGACGAACATCACGCCCCCCTTTCCATTCCTGATGATGCCATTCTTCTTTTCGATTAAGTACAGTTCTTGGAAATATCGCCCGATGGGTATGACCATCTTTCCATTTGGTTTGAGTTGCTCCAGCAAGGGTGGCGGAGCGTCTGGTGCTGCGCATGCAACGCTAATTCGGTCATATGGAGCGTGCTTGGCATAACCCAACGTGCCGTCTCCCTTGATGATGGTCACGTTTTTATAGCCTGTGGCCTTGAGATTCTTCCGCGCCATTTCAGCTAACGACTTCCAGCGTTCTATGGCATAGACACGTCCTTTTCCGACCAATTCTGCCATGACAGCCGCATGATAACCACATCCAGCGCCGACCTCAAGTACTTTCATGCCATCTTGTAAATCCAACAAATCGCACATCATTGCAACCATATGCGGCGCCGAAATAGTTTGGTTTTGCCCTATTGGAAGCGGACAGTCAGCGTATGCGTGACTTCTAAATTCCATCGGGACGAACTCATGTCTTGGCACCTTCCTCATCGCCTCCACCACGCGCTCGCTTATGCCATATGACCTGAGTTTTTCTATCAATTTGTCCCTTTCGGTCTCGTATTTCATGCCGCCTCGTAAACGCCGCCAACAGGACTCGAACCTGTGACAGCCTGGTTTCCGCGCAACTTTGATCAAACTTTCTCAAAGTTTGTGGTTAACAGCCAGGCACTCTACCAACTGAGTTATGGCGGCTTGTAGTACTTTTTACGTCGCAAATCACAAAAAGAGTTACGCCTCATCTTAAGGTTTTTGATACACGACTCAACTTTTTCTCCAGTGGATTCATCTTTGATTCGAATTGAGCGATGAATTTTGTCGCTTTTTTCGTCGTTATCGCACCCCTGGGGGATGGTTCAATTAAGCCCTCGTGCTCTAACACCCTCAGCGAATACCTCACCTTGTGCTTGGGGAATCCGACCTCTTCAGCGAGCTTAAGTATTCCGATGGGTTCCTCCCGTGCTACTGTTCTCAGGACAATCAGGTGGCGCCCTAGCATATCCATTTCGCGCTCTAACCTTTTGACCAACATGCGAATACCATAACTATTATACTCATACTAAGAATATTACCTATTCGCTATGAAAGTTAGGGTCCGGCCCTCCGTAGTTCGGGGGGACATCTATGCGCCCCCGTCCAAGAGTTACACGCACAGGGCGATAACGATTGCTGCTCTTGGCAAGAAGGCGGAAATTTCGTATCCACTCCTCTCTAAAGACACGATGGCCACTGTTAGGGCCTGCGAGGCGTTTGGGGCAACGATACATGCGCCCGAGGAAAAAGAGGGCGTTTTGAAGATCGCCGGCGTTGACGGGCACCCTAAAACGCCGGAGGATGTGATCGATGCCGCGAACTCCGGTACGACGCTCAGGTTTATGACCGCAGTGGGAAGTTTGATGGATGGAGCAGTGGTTCTGACTGGAGATGATTCACTGCGGAAACGCCCTAATGGGCCTTTGTTAAAAGCAATTAACGATTTAGGAGCAGTTGCGTTCTCCACCAAAGATGATGGGACTGCGCCAATCGTGGTCAGGGGCAAGATCAGGGGAGGTGTGACTACCGTTAGCGGGGAGATTAGTTCACAGTTCATCTCTGCGCTGTTACTTGCCTGTCCTTTTGCGAGTGAGAACACCATAATAAGAGTGGACGGTGAATTGAAATCCAAACCATATGTGGAGATGACGTTGGATGTATTGGAAAGTGCTAGTGCCAAGGTAGTTACGGATTTAACCAAATTCGAAATCCCCCATAAGCAGGCGTTTAATCTTGGTTCATACGTCATTCCAGGCGATTTCTCTTCGGCATCATATTCGCTCGCAGCAGGAGCGATTACCAATTCAAAAGTTGTGGTGAGAAATCTATTTCCATCTAAACAAGGAGATGTTGCCATTGTTTCCATCCTTCAGCAAATGGGCGCGAATGTGATGTGGAATCAAGACAAAGGCATGGTGACCGTTGATGGAGCAGAGTTGAAGGGCATTAGGATCGATGTAGGTGCCCATCCGGACTTGGTTCCAACTCTTGCAGTACTGGGAGCTTGCGCAGAAGGCGTTACACAAATCACCAACGCCGCCCATCTGCGCTACAAGGAGACCGACAGGTTAAGAGCGATGTCGACGGAGTTAAGAAAGATGGGTGCGAAGATAAAGGAGTTACCAGATGGCTTGGTCATTGAGGGATCGCGCTTGCATGGCGCCAAGTTGCATGGGTACAACGATCATAGGATTGTGATGGCACTTACTATCGCCGGTTTAGCCGCGAAAGGAGAGACGATCGTCGATGATGCGGAATCTGTGGAGGTATCATATCCAGACTTTTTCGATGACTTATTTAGCATGGGAGCGAATATAGGGGTGGAATGATGTCTGGAAATTCATTTGGTCAGGTGTTTAGACTTACGACATGGGGCGAGAGTCATGGTCCCGCAATAGGTGCCGTCGTAGATGGCTGCCCAGCTGGATTGCCCTTAAGTGAGAAAGATGTCCAGGCTGAATTGGATAGGAGGCGACCTGGGCAGAGCGAGGTTACTACACCTAGGGGAGAGCCAGATGTCGTGGAAATCCTGTCAGGCGTGTTTGAGGGCAAGACGACCGGAACACCAATCTCGATGCTGGTCCGGAATAAGGACGTTGAGTCTGGCGTGTACGAAGAGTTGCGGTATACGCCGCGACCTGGGCATGCTGATTTCACATATGAGATGAAATACGGTTTTAGGGATTATAGAGGGGGAGGGCGCTCTTCTGCACGAGAGACAGTTGGCAGGGTTGCTGCTGGTGCCATAGCCAAGAAGCTGCTCGGGACGAAGAACGTGGAAATCTTGGGTCATGTCGTTGAGGTGGGCGGCATCTCGGTCGGCGGTGTTACCATAGACCAAATACGAAAAAATGTGGAAAAGAACCCAGTCAGGTGTGCTGACGTCAAGATAGCAGAGAAGATGCGCAAGCGCGTAGAGGGGGCAAAATCAGAGGGAGATAGCATCGGCGGTGTTGTTGAAATTTTAGCGCTTAACGTGCCCCCAGGCGTCGGTGAGCCTGTATTCGACAAGTTAGATGCGGATCTGGCAAAAGCGTTGATGAGCATAGGTGCCGTCAAGGGCATTGAGATTGGAGCTGGTTTTAGAGCAGCAAAGATGAAGGGGAGCGAGATGAACGATCCGTTCAGGATTAAGGGCGGCGTTGTGATGACAGGGACGAACAATGCAGGGGGCATCCTTGGCGGAATATCCAACGGCATGCCCATCACATGCAGAATCGCAGTCAAACCAACATCCTCTATCTCCAAAGCGCAGAAGACCGTGGATTTGTCGAAGAAGGTTAACACTGAAATACAGATCAAAGGACGCCACGATCCATGCATATGCCCACGAATCGTTCCGGTGGCAGAGGCGATGGTTGCGCTCGTCCTGGCAGACCACATGATCCGGGGAGGGTTTATTCCCACTGTTTTAAAGTCCTAATTTGCCAAAAAGATATTTAGGATAGAATAATAATAGGTGCATGATGAAGAATATGACGATACCAAAGACGATTTGGCGGCTTCTAATTATAGCAATACTCATAGCGATTGTATCTGCTTTGGGGATATCGTTATTAACCGTAAGTGTTTCTGCGGATGGAGGGATGGGTGGACCCGATTGTGTTCACTGTCATGATATCAAAGGAGGAGATGAGGGGCATAAGGGACATGTGGACGTTTCCGCGATGAATCAAACGAATTCAATTCACGTCAATTTAAACAGCGGTGTTAGTACGTCCTTAAATCCTGATAATAAGCGTTGCTGGGCATGTCACGGCAATGGCACTCAACCCTCTGGACACGGGCACCCATCTAATTACAAGAGCCCTTACATCTGCTTGGATTGCCACATTTCTGGTGGCTCTCAGGTTGAGAAGTATAATGCTCCAATCGTCTTTGAGCACTACAGGAATGGCATGGACATAAAGGCGGCAACAAATGCATCAACAGACGTATTGGCCTGTATATCCTGTCATCAAAACGTGAATGAGATGGTCTTATCAAACTCTGACCCTGATTATGGTCACAACATAACTGATGTAGATAAAGACGGAGTCCAAGGTGGCCCTAACTGTACCTATCACTATGGCAGAAAGAGAACTGATCTGCAAACTGGTACTCCTCCCTATACCAACTGTTCATACTGCCATCAGAACGCCTCGACGGCATTTCCCTTTGTCAATGCAGACCTCAAGAACCTTGAGAATCACACGCCAAGGATTACGAATCCCAGTTGTGTTGATTCCAGATGTCATGATGTTGGCCGGATACACAATTCAACACTGAAGATGCCGACGACCGTGGATTATACGCTGTGTACTGACTGTCATGGAGGCAAGAGCAGACATAACGATACTCTGGATTGCACAAAATGTCACGGGAATGCCACGAACAAGATTCATCCAATCTTATATCTTGCATCTGACGGTACTTTTTCCACTTCGAACGTTTCGGCAGTGAACTGTATATCATGTCATCAGGAAGGATATATGGGCCCGCAAGTTTCTGATCCACTTCACCACAGCGAAGTAAACACAGGACAGCGCTGGGGCGATTATTGGACAGACGATTTATCCGCATGCACATACTGTCATGACGATACAAAGCATGACGCAATAGCATTGGGAAGACCGGCAAATTGGAAAGGAGACAACATCGTTGGCTCATCCGTCAACAACAGCTACTGGTGTGCAGGCTGTCATTATCAGGGATACCAAAGTGGTGCACACAGCTACGAAAATATGGTTAACACATTCAATGGCTCTGGCTTAAACATCCCGCCAGAAATCACCAACGGCACGTATGCACCCAACGTAACAGGATTCTATGAACACGTATGCGCTAACTGGTCAGATGCGCTCTGCAAAGAATGTCATGGCAAGTTTGTCAGCGGTTATAATGTAACCGAACTCATGCACAACGTTTCAGACGGCAGCTGCGGTAACTGCCACTATGACTTTGCATATATGAATGATGCCCGAAATGCGCCCACGAAATACGTGAACAGCACGATGTTCAATGCGAGCGTGCATGGGCCATCGTCGGGAATAGGGTGCGTAGACTGCCATACTACCTCAAATCATCCTTACCCGGAGTATTACTGGAAGTGGTGCGAGTGCTGCCATGCCGTACAATCTAACCCTGTCGATGATACGGACAGGCACAACGTCACATCTGATGTGCGGAACAACATGGTTGACGGTGTTTCAGTCCTCAGCATAATCGACTGTAAGACATGCCACAATGCAACCTCTTACGAAAATGCAAAGACCAATTTTGGATTGTGCAGATGGTGCCATACATATCCTGATAAAACATATGAGTGATGAAATATGCTGTCAAGTAGAAGAAAAGCGGTCATAATCGGCATTGCGATGGTGATGGTTGCCACATCACTGACAGCATATGCCCTATTTTTCGGCGGTCACACGCTCTACACTAGGAAGGATTCTCCAGATTACGGCTCTGCAGAGTTCTGCGTTAAATGCCATCCGGATGTCGTCGCCACAGCGATGGTCGGCGCGCATCAAAACGCAGGATGCATCTGCCATGGCTATCGTCCAGAAGAGGGCATCAATTTAGCGCACAACCTGACCAAGCAGATATACTGCACGAACTGCCATTCGAACTATGACGCAGAAGGAAACATCACCATTCATGAAGGGGTGAGCGGATTAAATCAGTCAGGGCATTATATTACGAACTATACCGCTACGCTTTACAATAATTCACAACAATTCTTCAGCGGTAGTTAACTATGGTCAGAAGAGCGTTAATTTTGTTCACGGTATTAATTTTACTGGAAGCGTTGGTTCCTATAACGAGCGCCACCGAGATTCAGTGGCATGGATATGAAGAGGGTATGGCGCTTGCCAACTCCAACAATATGTCAGTTATGATCGATTTCTATACGGAGTGGTGTGGGTATTGTAGAAAACTGGACGACGAAGTGTACGTGGATGACGAGATCATCGCGTTATCTGAAAATTTTGTGAATATCAAGGTCGATTGTAATGCCCGTCCTGATCTACGGCAGAAATATGCTGTAACGGGCTACCCGACGATCGTGTTTTTAAATTCCAATGGAGACGAGGTTCATAGAGTGTATGGATATGTACCAGCAGATGAGTTCAAAACAGACATGCAAATCGCCTTAAACCTAAAAGATGCAACACCAACACCCACGCCTGGATTTGAAGCAGTACTTGGCGTAGCGGCGTTGATTAGTTTGGCGTTCAGGAGAAAATCGAATGACTGATATATCTCCTTTAATCGCATTTTCTGCCGGAATCGTGAGCGTACTATCACCGTGCGTGCTCCCTCTTATTCCTGCGGTGATGACATACTCTACAGGAAAAGGACGGCTCAGGCCGTTGGCGATAGTGATTGGACTATCGATGGCCTTCACCTCCATGGGCATAGTAGCCTCAGCCTTGGTATGGCATTCATCAGTTATGCACAATACCTGCGAATGGCTGCTGCTCTCATAATCGTTTTTCTTGGACTTTACATGTTGTCCGAGTCACTAGAACGGAAATTGTCGATGCTAAAAAGCAGGATACTACCGAGTTTGAATCTTCCTACATCATCTTCTAGCGTTTTAGGAGGGTTTATACTCGGACTATCGCTGGGCATCGCATGGGTGCCCTGCATAGGTCCGATACTCGGCACCATCTTAGTATTGGTAACAATAAAAGCCAGCCTGTTCTATGGCGCGATGATGCTATTCATTTACTCACTTGGGCTAGGTATTCCGATACTTGTAATCGGCTATGTCACAAAGTCATCTATGCAACTCGGCAAATTTGCTCGATACGGTGCAACCATCAAACGTGTTACCGGGGCAGTGCTGATCGTCGTTGGGTTATATATGATGTTACATTTTCTACCCATAACGTTTTAAGTTTCGACCGTTTTACTCTCGTCCTCTCCTTAAGACGTGGCTGATGTACTCTCTGCCCCTGCTCATTAATTCAACTAATAATTCAGCGGCATTCTTAACCAATCTGATGATGTACTCTATTAGGTACTTGGTCAATTGAAAAGGATCTCTAAGCGATTAGATAAGCCCACCATGTCAAAACAAGGGTTATCTTTTTATGTATGCAATTTATTAAAGTATACACAGTGAAAAGATATGCCTGCTACCGTATCTGTGCGATTGGACGATGAAATGATAAAGGATATCGAGCTATTAAAGGAAGAGTCACAAGTGGACAGGTCTGAGATGGTGAGGAAACTATTGGACAGGGCATTAAAGCAAGCCAAGATCGAAAAAGCCATAGAACTGCTCAGAAAGCATAAAATCTCAATTGGAAAAGCCTCTGAGTTAGCCGGGATGACTTTGTATGAAATGATCGAGCTGTGCAAGACGCGTGACATACATATCGGGTACTCTATAGGGGACTTAAAAAAGGACTTGGATCAGTTTCCGATCAGATAAGGTGTCTTAGTTGAGAGCAGTGTTGAATTCTACTCCGCTCATCTATCTAGCCAAGATAAATCACTTAGACTTGTTAGGAAAAGTTTATGATCAAATCTACATCCCCACTCCTGTTTATGAAGAAACTGTCCAGAGGGGTCTGGAAAAGAAATTTTTGGATGCTGATATCATCAAGAATGCCGTTGACAGGGGAACCATTGAAGTTAGAGAGTTGACCTCGGAACAAAAGGCTGAAGCGAGGAGACTAATCCAATTTGCAAATATAGGCGGAGGAGAGGCTGAAGCAATAGTGCTGGCAAAACATCTTAACATCGAATTGATGATAGATGATGTGGTTGCCCAGGGCGTTGCCAGAACTTTAGGATTAGATGCACACTGGACAACCAGTTTTATAATCAGACTGGTCAGCAAAAAGTTAATTTCTCGAAAAGAGGCCAGAAAAATGATTGAAGATTTGGTGAGCAGTGGATACAGGATAAGTGAAGAAGTGCTCATCGAAATACTAAAAGTGTTGAGTTAAATGAACTCCTCATCATAAACCAAGGGTAATACTAACCCAGGACTGAACTTAGCCCATCTATTTGCTCTTTTGTCCATTTTCTAGAGTTAGATTTTCAAAGACAAAGTTAGCCTTCTGTAGAGGTTCTTCTGCATCCTTTCTTCCCTATTTCTCTTATGTTTCTCTTATATCTGGGGGGGAGGGGATTCAGATAGGTAGATCGGGCTTACTAGATGGGGTATTTTGGTTTTGTTCCTTGAGCATTTCCGCTTAGGTTAGCAGCACCCGAAGACCTCTATAAATATTTAAATAGTCACTTAACGATGTGAAACATTGGTGATGGCATGGAGAATCGCATTGAGATTAACCCAAGGGTTATGGCAGGGAAACCTATGATAAAGGGTACGAGGATTCCCATTTACCTTATTTTAGATTTGCTTGCAGCAGGGTATAAGAGCAAGGATATCGTAGCTGCAATAGAATATGCCTCAGGCATTCTCAAAAGGGAAGAGGTTGTAGAAGTAAAGGCATGAGTTATCAATAACTGACTCCCTTCAGTTAACACCGCTCCCTATTCCGCCTATAATGTTTTAAGTCATGAAGTAGCAGTTTGAGTTAGCATGACTTTAAGAGGATGCGCATCAGCCTGCGGCGCAGGCACAATCATAAACGCCATCGCAACGTGGAAAGGTTCAGCCTTTGCCATTGATCTGCGAACCACCGCCGAGGTCGAGTTAGGCGAGGATATGAAGCGCATTCAAGGAGAGATTAAAGGCGGTGGCGATGCTACGCTGATAGAGCGCTGCGTGGAGTTGGTGCTGCAAAAGTTCGGTTATGCAGGCGGTGCGCACGTTAGAACGAGCAGCGAGATACCCATCGCCAGAGGGCTAAAGAGCAGTTCTGCAGCGGCAAATGCAACAGTCCTAGCAACGCTGAGTGCGCTGGACAAGAAAATGGAGGCTTTGGAAGCAGTACGCTTGGGAGTTCATGCCGCTCTCGATGTAGGAGTGACGGTAACCGGCGCCTTCGACGATGCTGCAGCCTCTTTTTTAGGTGGCATCGTGGTCACCAATAACAAGACCATGCAACTCGTGAAGAGGGTTGAAAGAGACGAGGATGTGCTGATTCTGGTGCCCGAGGAGAAGGTATTCACCGCGGAGACAAACGTGGAAAAGATGAAGTTAATCGCCCCCTGGGTGGAGCTGGCATACGATTTAGCATTAGAAGACAGATTCGAAAAGGCGATGACGTTAAATGGTATTTTGTATTGCGTCGCTCTGGAATTTGACCCATGCATCATCATCAAGGCATTAGAAGCGGGTGCAAGCGGTGCCAGTCTATCAGGAACGGGTCCAGCGTTTTGCGCTCTTGTGAAAAAGGATAGAATAAGCGCTGTGAAAGAAGCATGGAGCGACTTCAACGGAAAAATCATTAGGACGAAGATCAATAATGAAGGTGCAAGGGTGGAAAGATGTCGTTAAAGGATGTTCGGGAGAAAATCCAGAATATCGATGACCAGATCGTAGAACTCATAGCTCAACGTACTAATCTGGCGGAAGATGTGCTGGAGGAAAAGAAAAAGGAGGGCATAGGCATCGACGATGAGGAGCAGAGGGAGATCGTGCTCAACCGGATGGTGGAAGCGGCAACAGAGCGCAATCTTGACGCGGGTGCAGTAAAACAAATCTATGAAATACTCATAGAGATGAACGTTGAACGTCAGCGCGAGCTGAGCGGAAAAGGAAAGTTGCAGCCATAGCTATCGTATTTTTCCGCCAATCCCCTCCAATAAACTAAGCGACATGTTTAAGTGTAATGAAAAGTAATGATTTGTAATGTGATGAAGATGGGCAACGTCCAGGTAAGAATATCTAATGAGATGTTAGGCGAGATAGACAGGCTGAGCAGGATGCTCGAAAGCTCAAGATCAGAAGTGATCAGAAAAGCCCTTGATGATGGCATAAGTCGCATAAAAATGGAGGCGACTCTGAGAGATTACATAGATAACAAGATAACGTTGTGCAAAGCAGCTGTACTGGCTGGAACGTCTGTCATGGAGTTTGCAGAGTACGCTGCAGAAAAGGGCATCCCATTCATGAGATATGGGGCAGAGGAGGCTGAAGAGGATCTGTTAAGGTTGAGGAAACGGCATGAAAGTGCTGATTGACGCTTCTTCACTGATAGCGTTAACAAAGACAGGATCGCTTGACCTCATCAAGGACGTCTTCGGCAGAGTTTTTATAACCAAAGAGATCGAGAAAGAGATCACATCTGGCACTTTAGCTGACGTTGCAATCCTGAAGGGGAAGATCAAAGACTGGATTGAGGTCATCGAATCTCCCAGTTCCAAAGAATATTACACGAAACTAAAAGGACTGGATGAGGGAGAGTGCAGCATCCTCGGATATGCAAAGGAAAATAAAGACGTTTTACTCATATTAGATGAGGTAGAGGGCAGAGCAGTCGCAGAAGCCGAAGGTTTTACTCACACCGGAACTCTTGGATTGATCGTCTATGCCTGTGAAAAACGCATAATATCAAAATCCAGGGCGATGGGAATAATCAAGAAGCTATCCAGAAGTGAGTTCAGAATGACCACTGAGCTATATGACTGGGCCTTGACCAAGATAGAGGCTGTCAAGAAGTGATGTGGACCGCCTGAAACAAACGTATTGATTATCGTATTTTTCCGGCAATCCCCTTCAACAATTCTTCGACTGCGCCCTGCACATCTTTTGGATTTTTATCACCAAGAATGGCGACCCTGAGCGTGATGCTGAGGTGTCCCTCCCTGAGTTTGAATGTGTCTATCACTTCTGCCGATGTGACGCCATCCACGCCCTTGACAACTTGGGCGATGATGTCTGGCTTGACGTTTTCAGCTAAAACGACGGATATGTCTCGCCTGTGATGCACCAGATTCTCAACCTTCCACTGTCGCAGCTCATCCGGACTGAGCAGCTTAACGTTCTCGATTTTCAGCTTGGTGCATTTCCCGTTTCTTTCCAGCACGAGGGTTTGAGGTGTGACCTTCCTGATAACGCCAATGTGCACAACACCGGAGTAGATGTGCTGCAGCGCCCTCTCAGTCCCAATTGAGTGCATCAGCTCCTCTATCTCGGCGATCTTTGCGTTCACGAGTTTGTCTGATCGCCTGAGTGCTGCCTCGGTATCGCCAAAGTGAGCCGCGGCCTTTCTCATCGAGCGGACAAACTCATCTACGTCATCCTTTTTGATGCCTTTCGAAAGCTCCTTACACTGGGCTATGAACGTGCTGCGCACCTTCTCCACCTCTGGATTGGTCTGAATCGTCGCATACAGGTGTGGATTCTGCGCCAGGATTCTGCCCACAAAATCGATCATGATCTCGTAGACAGGACTCATGAATCTCCGCGATTTGCCTATGTCGAAATCCAATGCGTCCAGGGTTGCACCCGTCGAGATGTATGCAAAGTGCGTCAGCCCTTGGACGACTGCCATTATTCTATCATGCTCCTCTGCAGAGAGTATCTCCACGTGTGCCCCGTTATCCTCAAAGAGGGTCCTTATCTTTGGCAGCCATCTCTCGTCCCGCCCTTCTACGGGCACCAGGATCACGGTCTGTCCTTTTATATCCGGCACCATGGGACCGAACATCGGATGCGTTCCAATTAACTCGACACCCTTTGGCGCCTTTTTCATTGCCTCCATAGGGCCTTTCTTGACCGATGTCACGTCCGTGAGCAGGCTGCCTGGCCTCATCTTTGGCGCTATCCTGGATATCACCTCCTCTGTGACATCGATTGGAACTGATATCAGCACGATATCAAAGTCTCCTGCATTTTGGGCATCGCCCAGGGCAACCCCCAGT
Source organism: Methanocellales archaeon (assembly GCA_030018435.1). Taxonomy (GTDB): domain Archaea; phylum Halobacteriota; class UBA148; order UBA148; family JAUWXC01; genus JAUWXC01. The sequence goes on from JASEEY010000005.1 coordinate 29,743, forward strand.
TCGTTCGCTATTTCAGATGTGTGAGGGTCGATGTCCGCAATGGCGATGTCCATGCCCTGCCCTTTTAGAAATCGTGCGAACCACTGCCCCATCTCACCGGCGCCGCCTACGATTAGCGTTTTAGCGCGCATCTCACAGCATCCTCCATTACCTTTACTGGTGCTTCTCGTCCAGTCCAGATCCTAAACGACTCTGCGCCCTGGTGTACAAGCATGTTGACCCCGTCTATCGTCAAAGCGCCGGCCTTCCTTGCTTCTTTCAGCAGACATGTCTCGATGGGGTTGTACACGATGTCGAATACGACCAGATCAGGGTGCATCATGTCAGCCGTGACAAGCGTTTTATCCACATCAGGGTGCATTCCCACCGAAGTCGAGTTGATCAGTATGTCGACCTTCTTCACCAGTGTGGCAAGGTCGCCCATATCGGTACCTATTGCATCGCCTACACCCCTCACGTCCTGTGCGAGTTTGACCGCTCGCGGCGCCGTTCTGTTGACGATGATGAGACCGGCGCCGTCATGCGCGAGTTGAAATGCTATCGCCCGCGCAGCGCCACCAGCACCCAAGAGCAGGACCCGCTTATCCTTCACGCTGATGTTGTGCTTTTTCAGTGCGCGTTTGGCGCCGATGCCGTCGGTATTGTAACCAATGATGCCATCCTTAAAATCGATGGTATTGATTGCGCCGATTTCCTCGGCTATAGGGTCGGCGTTTACAATTTCTAAAGCCCTTTCTTTGAGTGGTATGGTTACGTTCAGCCCGCCAAAGCCGAGTGCTTTCGCTCCCAGGATGGCATCCCTTACATCCTCAAGAGTGACCCTAAAAGCATAGTATACACAATCCATCCCCAAATGCCTAAATGCCGCATTATGCATGACCGGCGACAGGCTATGCTCTATAGGGTCTCCGATCACTCCATATACAGTTTTCATCTCAACTTACCGCCTCAGTAATACGTCCAGTGTATTCCGCAGTTCGCTCACAGAAAGCTGCCCGGGCGCTTTGGCCCTGCCGGCATGACCGTATGTCAACGCAGAGCCATACAGCGGTGCAATAATTCTCGAGTGAACGCCGAGGGCGCCCATGGCAATCGTGCACAAGGGCTTTTGCGCCAGGAGCGTGACCTCCAGCAACTTGAGTACGTCGCCGAGCGAGTTTGCCATGACCGCTAATTTCGGTATATCGCCTGCGCCACGTGCTTCTTCTAACATGCGCATCATCTGCTCCTTGGGCGGCGTTTTGTCAAAATCGTGATAGGAGATAATCGATGGCATCCCTTGCTTTTTTGCCCCCTCTGTCACGACATTTCTTTCCGCAGCTCTCAGCTCAATGTCCACAGCATCAGAGTGCTCCATCGCAGATAACAGCATCGAAATTCTCTCCTCTTCTGAACCGGTAAACGAGCCGCCCTCTTTTGACCAACGATTGGTTGCGATAACTGGCAACGGTGAGGATAGATGAACATCCTTGAAAAACTGGTCCACATTCTCCGTCCTATCGAGCAGGTCTATCCGTATTTCCAGCAGATCAGCGCCTGCTCTTTCTGCGTTGATAACTTCATCGATGGTACTGACCACTCCAACTATTCTGGGCACCGAAAGATCGACATCGCCTATCTTCATAATCGCTCCCTACTTCTCGATGATCGTCTCTTCTACCTTCATGCCAAAATGTCTGCCGCCTTCTTCGTAGTGCACCAGTACCTCATCGCCTGGCTTGAGCGCTGTGACCGCTTTTGGCGTTCCATCCTTGGACACGAGTTTGATTGTCTCTGCATTCTGAAGGATCGTCTTTATCTTATCTCCTTTTATTTCGGCTTCGACGAGCATGAGCGGTCTTCGCTCGATCTTTACTCGCCCTATTATTGCCTTCTTTGAGGTGCCCTTGGCACTCACCACCAACACCTCATCCCCCGCCCCTAATTCGGAAAGGTACTTAGTTTTATCACCCACCTTGACGTACGCATGAACCGCCCCAGCATTCACCCTGAAGGGGCGGGATGCTACATACGGGCTCTCTTCCGTCTCAGCGTGTACGAGGAATAACCCATTGGATTGTGAGCCAACCAGCATGCCCTCTCCTTTGGATAACAGCGAGCACGTATCCACACAGACCCTGTCGCCCATTCCGACTGATTTCACCAAGGTGATTTTTGCCGAGGCTAGAGTTATGCCCTTGGCCCCTATGCCTTCGATGATGCTCGCCACCTTTTTTACCTCTGGCGCATCAGCATCTAAAAGCACTCCATCTGCACCGTGCTCCAGCGTCTCGAGGGCGACTTTGGCCTCTGCGGCACTTCCAACTCCTGCGATGATGTCCACATCGTGCTCTTGGAGTGTTGCAATTAGATTCTCCAAGGGGATGACTTTCCAGTCGGTACCTATGACTATTAAATGGTCGCAGATTTTTCCCAGCGCAGCCGCAAACTCTTCGTACCTCTTTCCTTTGATTACAACGTACGCTGCGGTCTCCTTCCCATCTATAGACAAACACTTGAGCCTGTTCAAATCCGGGGAATCCTTAAGATCGTCTGGCAGCACCCTTGTTCCATCGCCCTCGCTGTTCTTTCCTATCACGGCGATGTCCGCATCGCTTTTCTCGTCTTTGAGAGGCGCTGCTACCTTGATGCTGCCCAGCGTTCTCACCTTTTCCACATCTTCCTCGTTCACGAGCACGACATCAGCACCAGATTCCAGGGCAGTCGTAATCCTTGACTTTCTGTCTTCCCACGCCCCTTCATCGGCTTTGACCCACAGGGATTTCCCCTTCATTTGAGCACCTCCAGCGCATCCTCCACGGATGCGTTCTTATGAACTATCTTACTTACTGCCCTGGTCATCTTTGTCGGGTTTGCATGTTGGAATACATTTCTTCCAACAGCCACGCCTTTCGCGCCTGCATCTATCGCCCCTCTGACCATCTCGAGGATATCCCTGTCGGTTTTTGTCTTTGGACCGCCGGCTATTACCACCGGCACAGGGCATCCCTGAACGACTTTCTTGAATGTATCTGGGTCGCCCGTGTAGTTGGTCTTAATTATGTCAGCGCCGAGTTCTGCTCCCGCTCGCGCTACATGTGCCACCGTTTCTGCATCGAAAGGATCCTTGATGTTCTTCCCCCTGGGGTACATCATCGCCAGTAACGGCATCCCCCAGACATCGCAGCGTTCTGCTACATTTCCCAGTTTCTGCAGTTGTTCCGCCTCCGTCTCGGAACCAATGTTGATGTGTACGCTGACAGCATCCGCACCCATCTTTATTGCCTCTTCCACAGTACAGACCTGCACCTTATTGTTTGGGTCTGGACCAAGAGATGTCGAGGCGCTCATGTGTATGATCAGACCTATATCCCTGCCGTATCCTCTGTGACCGTAGGCGACCATTCCTTTTTGCATCAGGACTGCATTTGCGCCACCTTCTGCCACCTTGTCTACGGTTTCCGCGAGGTTCGTCAGCCCCTTGACAGGACCTATGGAGATGCCATGGTCTAAGGGGATGATCAATGAGTTCCCACTCTTCCTGTCCGTTATCCTTTCTATCCGTACTCTTTTTCCGATTTTGAACATATTATCGCCTCCAGTATTATGCTACTGTGTCACATAGTAGCACGCTAAAAACATTTAAACCTATCGGTGCATCATTTCGTGGCCGACTTGAGCGTCGCTGCTAAGCCTGCTAAGTCTTCCAGCATTTTTGGCTCATTTTTCGCGATGATATTCACAAAAGCAGAGCCAACAATCACACCATCCGCTCCCGCCTCTAAGATCTTCTTGACGTGTCCTGGCTTGGATATACCAAATCCAACCGCCTTGGGAATGGGCGCCTTTGTGCGCTTTAACAGCTCTCTCGTTGATGTCGCGACGTCCTCTCGCATACCGGTCACGCCCAGCCGCGACACGAGGTATAAAAAGCCAGATGCCTTACTTAGGATTAAATTTATTCTCTCCTCTGTTGTGGTGGGCGCCACAAGGAAAATCAGGTCTATTTCAGAGTCTTGGCAACATTGGTGTAATTCTTCGGATTCCTCCACGGGCAGGTCAGGCACGATAATGCCAGTGATGCCGGCAGATTTGCAATCAGATACAAATCGTTCAACCCCCCTCCGGAATATGATGTTATAATAGGTCATCACGATCAGCGGAACAGCGACGTTCATGGAGCCAACAAGTCTGAAAAATTTGTCCGGATTCATCCCTGATGTCAGCGCTCTGTCTATCGCCGCCTGAATCGTGGCTCCATCTGCTATGGGGTCTGAGAACGGCAGTCCCAATTCGATCATGTCCACACCGCCTTTGACTAGTGCATCTACGATCTCAACGGTTTTCTCTGCTGTAGGGTCTCCTGCGCAGATATATGTAATGAGTGCTCTCTCTTTTTTCCTCATCAACGCGTCGAACTTTTTCTTTATCTTCATCTCAACCCTGCCACTATCTCAACGTCCTTGTCTCCTCGGCCCGAGAGATTGATGATCACCAAGCGTCCTACATCCTCTGCCTTTTGAACATATGCAATGGCATGTGCACTCTCGAGGGCAGGAACGATTCCTTCCAATCTGCTCAGCAGGTGAAACGCATCTACCGCTTCCCCATCGCTGATGTTCCTTGCTTTCACCCTACCAATATCGACGAGACGTGCCAGTTCGGGACCTACGCCGGAGTAATCCAATCCAGGAGCGATAGAATGCGACTCCAAGATCTGTCCATACTCATTTTGCAAGATCTTGGTGCGCGCGCCGTGAAGTATGCCTTCCTCACCAGCACACAAGGAGGCAGAGTGATATGCCACCTTTTCTGTTTTCTTCAGTCCTTTGCCGCCCGCCTCCACGGCGAACAGGGCAACATCGTCTTTGAGAAATGGATAAAATATGCCCATGGCATTGCTGCCACCGCCCGCACATGCTACAATGGAGTCTGGTAATCCACCTTCTTTTTCAAGGATTTGCTCTCTCGTTTCATGACCGATGACGCTCTGAAAATCCCTGACAATCGTCGGATATGGATGTGGACCCACGACGGAGCCTATCAGATAATACGTGTCGCCAACGTTCGTCACCCAATCCCTAAGCGCCTCGTTGATGGCATCCTTCAGCGTTCGAGAACCAGACTTCACGGGTATGACCTCTGCGCCAAGCAGTTTCATTCTGAACACATTCATCTTCTGGCGCTCCACATCCTTTGCGCCCATATATATCACTGTCTTCAAGCCCAGGACGGCTCCCGCCATTGCAGTTGCCGTGCCATGTTGACCGGCGCCGGTTTCTGCGATGATACGTCTTTTTCCCATATACTTAGCCAGTAATGCCTGCCCCATCGTGTTATTTAACTTGTGAGCGCCTCCATGCACGAGATCCTCGCGCTTTAGATATATCCTCTTGTCAAATTGCTCGCTCAACCGTCGGGCATAATATAATGGAGTGGGGCGCCCCCCAAAATCCTCCAGGTAATGGCGCAACTCTGCTATGAACGTGGACTCATTCTTATATCTCTCATATCCCTCTGCAAGCTCTTCCAGTGCAGGCATCAGGACCTCAGGGACAAATTGCCCGCCATATCTTCCGAACGTCTTCTCCATCATTTCCCCCGGAATGCGTCGACCATCTCTTTAGCCTTACCGATATCCTGCATGATCGCTGTGCCGACCAGTATGCCGTCCACACCGGCTTCGATCACCCTGCGGGCATCTTTTGCACTGCTAATGCCGCTCTCGCTGATTATGAAGCGTGCAGGATCGGCCTCTTTGATGCACGATACCAGCCTCTCGGTTACAGACAAATCGACATTTAGCGTGTTAAGGTCTCTGTTGTTGATTCCTATGATTCTCGTAGGGGTATTCAAAGCGGAGCGTATTTCTTCTTCCGAGTGGACTTCCACGATGGGCTCAAAACCATAGAATTGCGCCTTTGTCACGAAGTAGTCCAGCTCATCCCCCAAGATTCTTGCAATAAGCAGGATTAGGTCCGACTCAACCTCCTGCAGCTGTAGTTCGTCAATGATAAAGTCCTTGCGCAGCACTGGTATATCAACGGCGTTTCTTACTGCCGTCAGAAGATCAATGCTGCCGCCAAAGAACTTGGGTTCAGTAAGCACTGAGATCGCAATAACATCTTCAGCCAACATTTTTGCGATGTGCACAGCATCTGCCTGCGAAATATCCTTGATTCTACCGTAAGAAGGCGATGTGGGCTTGATTTCTGCAATAAGAGGAATTTTTTCCTCCTCCCACTTTGCCCTCATCCCGCTTATGATATCCCTAGTCTGAACCTTAAACGATCTGGGCTTTATGTCCTTAACCCTCTTTTTCGTTTCCGCTACAATGTCATCGATCAACATACCCTCTCCATGAAGTTTTGGATAATCTTCTTTCCAGCAGGTGTCAGCACGCTCTCTGGATGAAACTGTACACCCTCAATGGGGTATTTGATGTGGCGCGCTCCCATTATTATGCCATCCTCATCAACAGCCGTCACCCTAAGATCGCTTGGCAGTTCTATGACGGCCAACGAATGGTACCGCCCTCCAATCAGTGGATTTTCTACCCCATCGTATATCGCCTTGCCATCGTGTACAATCTTGGATGTCTTGCCATGGACTGGACCAAAGGGGGAATGCGCAACCTTTCCGCCAAACGCGATGCATATCGCCTGATGGCCGAGACAAACCCCCAACATCGGTGTTTCTTTAAACTCTCTAATGATCCCTAAACACGAACCGATGTCTTTTTGGTTATGAGGATTACCCGGCCCCGGCGAGATGATGATCGCGTCTGGCTTGATTTGTCTTACCTCTTCTATGGAAACTGTGTTCGGCACGACGACCACGTCTGGCTCGATTACTGCTACATAATCTACCAGATTGTATATGAACGAATCCCTGTTGTTGATGAACAGCGTCTTCATACGCCCTCCAGCGTTTCAATCGCTCTGAGCATTGCACCCATCTTCTTTTCAGTCTCATAGTACTCATTCTCAGGAACTGAATCTGCAACGATCCCGGCACCGGCTTGGATATGGAGTTTATTGGCCTCCTTCACGATTGTCCTGATGATGATTGCAAAGTCGGCATCCCCATTAAACGAGAAATAGCCGAGCCCTCCTGCATAGACGTCTCTTGCGTCTTTCTCCAGCTCATCTATGATTTCCATTGCCCTGATCTTTGGCGCTCCAGAAACGGTCCCTGCGGGAAAGATTGCCCGGATAGCATCAAACATGCTGCATTCATCCTTCAGAATTCCTGTCACGGTGCTCTCGAGGTGCTGGACGTGCGAGTACTTCAGCACTGACATATAGTCATCGACTACAACGCTTCCTGGCTTGGACACTTTCGCGACATCATTTCTTCCCAAGTCGACCAACATGATGTGCTCAGCAACCTCCTTTGGATCGTATCGCATCTCTTCTGCCAGCCTTTCATCCTCCTCCCTGGTAGCACCCCTTCCACGCGTACCTGCAATTGGATTCGTGATGACCCTTCTGCCGTGAACTGTCACCAGCGTCTCCGGGCTGGCACCGATGATTGCACCATCGCCAAACTGAACGCAGTACATATAGGGAGATGGATTAACATCTCGCAATCTCTTGTAAACCTGCAACGCATCGCTTTCGCCATCAAACTCATACCGTCTGGAAAGAACCACCTGAAATATGTCTCCATCGTAGATGTGTTCTTTTGCCTTTCTGACCATATCCTCGTATTCGTCCTTGCTTGTGTTTGAGTGTGGGGTGTCAACTGAAACCTTGGGCGCATGCGCAGACTTGACGTTCATTCGTGCCTCTATGCGCTTTATGTTCTCTACCGCATCAGCATATGCCTCTTCTGGAGAGATGTCCGGCGTTATCAGCGCGTTGAACAGTATGTACGTCTTATTCTCCAAATGGTCAAACAGGATTGTCGAAGGGGAGAACATGAATTTGAAATCGTCCTTCTTCTCATGCCTGCTCTTTATATTCTCCCATCTGAGCGCTGCGTCGTAGGCGATGTAGCCGATCAAACCGCCCACAAATACGTGCCTATCAAAATGGATGCTGGAGTGATGCTCAATGCTCCTGAAAAGAGATGATAGTGCATTGAACGCATCTGTACACTTGAGATAGGGGCTAGCCATCGCAAATAGCCGCTCGCCTGCATCGTCCAGCGCCTCCAATTTCATTCCACCGTCTGCGGATATGATTGCGCTCGGACTGACACCCACAAACGAAAAGCGCGCATGCCTCTTCTCCTTCTCCACAGATTCCAGGATATAGGACTCACCCTCAGAATACAGCGCCTCGTAGCATTCCAATGGCGTCTTGTCTAACGTCACCTCTTTGTGCAGGGCGATTGCACACGGCTTTTTCGCTTTTTCTGCCATTTTCAGGAATCGTCTTTTGTCAGAATGAAGCACGTTTTACCTCCCTGATGAACGCGTTCAACTTGGATGCATCTTTTCGTCCATTCGTTTCTACGCCCGATGCCACATCTACCGCATAAGGCTTGACGATGGAGACCGCTTGAAACACGTTTTCCGGTCTCAACCCTCCTGCCAGGATTACTGGAATGGAGCACCTCCTCACAATTTCGGCGCTGATTCTCCAATCGTGAGTCGTTCCAGTTCCACCAGGCCCGTCTCCAACGGTGTCCAGTAGTATCGCATCGGCGAAATCCTCTACTTCGTTAATTCGCGATATCGCGCCAGCAAAATCCGAAACACCAACCGTTTTGATGACGGGTATGTCCATCTGCTCTCTCAAGTATTGAATTTCCTTGACCGCCAAATCACTATGAATCTGAACTGCCCTGGGCCTGACTTTTTTGATTAGCGAAATCGCCTCATCGGCGCTTTTTGGCATGGTCACCAGCACAGATGTCACAAAGACTGGCACTTTCTTGCTCAGCGAAGCCGCGGTTGCGGCATCAATCTTGCGCGGTGTGTCCACTGGAACGTCTGTTATGAAGCCGATGGCATCAGCGCCGCATTCTATTGCCAAACCCAGGTCTGTAGCGTTCGTGATGCCGCATATCTTAACCTTCGTCATAAAAATCTCTTCAGTTTGCCGGGATCGCCAGTGCACTCTACTAGCTCCTTCAACTTGGACAGGGCGGCACCGCTGTCTATCGATTCCTCCGCCCTTTGCACGCCCCCTTTTAGACTCTTAGCACCACCGCCGACGAATATGGCGGCTGCGGAATTCATCACGATGATGTCGCGACATGCACCTTTTTCGCCACTTAAAACCCTGACCAAAGCAGCGGCATTTTCCTCTGGCGTTCCACCTGCGATATCCTCCGGCGTTGCAACCTCAAATCCCAGTTCGTCAGGCGTGATGGAATACGTCTTTATGCGTCCGTCGCTGAGCTCTGCTACCATCGTCTCTCCTATGTTCGATATCTCATCCAACCCATCTCCATTGACCACCAACGCCTTTTTTGTGCCAAGCACCCGCAGCACATTGGCCAATTTCTCGCACAGTAACCCATCATATACGCCTATTAGCTGCGCCTCTGCATTGGCAGGATTGGTAAGAGGCCCTAGGATGTTGAAAATGGTGCGCACGCCGATCTCCCTTCTCGGCTGCACCACTCTTTTCATGGTGGGATGAAATACCGGTGCGAGCATGAAACCTATGCCAATGGATTCGATTAGGCGTTTCACCTCAGGTGGAGATAGATCGATTTTCACCCCTAGCTCCCTAAGCACATCAGCGCTGCCACACTTGGATGTGATGGAGAAGTTCCCATGCTTCGCCACGGATATGCCCGTAGATGCAGCCACGATGGCCGCTGCCGTGCTGACGTTAATCGTGTCATACCTATCACCACCGGTGCCACACGTGTCTATCAATGGACTGACGTTAGGCGAGATGGTGTGCGCCACTTTTTTCATGCCTCTAACAAGACCGGCGATCTCATCGGGCGTCTCCCCTTTCATCTTCAGCCCCATCAGGAAAGCACCGATCTGTGCATCTGTTGCCGATGTGAGTATGAGCCCCATCGCCCTCTCGGCTTCCTCTACCGAGAGATTTTCGCCGCTGCTTACCTTTGATATAAGTTCTTTCATTTCAATCACTGTATAAATTTATACGTCAGTGCATAATAATGTGCATTATATTTAAAGGTTGTGTCAATCCTATTTATATCACCACGTAGCATATGCCCTTAGAATGATCATAGGCGTACTGGGTCCAGAAGGAACGTTTTCTGAGCAGGCAGCAAAAAAGTGGGATGACAGAGCAGAGTTGAGGTATTATGAGGATGTCTTCGACGTGTCAAAAGCCGTGGTTGACGGCGCCGTAGATCATGGCATCATCCCCATAGAGAACTCTCTCGAAGGATCAGTTGGAATGACACTCGATGCACTGCTGCAACATGAGGTTAAGATGATAGGAGAGGTCATCATTCCCATCAGGTACTGTTTGCTTTCAAGAGGGGATCTTTCAGATATCAAGACAGTTCTTTCACATCCTCAGGCGCTGGCTCAGTGCAGGCACTTTATCAAGTCGCGTCTTAGAGGCGTGGAAACGAGAGAAACGGCAAGCACCGCCCTCGCTGCTCAAATGGTATCTAAGTCAAAAAAGATGGCTGCCATCGCATCCGAGGAGGCGACTGACAAGTATGGTTTGAGGGTACTTATGCGTGACATTCAAGACCGGAAAGAAAATTACACGCGATTTGCCGTACTCGGAAAAGATATGTCTGGACCAAGCGGCAAGGACAAGACTTCTGTGATCGTGTATTTGCGAAAAGACAGACCGGGCGCACTCTATGAGATACTGGGTGAGTTCGCATCCAGGGGTATTAACCTGACGAGAATCGAGTCCAGACCCACCAAGAAGGTATTAGGGGATTACCTGTTCTTCATCGACCTGGAGGGGCATATTGAGGATGTTATTATCAAGGAAGCGCTGGAAAATGTCGAGACAAAGGCCGGCATGTTAAGAGTGCTCGGGTCGTATCCTGTGGCGGTAGAATGAGGCGAAAACTCGTTGCAATTCTTCTTGTCGTTTTTATGCTCACCTCCATGCTCACGATCTTCATGGCGAACTGGGGGGAGAACGACGCATGGGAAGACCGGAGCATCAATTCCATAGCGGGAGCACTGAATATGACGCCACAAGGCGTTTCTCTTGCCCAATACATCGACGTTCAAAAGACGCACAACACGCCCTTGGGTGATTTGCTAGCCAGAGGTGGTGCAATCAAGCCATACTCACTATACAATGCGGAAATCACAGAAATGTGCGTGGTGAGGCTTGAAGACGGGAGCTGGGTGGAATTTCATCAAACCGCCACCATGCCCCGTGTGACGAACTACGTCAATGCCATTGACTACCTTGGTCATAATATCTTGATAAGGGATGTAGGTGGCGCCAGGGTGGCCAATGTGTTGGGGTCTCCAAACATCTACGGTCCGCTTGAGAACGTTAAAAGGGTGCTGGATGTCATGGAGGGCAATGCCTCGTCCGCTAAGGACGACTTTGAGATACTGAAAAAAGCGCGTTCAGCCGAGTTTGAAAGACTTGGCGTCGAGGAGTTCGCCGATTGCTTCTACCTCAATATCCATCAACTGGAGAGCGGGAGATACCAGAGCATCCGTGTATATCAAAACCCGTCCATGGATAAGGCGACGGATCTAACAAAACTCGCTGAAACCGCCCCCTCGCATGGGTTAACGTACAACATTAGGCAGTATGATGGATATGTGATCGTCACCATCATAGGGGAATTTGAGGCGGTGGCAAGCGAACAGCCCTAACGAATTCCTGCGTCAAACCATATCTTGCACATTCCTTCGCGACTCACCATGCATGGACCAATTGGACTGGTAGGAAGACATTTTTTGCCGAATAACGGGCAGTCTGTCGGCGTTGCCAATCCTCTGAGCAACTCGTCGCACCTGCACCCTTTTGCAGGTTTGCCCTCTTTTAGCCTGATCCCATACTTCTTGACCGCATCATATTGTTGAAACTCATCCTTAAGCATGAGCCCAGATTTTGAGATGGTTGGAAAGCCTCTCCAGACCGCATCTACTTGGTTGAATACATCATTCATCATTTTCAGCGCCTTTACATTGCCATCATATCTAACCGCCCTGGGGTAGGCATTCTCCACCGTCGCCCGGCCTTCCACGACTTGTTTTACCAGCATGTGCAACCCGTATAAAACATCAAGAGGTTCAAATCCCGCTATAACTTGAGGCACGGGAAACGCCTCATATGGTCTAACGCCTATGATCGTGGATACGTGTCCAGGCAGTAAGAGACCATTCAGTTTCGCCTCGCCTCGCTCGAGAAGCCATTTTATTGCAGGTGGAATTAGCCTGTGCGAGCACAATATCGAGAAATTGTCTGGAGGGTGTCGCAATATGGCAGATGCGGTTGTGGGTGCCGTCGTCTCAAAGCCGATCGCCATAAAAACCGTTTCCTCATGCTCTGCAATTTCAGCCGCTCTGCTCACACTCTGAACGATTTTCGCCTTACCAGTGGATGCAAGCGAGCCATTCGAACCCGGCACCCTGAGCAAATCGCCGAAGGTGGTTATCGTAACGCCTTCTTCAGCGAGTTTCATTGCCGCGTCGATCTCCGATTTTGGTGTGATACATACCGGACAGCCGGGACCCATGATGACGTTAAGATTTTCAGGCAGAAGCGCTCTAATTCCGTGCTTGACTATCGCGGCCTCATGAGTGCCGCAAACGTGCATGAGTTTGATTTCCCTATCTCCAACTGTGTCGTGTATCTTATTGGAAAGCGCCCTCGCGATTTTTTGACTTGACTGCATCTCAACCCCACTTTTCCATGGCGACTTTCAGTTCTTTATGGGTGCGCGAATAGTCCTCCAATGGGATGTCGCCCAATGCTGCGTCGAGAGCCTGTCTAACTGCCATAGCGCCAGCCCTTGTCCCCCATGGATGTCCATGGACACCACCGCCAAATTGCATTATTATATCCATTCCAAAAATTTCAATTAATTTTGGCACCATGGTCGGCTGTAAGCCGCCAGAAGCTACGGGAAATAAAGGTTTGATGCTGCCCCAATCCTGCTCTAAAACATTCAATCTGCGATTTTCCTTGACATGATTTAGAACACAACTATCCCTTATTGCCAAAACCTCTTCTTTTTCTCCGTGCATTTTTCCTATCACAGTTCCGATGTGCAGTTGGTCCAATCCGATCAGTCTCACCAATTTTGCGATGATCTGCATTGAAATGCCATGTCTCGGGTTTCTCGTCATAGCAGAATGCATGCATCTGTGTGCGTGCAAAACAAGGTCTAACGTTTCGTTTTCTTCTCTCAACGTTTGCAGCGCAGTAAAGCCTGTTGGGATGATATCGATCATGGCATATTCTCCCCCCTGTTCTTTGATGAATTGCGCCCTCCTTAGCATCTCATCGCATGTGGGAGCGGTGATGTTCGCTGCATACACCTTTCTATCCCCTGTCTCTTTTTCTGCTTTATCTCTCAATTTTAACGTTTTTATGACCCGCTTCTCAAAAGGATTGAATGTCTGGTTCGTCAGATTTTCGTCATCCTTCACCAGATCAATGCCACCGAGCCACGCTTTATAAGCGACCTGCGCGTGTTTTTCAGAACTTAGCCCCACCTTTGGTTTAACGATGGTCCCGCATAGCGGCCTGTTTTTAACGTTCAGCAGCTTTCTAACTCCAGGAATCCCGAATTTTGGGCCTTTGAAGTTTTTGATGACCTTCTTGGGAAACGACACATCCTGCAGTCTTAGGTTGGTCAAAAGTTTCATGCTGAATATGTTGCCTGCGATGCTGCTCAGCAATTGGGGTATGCTGTTGATCTCGAACAAATCCATATGGTAGGCGATTTTTACGGTCTTCGTTTTCTGATTTACATCAAAAGCATGTGGTTTAAGCTTTTTAGCCAGCTTCGGGCTCAAGGTCAAGATGTCCGTCCACGTGTCTATGGAGGATTCCCCGGCTATGTTCACACAAGTCCTCTCAAAGTCAATCCCTCTAGCAGGCTCTACGTAATACTCGCAGACCAGATCGTTCTTTGCCGGTTCGTATCCCAGGTCTATATATTCTTCCCGCATTCTTTCCCTTAACCATTTATCTTCTTCAAATACGATTCATATTCTTCGACTACTTCACCAAGATCGTGAACATCGAACAGATTAAGCCCTGTGAACTCGTTGGCTGCTGCCATATACATCCTGCCGACTATTTCTCTTAGCCCAGGGTCCAATTTTGGCGGCTGAGATCTACATAAACCCTTCCAGTCTTTGAGCCCTTTGGCATCCGCCTCTCTTTTTGCCTCCTCGACATCTTGGGACCACTTGGTATTCTTGTAGAACTGTCTTGCGATCTCTTTGCTTACATGCAGGCCTTTGTACGTAAATCTGCATTCGTCCAAGGTTCCAATGACGTCCACGACCATTAATCTCCTATCGGGATCGAGTGCCAGCTCAATTTTCCCATCCTCGTTTTTTAGGTCGGCTTTGGCGGCGATCTCCGTGATCAAATTGTCTGCGTGCAGCAATATTTCCTTGGCTTCTGCAATTTCATCGTCCCTCATACCCGACATCCGCTGTGCTTCCGACCAGGTTATGTACCTATCCCTTTCCTCCAACTTCGTGCTTACCTCAAAAATCGGCGTTTTAAGTTTTTCCTCTGGTTTGGGGTAATAGTCCAATCCTAAATCCTGATAGGTGATCTCTCCTTTCTTTAACCGTCGGAAGATGCTCGAACCTGGGGGCAGAGCGTTCCTATATATGACTTCCAGAGGGAGCAAAAAATTGCCTTCATCGTTTTCAGCCAGTTTGGCGAATATGTCGTAGTTGTATGCACCCCCATGGAATTCGGGTTTAAATACCCTCACCAAACTGATTTCCATGACACTAATGGGCTCTTCCAGCTCCATAGTCGTAACGAGTTTCCCATTGGGTGATACCAGACCTTTATAATGCGTCTTTATCCCTCGTTTCTCTAACTCCTCGAAACAATAAGCGCCCATCATGCACAAGGCTTCACCCTTATTCTCAATGAGATCGGGCATCTCCCCCCAGTCAAAAACAGAATATCGGTCTGAGAAATGAAATCTCGCTACTCCCATATCACCCTTTGTCGGTGGCTTCATGATCTCCAAATCCTTTACACTGCCCATCTTGTTCACCCTAAGAATTTTCTCATCTGCGCAGCCTCGATGATAAGCTCTTGCATATCGCTAAACTGCTCCTTTTTTAAGCGATTTATTATCTGATTTGTCGCTCGTTCGTGTTCCTCATTAGTTTCAAACTCGACGATGTCTAACCTTAATCTTTTTGTCAGTGATGACGGCAGAATTTTCAGGACATCTTTATTAAAATAACATAAAGCATCTTTTAGGTCGTTCTCAAAACCCCTATAAATGCTTCTGAAATACTCTATGTCCTCATCACGTAACATATTTATGCCTAAGATCTCTGGCGGCAAGCCTATAGAGTATAAAGAAGCGCAAAACACTATTGCCCTGGGCAAAGATACTTTTCCAAGAGAGCGGGGGTATCCAAACAAACCTATGTGTAATTTCCTCCTTCTTCGTTGAGGAACGTATGTAGCTACCTGATTGATCAAAGGAGCTAAAATTTGGATCTGCTTTCTGTACTCCTTTGAGATTCTCGCGACTATTTCTAAGCACCTCTCTTCATCGACTGTTATCGGTTCACTCCTTTTTCTCCTCTTAATCTCGTCAATGGCTTCCTTCACTTTTTCCTCTGGATGATCATATTTAAAGGTTGATTGTATTGTAAATGTTTGTACACTTGGATAACCCCCAAGACAATTGTCTACATTTGTCGGTTTGAAATTGCCCCTAAAGGGTGCAGAGCCTGCCCCAATAATGGGCAGAATATCCACGGAAATTTGCTCCGCAAGCTCCTGAAGCCTTTGCAAAGCTATTTTATTGATCAGTATTGCACTTGTAGAGCCGTAATTTTCGGCCGGGTCGCTCCTCGCCAGAAAGACGCGCTGATAATCAACTTTTTTATTTTTGAGATACTCTTTGACTATATTGTGTGCATTTAGTATGTGCTCTTTTTCTTCTAGTAGGGGGATTACATTGATTTCCCTTGGCTTGAATTCGCCGATCCACTTGGCAATCGTAATGTCTCCCTTAAAGAACAGCTTATTTTGTTTTCCTACAACGAAATTTTTGTAATACTGGTAAACTCTGTTCAAACACTTCGACGATGTCGTCATGGGTAAGATCACCTCAAATATCGGCGAGATGTCTTCTTGGTAAAAAAGCTTGGCTATATCAAAAGAGCGTGGGATGCTCTCCAAAGTTTCCAATAATATTTTTGCCTCACCCTTTTCAACGGTAGGATTAGGGACCCTTAACGTGAGGAATACATCTTCCCCCAATTTGTTATCCTCAAAGAAGCGTTCGTACTTCGTTAATAACTTTTTAACTACAAAATTGTCAACCTCTTTACCTTCATGATCCCACATTTGCTCTTCGCATCCCAAATGAGAGAATGCATAGTATGCTTCCCTTATTTCATCCTCTCCTCCGAGGGTGGTATCCTCTGCAAAAAAGGGGGATGTCACATTGTCT
This sequence comes from Methanocellales archaeon, assembly GCA_030018435.1. GTDB lineage: Archaea > Halobacteriota > UBA148 > UBA148 > JAUWXC01 > JAUWXC01. The sequence continues at coordinate 46,279 of JASEEY010000005.1, forward strand.
GGATGCTGTGAACTCATACACCTTGGTACTCTCATCTCATCGTCATTCTACGTATGAGCATTATATAGTTAATGTTGATTGAAAGGCTTAATATTCTATAAAACCATGATAAGGCGATGATGTCTATATGGCTACACCTATTGCTTTTCTTGGTTGGGCTCGTTTTACTGGTCAAAGGGTCTGATTATCTGGTAGATGGGGCATCTCATTTGGCTATGAATCTGGGCGTATCTTCCATGGTTGTCGGGTTGACTATCGTCGCATATGGAACATCGCTGCCAGAATTTGCGGTGAGCTTTGCGGCATCTTTAGGTGGCATGGATGATATCGCCCTTGGAAACATAATCGGGTCAAACATAGCAAACATCTGCTTAATTCTGGGTCTTAGTGCGGTGATAAGACCGTTGAAAGTGCACATCTCTGTTGTAAAAAAAGAGATGCTCATCATGTTGGGAGCTGCGCTTGCCATGACTTTTATGCTATGGGATGGGGAGATGGATAGAATAGATGGCGCGATATTACTAATCGGCTTTGCTGCGTACCTAACTTTTTTCGTGCACGAAGTCATTAAAGCGAACAAAAGCGAAGCAAAGCACCAGCACGCCCCTTTTTGGCGCAACGCCCTTATAATCGTCGGCGGTCTGGTGGCGGTTTCATTAGGTGCCAGGTTATTAGTGGACTCATCAGTGAGCATAGCTCGACAAATAGAGGTGAGCGAGTACATAATCGGCTTGACGGTCATCGCAGTAGGGACATCGCTGCCAGAACTCGCGACGTCGGCAATGGCATCGTACAAAAATAAAGGCGACATTGCAGTGGGCAACATCATAGGAAGCATTTCGTTTAACATACTGCTCGTTCTCGGCGCATGCGCCGTGATACTGCCCCTCGTCTTGCATACATTCTTCGACTTGTATCTGATGTGTGGGGTGTGCGCGCTCATACTGGGGCTATTTCGGACGGGGTTGACACTGACGCGCTTGGAGGGTGTGTTGTTGCTGATTGGTTATGGCGCGTATATGGCGTATCTATTTCTCTAGATTGACAGCGCCAGCTCTAATTCCTAATACGATAAAAAGATGTCTCCACTCACGAACTTATCTGTTCAGCTGCAAACCCCCTATTTATAAGCAGTTCCTTTACTCGGTCTTTGTGGTTCCCCTGTAGTTCTATCCTCCTGTCTTTGATCGTCCCTCCGCACGCAAGTTTCGACTTTAGATGACTGGAAAGTTCATCGATATCAATCTCATGTGGGTCCAATCCCTCAATGATGGTAACCTCCTTTCCGTATCTCCTGGTATCCACTTTTACCACTATTCTCTGCTGTTCTTTTGCAACCTCCTCGCAGATGCAAAGTTCGCTTGGTAGGCCGCAAATCGGACACATTTCTGAACTCATCTTTGTGAAGACCTCCAGAAGCCACTATATATCTTATATTAGATAAACTTATGATGTGCCAAGGATACTATGGTTTATGTGAGGGCTCGTGGTCTAGTTGGTTATGACGTCGCCTTGACATGGCGGAGGTCGCCGGTTCGAATCCGGCCGGGCCCATCAAAAGGTATAAACTTGAAAAACGTACAAGATAACGTCGGTTAAAAGGTGCCGACACTTTTGCCCTGGTAGCTCAGCCTGGGAGAGCGTGCGGCTGAAGACCGCATTGTCCCCGGTTCAAATCCGGGTCAGGGCATGCGCATTCGCTCAAACTTTGCGCTGGTAGTGTAGTGGTTATCACTATGGCTTGCCAAGCCATAAACCCGGGTTCGAATCCCGGCTAGCGCATGACGAAGGAATGCGATGGCCGGCATCTAAAAGCTGGCCAGTGTTTTCTGAAATTTAAAATCGTGTATGAGTTTTGCCTCTTTTTTCCATCTGCGCAACGGAGTTCTTATTCTTGTAGCGACATCGTTGAGCGCGGCATCAGCAGTCTCAAACCGCTTTGGCTCTTGCCTCATCGCGTCTCTGACCGCCTCCCTAATCACCCAGACACCCAGCGGCGCCCAATAGTCTGGGAGGATTTCCCGCACGATAAAAATCGATGCCTGCCTTTTGATATTCTCCAGATATTCAACAACGCCAAGACGCGCGGCATAGTATCCTCCAGCCAAAAGAGAATATGTCCTCTTGCCGCCATATCCCTCTCTATCGGCGCCGACCCACGTTCCCTCACCCACCCATACAGACCTCGGCATCCATATCTCTATCAGTTCAAAGGAAAATGGACGAGGAAGCAAAAGTATCTCGAACCTATTGCCGAATCTCTGTGTGCTGAAAAGCCGGATCTCATCTAATACGGAGTGGTCTTTCACCCTTGCGATTAATTCCTTGCCAACTATGTCGTCCGTGGCAGTAATTGCCCACCTCGTTGGAACGAGTCTGCGATCTTTCTTCCGCCCCAACAGTCCGACGGAAAGGAGTCTGTTGATATGATAAACTGAGATATCGCTCTCGTACAACTCTGTAGTAGCATTTGCAGCCAAGACATCTTTATCAGAGACCAGATAGTCGACCTTTCGCGGAACGGATGGGTTTTCAGTTATGCTCATATCCTTGAGTGTGCCAGAAGGCCCCATTGGGCTTAAGATGCCGTCAAAGCGCAACTCCATCTTAGGCGGCTTGAGAAATTTGACCTCTGTGTCAACAGGCGCAGACGCCATCGCGAGCATTTGCGTTTTAATCAGAAGGCGATCACTCAGCACGCGTGGGCTTCTGACATTCAACCGAGTATTGGATCGAACGAGATTTGAGCGCAATCCAATTACATCTTCTATCCCTTTGCCCAACCATTGGGCTGGGTCATCGTATATCCGTGCATCTTTGGCAGCGATCTCCGGAGGAACCAATGGACCTAATCTAACGTCCGGATACCCAACTCGCCCGACGAATACCGATGGAGGAGAGGCACCAAAGATGCTGTCACCTATTGAGGCACGTTTAATCGCGCAAAATTTTGCAAGTATGGGGCAAAAAGGTCGCCCGCACAATCCCCTGCCCTTGCATATGACACACCGAGTTTCCATACATGAATTCGTTTGAATACGACAAGATTTAAGTTTTGTTAACGTCGTAACGTTAGCGAGTGAGAATATGGCTTTGTTAGAGATCAAGGACCTTCATGTGAAGGTAGACGGCAAGGAGATTTTGAGGGGGGTCAACTTGGAGATAGACAAGGGGGAAGTACACGTTCTTTTGGGCCCCAACGCATCCGGCAAGACGACCCTGGCCATGACGATAATTGGAATGCCCGCCTATAAGGTATCAGAGGGCAAGATGCTTTTTGATGGAGAAGATCTTGCCAATTTGGATCCCACACAGCGCGCGAAAAAGGGGATAGGTTTCGTATTCCAGTTCCCGCCTGCAATCAGGGGAGTAAAACTCCGCGACATAATCAGGCTTTGCGGTGGGAAAGATGCCTGGGACCCGAGCAAGGAGCCCGAGGAAAAATTTGCCATCGAGATGCTTGAAAAGGTCGGACTTCCCTCCAATTTTAGGGAGAGAGATGTAAACGTTGGTTTTTCTGGGGGCGAGAAGAAAAGGTCTGAGCTGGCGCAAATTTTGGCAATGAAGCCACGTCTCATGGTTTTAGATGAGCCCGACTCCGGCGTGGATATCGATTCTCTTAAACTGATCGGAAAGCGGGTAGACGACTTTGTCAAGGAAACCGGGAGCTCACTGCTTCTGATTACCCATTACAGGCACATCCTGCAATACGTCGAGACTGGCTTTGCCCATGTAATGTGCGGGGGCAAAATAATCGTCACAGGCGACCCAGAAGACATTTTATCGAGGATAGAGGAGGAAGGGTACTGCGCATATGTCGATGTCTGTCCGCCGGAGATAAAGAAAGACATGGAAAAATTCATGCATGTCTGAGGGGGTACATGTTTCCAAAATGGTATGCTGACAAAAGAGGAAAGGCAAAAGAGCTTTTAAAGGAGGCGAAACCCGCCAAATATGGCCCGGATGTAGACCTGGGCGCTTTTAATTTGCAGGCACCTTCCCATGTGAAAATAAACGGACTGGCGGACCTTGAAAAAGATGTTAGAAGCGCTTCCAAGGTGGTGGGAACCAGGGATGACGAACAATACAGAAGTGGCACCTATTTTCAGTACGACAACGATGTGGTATACTTAAAGTACAGCGAGCAGTTGAAAGAACACACCCCAAAAGGATTAATCGTTCTTAACACGGATGATGCAGTTCAAACGTATCCATGGCTGGAGAAGTACTGGTTCAAGGAATTGCCCATGGGACTGGACAAATACACTACCTACGTAGCGGCAAACTCAGTTGGCGGAGCCTTCGTCTGGGTGCAGGAAGACGTCAGGATAGAGCATCCCATCCAAGCGTGTTTGTTTATGGGAACCAATAGGATGGTCCAGACTCCCCACAATATCATCATCGCCGAGCCCCGCTCGAAGGTTCACCTGATAACCGGCTGCACCGTCCATCCCAAATGTGAGACGGCAGCGCACGTCGCTGCAACCGAGATTTATGTCAAGGAGGGGGCAGAAGTTACTTGGTCGATGATACACTCCTGGGGGGAGGGGTTTCACATAAGACCGAGGATGGGGGCCGTCGTCGAAGATGGGGCAACCCTCATGATAAATTATATCCTGTTATCACCGGTCAAATCCATCCAGATGTATCCCACTGTGGTCCTTAAAGGCAAAGGAGCAAGGGTGAACTTCAGAAATCTGATTTTCGGCAGGGGGAAATCGAACGTCGATGTCGGCAGTGGCGTCATTTTATCGGGTGAAGAAAGCAGGGGGGAAATCAACAGCAGAGCGGTCATAATGGACGAGGCGACAATAGATATGAGAGGTCTGTTGCGCGGAAATAAACCGAACACGAAAGGACATCTCGAGTGCAGGGGATTGTTGTTGAGCGATAGGGCAAAGGCCAAGGCGCACCCGAGCCTGGATGCCAGAACAAATGAAGCTGACCTGACTCATGAAGCGGCGGTCGGGAAGATCGCTGAGGAGGAGCTATTTTATCTCATGACCAGGGGGTTGAGCAAGGATGAGGCGACTTCCCTGATAGCAAGAGGATTCCTCGACACGGATATCCCCGGCCTGCCGCCAACACTTCAGGCGGAAATCGGCAGGATAGTCTCAATGACGACAAAGGAAGTTATGTAAATAATGGTGTTGTGATTTTGGTTGAGCCGATTTTCCCAGGATGCCCACCGCATCGGCCCTGCACTGCTTGCAACGGGTTAAAAGCCGCATGTGCTTTTTAACCGCTAACCTGGCCCTGTCCATTTGCGCACAGGTCGGTCTCCTCTTTCCAGCAAACTCGCCCAAGGGGACCAGCGGCATGACGTTCATGATGTACGCGTATTTAGATGCCCATCGCGCTATCTTCTCGACCTCACGTTCGTTTATGCCCGGAATTAACACGGTGTTTATTTTTACGGTAATGCCCAGCTCGTGCGCGAGTCTAACGCCCAGTTGCTGATTTTCAAGCAGCACATCAAAATCTTTCTTCCGTTGACCGTCAACAGTAATCCACTTGTAGATTTTTCTGGCAGGATTTACGTCCAGAGCATTAATCGTGACGGTCAGGAAGTCCAGGCCCATTTCATGAAGCAACCCGACCTTGTCCGGCAGCAGAAGTCCGTTGGTGCTTAAACACGTTTTCAACCTGGGGAAGTGTTTCTTGACGAGTGTCAGCGTCTCAAACGTTTGGCGATTTGCCAGAGGCTCGCCCGGTCCTGCAACGGCTGCGATCTTGTTGCAGGGCTCTGCCCTGATGGCGCGTCTCACAACGGAGATTGCCTCTAAAGGGGGTATGACCTTCAGGGTTGCACCTGGCACACCGGACAGTCCATCGGTGCAAACGCCTGCCTCGCAGTATCTGCACCTTATATTGCATTGGGGTGCGACCGGCAGATGTATCCTCCCAATGCGATAATGCGCCTCATCATCAAAACAGGGATGCTCTATCATTCATGCCTCGCGCAGCATTTCCACTTTGGATTTCTCCTCTGGCGTCATGTATACCCTGACCTTGCTGGGGAATCTGTCTGCCACTTCTGTCAGATGCGTGATCAGTATGACTTTGTCGAAGAACGCACCCATGTCAAATAGTTTCTTGACGAAGAGTTCTCTGCTGACCTCTGTGTCCAGAGAGCCTAAATCGCCTTCATCGATGAACAGCGTTTTCATCCTTCCGAACGTTCTGCCAACCTGCGGCATGCTCGCAAGTTCCTTTGCAATCGCGAACCTCAATGCAGCGTTGATCTGCGTCTTCTCACCACCGCTGAACTCCTGCACGTCATGGAACTCTCCATCCGCACCCCCAACTTCGATGCGCACACCATATCTGTTGTTCTCCTCGTATGGGTTGATCCTGACATTGTTGAAACGCCCGTCCGTTAAATCAGAGAGGTTGGAGGACGCTTCCCTGGCAAGTTGTGGGAGCAATTGCTCTATCGCGTACATCACAATCCCCTTCTTGTGGAGTATCTTCTCCTTCAGCAGCGTCAGCACCTCGGCGCTCTCCTGCAGGTCTTTAAGAGTGGCTTCAAGCGTCTCTATTTGCTGGGTAATCGCCTGAAGGTCCTCTATTTCCTTTCCCAGTCGCTTCGCCTCTCCTTCTTTTCCATGAATGGTGGCCTCAATACTCCTCCTCTTTTCCTCCAGCTCCTTCAGCTCGCGCTCTGTTACGTCATACTGACTTTCAGGTACTTCGAGCGCTTTCAGCGAGTGTTGCAACCGCTCCAATTCCTTTTCCTTTTGCTCCTTTTGACTGGTCAGATCCTCAATAAGTTTCGAGACATCGCCAATCCCGTCAAGTTCGTTTCTCTTCTGCTCGAGTTCGTCCCTCTTCTGGCGCATGTCCTCTAATTTCCGCTCTAACTCCCTGAGCTGCGCTTGCTCTGAAACTCCAAATACAATGCGCTCTACTCCGGCCTGAATTTCTCGTATCTTCTCATCGATTTCTCCCAGTCTTACGCGATGCGTCTCATCCTCCCTTCTCTTATCATCCTCGATTCTTTTCAGCTGCTCCTGTAGCTCGGAAAGTCTGAAGGAGTCCACATTTATTCTCGCCGTCTTGGAACAAACGATGTCCAGCTCATTTTTCGAGGATTCTTGCTCCTTGACGAGACTTGCGATGAGTTCGTCTCTGCCCCTCAGCCATTCCATCTCTTTTTCTATCCTTGTGATGCGCTCGCCAAGTGCGCCCTCTTTTCTGAGGAGCGAGAATGCCTCCCCTGCCCCTATGTCAGTCGTGATTTTGCCGAGTCTTTCCTCCTGTGCGCTTATCAAGGAGGAGAGACGCTCCAACTCGCGTTGGTACTCATCCGTAACCGTGCGCTTCTGATTTTCGTATATCTGTACCCGCCCCTCCAACTCCGTGATTTTGCGCTCCTTCTCCTTCAGCGCATCCCACCTGGATCGCATCGATTCATAGTCCTTTGTCTCCTCGCTCAATTTTGTAATCAATTTCTTTATATCCACGGCCTTCTGATTGTCTCCGCGTGCCTTTTCAATCTTTATACCCATTTCCTCCATAGCCCTGGATGTCTCGGATGTCTTGGCCCTTATCTCCAAAAATTTCTCATGCTTGCCCTTTAAATCCGCCAGCAAACCCCCTTTTTCCGCAATCGCCTTCTCCAACTCATTTAATCTTGCCCTTTCGTCCTCGATCTCTTTTTTCATCGCAGAAAGTTCTTCTTGCTTCTCTGGGAGTTTTGCCTGCTGCTCCCTTCGCACGGTTAATTCTGACGTCGTACCCTCTATGTCCAATCTGATGACATTCAATTTATCTGCCACAACGGTTTGCGCTTTTTCAAAAACCTCCAGCCTGAAGAGTTTCTGAAATATCTCGAGCCTGTCGGCGCCGCTCTGTGCGCCCAGTTCTTTCATTTCGTCCTGCCTGACGAAAGTCGAGTTTCTGAAACCCACATAATCCAGACCTATGACCTCCTGTATTTTCGCGTCCAACGTCGGAATGGCACCGCTAATCGGCAATCCATTCCTTTTGAGGGTTATATAGGAGTTCCCAGAAGAGGTCAGTCCGCGCGTCACCTCATATTGGTCGCGCCCCTGAGCAAACGTTATCCTGACATAGCCTCCTGGCCGGCATATGTCCTCAATCCTGACATTCGGCAAATCCGTCCTAGAGGTGCGCTTGTATAACGCAAAGGTGATTGCATCCAACAAGGATGTCTTGCCCGAGCCCGTTTTACCCACAATCACGGTAAATTTGTGAGGAAAATGAATCGTTGATTTGTCCAGGTACCTCATGAAGCCCTTGAGCTCGATCTCGCCTATGACAAAACCATCACCGCTTCCAAGAGCCTCGACGGGTGTTTCCCTCACATCCTCAAGGAACGATGTCAGCGTCCTACTCTGCATGCAACACCTCCTTCAACGCATTCCTACCTTCCTCAAGTAGCTTTTCGCGCTTGGGGTGGCTCTGATAGTTAGAATCGATGAATTTTCTGAGCAGTTCAAAGGGGTCCATTGTGTAGCTGGCAAAACCAACCTTTTCTCCTGCCTTCTCGGTCCAGTGCACATCATAATTGAATGCGCCTTTCAGCCTTTCAGCGATCTTATACTCGGCGACCTTGCCCCTCAGCCCTTCATCAATTTCTATCTCTAAACGGACCAACTTTTCCGTCACATCCGGTATGGTATCCAAAATCTTTTGGGTCGGGTCATCGTTTGCGGTCACTTCCACGTTAATCTTCAGCATGTCTCTTGTAGGCAACTCCACAAATCGCCATTTCTCCTGCTCGAGAGGATTGACTACAATAAAACCCTTCTTGTCGTCTTTTTCTCCCCAGTCGATCCTATCGATGGCACCTGTGTATACAATCTCAGTTCCCTGAGCGTGCATCACCTGATGCAGGTGAATGTGTCCAAAAACCGCAAGGTCCACAGCAGGAACCATATCCTTTCTGAACGAGAACTCGCCTGGCAAGACCTCCGGATATGCGATTCTCTCTCCCAATCTCGCGCCTTCGATATAGTAATGAGCAAGCAGAAGTTTAAAATCCACGTTTAGCTCATCGGACCTACCGTGAATCCATTGCTTCAAAAATTCCTGACCCTGGGGGAAAAGTCGCTCTTGTGAGATTTCTCTGCCTGATTCGCCAACCAAGCCTGCGATATCTGCTGGATGCAGGTAGGGAACGATAATGCAGCCTACGACCTTGTCATCGATCTCAAAATTCTCCACCGCTGGCCGGCGGTACACGCTGACGTGAGGGTAGCCCCTGAAATCGTCGATGGAGGTGCCCCTGTTGCCGTGGGGCTGGTCGTGATTGCCCGCAAGTATCCAGACCTTGATATTTGCCTTCGCTAACGGCTCGATGACATCCCTTCTGACCAATTCGCGAAAGGTTGGACTGACATGCGTTCTGTCAAAAAGGTCGCCGAGGATGATGAAGAGTTTTGCATCGTTATTGATGGCAAACTGAGTTGCCCTAGCAAAATTGTCATGGATGTCGAAAACCCTCTTTGAAAGACCCGTATCCGGGTCAATCTGGTACCCGAAATTAATGCCCTCGTGAACATCTCCTACGACGATGATTTCGTTCATTGTGGTCACTGACTCTTTATATCATCCAGTTAAAAGGTTTGTCGATGTGGAGTGAAACTGATTAAGCGATAACCTTTTTGCCATCTACATCATATCTTGGAGCGGTGGATAACATGGTTGTCGGAGTTACGATGATAAACGTCGTTCCAGGGGAGGAGAAGTCAGTCTACAACGAACTGACAAAAATTGGGGATATCAGAGACGTCTTCCATGTGTTTGGCGAATATGACTTCGTCGTGGTCATGGAAGTTGAAGGTTTGAGCACCCTGAACAAGCTGGTGGACCGGATAAGGGAAGTAAATGGCGTCACGGCAACCAAGACCATCGTCGGTGCTGAACTTTAATTTGCGTATTTTAAATACATTTCAGAAGATAGATTTAGATGAGATGCTAAACGCAGTGATGCTAAGGTGTAAACTCGGAAAAACAGCAGTAACAGTTAAATAATCGCCCAGCATATCATACATAGGGGTGGGCAGAAACACCTCTTTTTGACTTTATCGGTCGCATGAAAGGGTGAGTGAATGACGAACTTGATTGCAGAGGAATTAGCAAAGAAGCAAAAAGCAATAAGCGTCGCTGAGTTCTTTGAAAAGAACAAGCAGATACTCGGATTTGACTCGGCACCGAGATGTCTTATTACATGCGTCAAAGAGGCAGTAGATAATGCATTAGATGCCTGCGAGGATGCTGACGTTCTTCCGGATACTTTAGTGCAAATTGAGAAAGCAGACAGGAACAACCTTAGAGTCATAGTCGAGGATAATGGTCCTGGAATCGTCAAAGCACAAATACCGAGAATTTTTGCCAAGTTGCTCTATGGCTCGCGATTTCATGAACTAAGGCAGAGCAGGGGGCAGCAAGGCATCGGCATCTCAGCAGCAGTGCTTTATGCACAGCTGACATCTGGAAAGCCCACCAAGATCACCTCTAAAATCGGGAAAAATCAACCCGCGCATTATTATGAATTGATCATCAATACCAAGACCAACGAGCCAGAGATCGTAGCCGAAAATGTGGTCGAGTGGGATAGACCGCATGGAACCAGAATCGAGATGGAACTGGAGGGTGCATATGTCAAAGGGCGTCGCCAGTCCGTCTATGAATACCTCAAGGACACGGCAATCGTGAACCCACATGCACGGATCACGTTAATCGAGCCTGATGACAATGAAGAGGTTTTCGAGCGCGTAGCGGATCAAGTGCCCACAAAACCGGATGCGATCAGGCCGCATCCAGAGGGGACGGAACTGGGCACTTTGATCAAGATGCTCAGATATACAGACCGCTACAAGTTGATATCCTTTTTGATGAATGAGTTCGTAAGGATAGGGCGAAAGACGGCTGAAGACCTGTGCAAAGTTGCAAACCTGGACCCAGAGGCAAATCCAAACGACCTGTCAAGAGACCAAGCATTGCGATTGCTGGAGGCGTTCAAGATCGTCAAGATAACGGCTCCGCCCACTGACTGTCTGTCACCTATAGGTAGGGATTTAATCTATAAAGGGTTGGAAAAGGAGTACAACGTAGACTTTATCGCAACCACCACGAGACCACCCGCGGTGCATTCTGGTAATCCATTCGTGGTCGAAGCTGGTATTGCATATGGCGGCAGCCTGCCAAAAGAGGAGAAAATCACCATACTCAGGTTTGCTAACAGGGTTCCTCTACTATATCAGCAGGGCGGATGTGCCATTACGCATGCAATCGAGAGGATGAATTGGAGGCAGTACGAACTTGATCAGCCAGGAGGAAATGGAGTTCCGGTTGGTCCTGTAGTGGTGTCTGTCCATGTCGCCTCCACGAAGGTCCCGTTTACATCGGAATCCAAGGATGCAATAGCAGATATACCGGAGATAATAGATGAGGTCGAATTAGCGGTCAGGAACGTTGCCAGAGATTTGAGAAATTACCTCTCGAGGCAGAAGTTACTGGAGAAGCGCAAGGAAAAAGAGGAGATTATCAAAAAGGTTCTGCCAAAAATGGTCACAAAGATATCTTCAATTCTCAATAAGAAAGAGCCCGACATCATGCCGATAGTGGCGAACATCATGGGCAATGTCCTCGTCCAGCGAAAAATCACAGGAAAGAACGATAAACGCGAGATAACGATTAGACTCAAAAACTTTGGTGAACACACGAGAACGTTCAAATTGCATGAACTGTCTAAATATGAGCTCGTGAAGGGTGATCCAGCGGCAAAAATTGTGGATATGGATGGCGAGATCGACCAGATATGGAAGATATCGCTTAAGCCAGACGAGGAGAGAACGCTGCAATACGGCATCAAGCATGATGGGGTGCCGGAATTATCCATGCCCATAGTCGAGGATATAGATGAAGAGCTCGTAACTGGGGCAAGGGCATTAGAGCCAAAAAGGGTTGAGGAAGAATGAGCGCAGAAGCGAAAACGGAAGGAAAGGATGAACTGACAAAGAAAAAGCTGATTGACATCATAGGAGAATTTTACGGTCAGCTACAGAGCGAGAGAGTTCCTTACCTCAATCTGCCGACCAGAACCAAGGCTAACATTGAATACAATGATGCGTCAGAGGTGTGGGTTTACGGCGACAGAGAGAGTGTGAGGAGTGCAAAAACCGTCAGGGGGGCATACCAGTTACTCAAAACCTCATATGTAGTGGATTTTCTGAACGCCCAGTTAGATCAGGCAAAATCTTCCACGTTGAGGGAGTTGTACTATATCTCCGAGAACTGGGACTTGGCAAAGTTTAGGGAACAGCAGGAAAGCGATAGGTTGATAGAAGACCTGGAAATCGTGAGTGAGCTACAAAGGGAGAACTTCCATATCAGGCCGGAGGAGGATGGCGCCTCTGTTTTGGGTCCCATCAAGATCAAAGAGCAGACGAGAAGGGGCACAAAGATCATCCATTGCCAAGATGACGTTGGCGAAGGGGGGTACCAGATACCCAACAACGTCGATAACCTGGAGTTTTTGGAGCACGATGCAAAAATGATCATAGCGATAGAGACTGGTGGTATGAAGGATAGGCTGATTGAGAACGGCTTTGACGAAAAGTTTAACACGATCATAGTGCACCTGAAGGGTCAGCCGGCCAGAAGCACAAGGCGATTGCTCAAACGGATGAACGAAGAGCTGAAGATACCCGTAGTGGTGTTCACCGATGGGGACCCGTGGTCGTATAGGATATTCGCTTCCGTCGCATATGGGGCGATAAAGAGCGCCCACCTATCAGAATACATGGCGACTCCTGCAGCACAGTTCATCGGCATTCGCCCCTCGGACATAGTCAACTATGAATTACCAACGGATAAGTTGTCTGACCAGGACATAAGAGCTTTGCATTCGATGCTCTCTGATCCAAGATTCGAAAGTGAGTTCTGGCAGAGCGAAATCAATCTGCAACTTGAATTAAACAAGAAGAGCGAGCAACAGTCGTTAGCGAAGTACGGATTGGATTATGTGACGGATACATATCTGCCAGAACGGTTGAGTGAGATGGGTGTCATCTAAAGTCTCTCGGTTTTTCTAAACGTGGATACCTCGCGCAGTAGATTGTGCAGTGTAGGGGGCAATTTTCCCTTCAGCATGTAAATGCTCCATGCGTAGTATATGTATGCATAGATACCGAGAACGATGTAGAGAGAGCTGAACATGATCTCGCTCGGCAGCAGGATGTCCATGAGGATTGTGACGGTCGGGATTATCAAGATAGGTACAGAGCCCCAGACCCAGACGCCAACATTATGCCACAGATTATACTCAGTAGTGATGCCAATCCACCATATGAAGAACATCGCCGTCACCACATAGGGCACAAAGCCCCTGGGATATTGTACCATGAACAGAAATGCTGCGAAGGTGATGTTTATCAGCACGACGATTTTGATGAGAAACAGTATTGGATCAGAAGGATATGTCCCGCCCCCCAACCTTGAAGACGTTCCTTTGCTAACAGCTCCTCTGCCACCAAACGCGCCAACGCGCTCCTTTAGGTCGTCGATGCTGACGTCGATCGTATTCATCTTCTTGGTTGCTTCTTCCAGCCTAGCCTGTACGCTAGCAATCTCCTTGAGTAGCGGCTTCAGCCGCCTGTACACGCCTTCCTCAAATGCGGTGTCAATCATGCTCTCGAATAGAAGCGCCTGTTTGACCAAGGAGAAAGCGCCAAGCCCTGCGCCTATTCCAATAAACAAGATGATCGAATTCTTGATGAGCTCCAACTTGCTGAATTCATAGGTAAAAACGCGGATGAGTGGGAAAATTGAGATATAAATCAGGAATAACGATGCGCATAGTGCGCAAGCGATGTTCAATTTTTGTAATAACGACAAACGCTTCTCTTGCATTGTCACGTGCTCTCTCCACCCGTTATTTAGGGCATTATGTATATCTTTTCTTCGGTGCATCTGGATTGCTATGCAAATAATGATCGGTGCTCACTGAAACAGGGCTAACCTCGGTATGGCTATGACATCCCAGACAAGTCCAGAAGCCCTTGGATATGTACTGTCCATCCGGAGCGATGTTTCCGCCTGGCTGCCCGAAGGGGTTTCCGTCCATGTACGATGAGCTCTCACTGTTAGCGCTGGTATAAAACGGCACGTGAACATTGTCCTTGCTTAACAAGTAGCCCACATGTACGACACTTGAAGAAGCATTCGGGAATAGATCTGGATCGTTGTATTGATGCACTGCATTGCCGTGACACCTGTCATCATCACAACCCCTCGCGGTCGTGTTCGTGTGCGTTGTGCTCAAACCAAAAAGCGTTGCCTTGTGGCACAGGAAGCACATCTCATCGACGTTGATATATCCATCTCCATCGTCGATGCTCACGAGCAACAGTTTTCCATCACTACTTCTCTGCCACTTTTCCTCGGTGGCGTTCCATATCCATACATCGCTGACACCATTACCGTCTCCATCGTAATTCGTCCATATGGTCGCATTGGTTTTGTCATAATCAATCCCGCCGACCGATAGATAGGTGAGATAGTCGGTGTTGTTTGCAGCCCTCCGATGCGCTTCGTAAACATCACCCATGTCAGCGCTCAACTGATCTGCCACATCAATATGGCAGCGCAGGCACCCTACATTGGTTCTGAAGGTATGCTGACCTGCGAATAAGGAGTAAACTGCCGGTAAAACAAATAAGATGATGGCAATCGCCGCTAGGATTAATAGCACGGTTTTTTGTTTCACGCTCTCACCGATTATGTTAATTTATCTTACTAATTATATTAAACGCTTTTTACCTTAAACTCTTCCAGCGTCATGTAGAGATAAAGCGCAATCATGATGATGAATAGCAGGAGCCCAGAACTCTTCACCATCTGCACCAGCGATTTGATGAGTCCATATTCCCCTCCATACTTGGTGACGTAGATTGGATTGGCTGGATCCTCGATGAAGTAATAGCCGAGATTCTCGATGATGATGGGTTTTTCATTTAGTAGGATTGCCTGACCCTCGATCTCGTTTCTGCGCACAACCCAGGGATCAACTCTGGGATTGGCATCACCTTTTGTCCTGTATATCCCATCCTCAATGGAGTAAATCCTGTGCACCACAGGATGCACGACGTATGCAGTCTCAAATTTGATTATGTCGCCCTCCTGGGGATTCACGAAAAGGTTCTGCATCAAAACCAAGTCACCCTTGTTGAACGATGGTGCCATACTACCAGAGCCTATAGCAACGAAGTAGATTATGTTCAGGTAAAGGATGATTCCCAGCAACATCACGATGATGAGCGGAAGCGCAGACGTCACGATGCGCGGCTTTTTGGAAAGTTCCTCATACCTGCGCATGATCATGTTGATGCGGTCTTCCCTGCTGCGCTCAATAAATCTATCTGCGATTTTTCCGAGCAGGGCAAATGGGTAGATGGCGCTCCTTCTCTTGATCATATACAGCGTGCAAAAGATGGCGATTAGAACGCCCATCCAGATGACTAAGCCAATCGTATTGCTCATACCAACCTCAGATGATCATTGACCCTTCAATAAAAAGGAAGAATAAACTAAAAAAAGAAAAAGATGGTGGTCTAAGACCACCATTTTTGTTTTTAGTCAGTAGTCGCAGTTAGCTTATGGATAACCGCCACCAGATGTCGTGGTTGTGTTAGTGCCTTCTGCAGTGAAGTTACCAATAACCCATCCCGTCACTGGATCGTGATCTGCTGTGAACGTCAATGTAGTCGCTCTGATCCATGTGATGTTCACGCCGGTGTGGGTGTGGCATCCAATGCATGCTTCATTTGCCCCTGTTTCAAGTCCAGATGTCATCGCACCCTGATAGAACTCTGTGTGGGATTCGTTTGCGTGGAGAAGTTCATCGTCCACCTTGTCATGGCAAGCTACGCACGGCGGTGATATTGAAGCATGTTGGGTTGCATTATCGAAGCCAGCTTTAGGGGTTTGGTGACAGGCCCCGCACTTAAAATAATAGTGCGGCCCACCCGCAGCCAATTCATCGTATTCTGCACCGTGACACTTGGAACAATCCACATCCTTGGGTCCTATGAATGCGTGCTGCCCTGCAAACAACGAAAGCACTGATGGCAGTACGAACAGACCGACTGCTAACACTGCTGCTACTAACACAAGCGTTTTGTTTCCTACCATTTTTGTTCTCCCTTTAAATCATTCACAATTCTATACGGACGCCTTGCACTTGGCGTCATGAAATCCTACTTTTAGGATTCCTTGAACGGGATTATTTACTTTGTTAATATATAAGTTCTTTGCTATTATTGTTATGCCGTTCAGATGTGATCGTTCACCATTTGATGTAAATCTTCGTCCTTACCTCGTACCTGTTATTGTGGTTGTCTTCGATTAGAATCCTTACATCACGCTCTCCTGTCCTCGCCCTGCTTAGGTCATACTGATCGACCGGTATGTTGGAGCCGTGACAGGAGTCACACCACCCTTTGCCCATATGCTTATCATGAAGTCTATATGTCGAACTGTAATCTTTATAGCGGTGGCAAATGTAGCACTGCTCTTTTGGATTTACGTTTAGCACCTCATCCTGATCATGACATCCCACGCAAGTGATCTCATCACCGTGTTTCTCGTGAATTCGCCTGGAGTCTCCATCGTACGATTTGCCGCTGTGACAGTTATTGCATGATGTTATCGGCGTGATATCAGGCACATCTAAACCATGACACCAATAACAGAAATCACCGGATTCACCAATGTCCTTCTTGGCGTGCTTCATGTGCACATCCGAGTAAACCTTGTTAGGATCGTATCTCTCTGGCGAGCCATGACAGATGGCACAGTATTCCCCGGAAGGTTCTAGGGTAGTGCTTGCCGGAATGGCGTGACAATCGCCACACAGCGCTTTATCATCATGCTTCTTGTGCATGCTCGCATACCGGCTTGAGTAATAAGCTGGATCGTACTTGCTCCCATGACATAGTTGGCAACTGTAATCATGCGGCATGCTTGGATGACATGAGTAACAATCCGCTGTCGTCGGTGTCACGCTTGGATTTTCATGGCATAGTGCGCAGTTATCATTGTGCGTGACCATCAAGTTCGAGTTGTGGCAGTAGATACAGTCGCCCGTGGTGGATACATGCACCGCTTCTATGTCGCCATGGATCACGTGACACGCATCACAGGCAGTGTTCTTAGTTGATATGGCATTCTGAACTGTTGGATCCATACTGGCGTGACATGTCGAGCAGTTATAGCCTCTATTCTCATGCTCTATCGTTAGGTCATTGTCATGACAACTCAGGCAATCGGGGGTTAAACTTGATTGATGTATCTCTGTCATGTTGTGCACTGCTTCATGACAATTTTCGCATGTATATACAATGGGGACCCCCGCCGGCGTCCCGTGCGAGCCGTGTGGTACATTTGCAGGGTCATGACAATCAGAACAGATAATGTTTAAGTGACATTGATTGCAGGTCTCGTCCATTCCAAAATCTTTTTCTATATGAGGATTATGCACCTGATTCGCAGTGAGATTCGTAGGATCGGTTCCAAGTTGGAAATATCCACATGGAGTGTATACCGCAGGCCATGTATATTCTGGGGGAGACCAAGTCTGCCATACCGTTTTGGCCTTATATTCGGTATGACAATTCCAACAAACGGTGGATCGGTCTATAGGTGGCGTCGTAAAAATCGACAACATGACATTGAGAACAGGTGGTGGTATCGATCGCCAACGTGGAAGGAGATAAAAAGAGCATTATGATTAAAAGCGCAAAAAATGTTAGAGCTAATGTTATCGTTTTTTTATGCATTAGTTTTTCACCGTTATTCTGGAAGGGGTTAATTGGTCAGTTGTAGATACCTTTCATCATACGTCATATATAATTCTTTGGATAATGATTGACGGTCTCACAGACCTCAGAAACCAATCATTCCCAAACCATCGTGGTTTCATTATTCGCAACATAACCGCCAGATTCATCTACAATCTGAATCCACACGCGCAGGGTATCACCTGGCTTCGGCTCTTTTCCATCTTTGAATCCAGAGACGAGTTCATACGTTCCGGGTCCTGTATAGTCCGTGGACGTCCAGAAATTGATCATGTCAGTGCCTCGCAAAACCCACACATACACGCCCGGCGCATGCGGTGGATAATCCTTGGGGCGCTTGAGTGCGTCCATAGTACCCTGCTCGACCTCGATGCTCTCAATAACTGGCGCATCAGTCGTGCCGCCGATCGTCGTCCTGACCTTCAGGATCGGCACGGTAAGACAGCCAGAAATGCTGGTGATGAGGAGGATGATTATTATTAAAGAAAGTAATTTGAGGGTCTTCATCTATTTCACTTCTTTGACAGCAATGCGCCGTAGACTGCCAGTTTCTCTGGTCTCCTAAGCAGGACGGCAAGAAGGATGATGCCAATCGCAAAGAAGAATTTCGGCAGCCAGATTTGCGGGAATACATAGAACTCGAGTGACGTAGTGATAATTCCAAGGTATTTACAGGTAGCAAAGGTCCAGTAGAGGCTATCTATGGTAAAACACAAGCCCAATGCTACCAGCATCCAGTCCAACTTCGCAAGCTGCGTCAGTCCGCCCTTTTTATCACGAATCAGCGCTTTGGTTCTGTCGGCCAGGTATATCGCCAAGACGACATCTAGCACAATGTACATCGCGATGATGATGGTGCCACCAATCGTCTGTGATACTTCCATCTTCTACAAACACCACCTCAAACGTTAATAGAAATTCTCCCTTGGTTTATTTAAGTTCTCTTATTAAGTAGAGGAAATTATTACGTTTGGTTTAAACCCGCATTTCGGACACTTATTATCTGCACCAAGGCGATTAATCACACTATATCCATAGCGCTCAATGAGAAGTTCGCTGCACTTAGGACAAAAGGTACTCTCGTACTTATGCCCGAACACGTTACCTATGTAAACGTACTCGATGCCAGATTCTTTTGCAATCCTGTGCGCCTCCTCCAGCGTCTCCACGGGCGTTGGTGGAACGTCGATCATCTGGTAACATGGGTAGAAACGCGAGAAGTGAATCGGCGTATCTGCCCCAACGTCAACAACCCACTCCGCAAATCGCTTGATCTCTTCTGGGCTATCGTTGTGCCCCGGAATGACCAAGTAGGTAATCTCCAGATGGATCTTCTTTTTCTTCATAGATTCGCATGTTTTGAGAACTGGATCGAGCTTCGCCCCATTGATGCGCTTGTAGTGCTCCGGGTTAAATGCCTTGACGTCGACGTTAGCTGCATCTAAATATGGCGCTATCTTGTTCAACGCAGACATGCTCATGAAACCATTGGTTACGTAAACCGTGTACAAGCCAGCTTTCTTCGCCAGTTTCGCGGAATCGTATGTATACTCAAACCAGATGGTCGGCTCATTATAGGTCCATGCGATGCCTTGGCATCCATACTGCTTCGCCAGTTCGATTGACTTCTCAGGCGTGATCTCCTGTATGGATATCTCTCCTACATCTGCAAATGCGATACTATAGTTCTGGCAGTGCTTGCACCTGAAGTTGCAGCCCACAGTTCCAAGTGAGAGGACCATGGATCCAGGGTAAAAATGGAACAGCGGCTTTTTTTCGATTGGGTCAACGTGAATCGAAGATATGGAGTTGTATATCAGCGTGTAGAGTTTGCCGCCCTGGTTCTCCCTGACGCGGCATATGCCTCTTTTGCCCACTGCAATAGTACACTGGTGTGAGCATAGATTGCACTGCACCTTGTCATCTGCCAGAGGTTTCCAGAGCATTGCTTCTTTTTTCATCGATTTTAATATGGTCCGCGACGCTACTTATACTTTCTACCAAGCAGAAACGCACATGCAACTGCCAGTAATCCGATGATTGTAAATACGGCTTTAAATCCTGGGATCTCTGGCGTGGGAGTGGGTGTTGAGGTTATTGTTGGTGTTGGCGTGGGTATTATAGTTGGCGTCGGTATGGGCGTTGGCATCACCTCTGGTGCTACGTGACATTTGTCGCATTCAACTACGCCATGACATGGAGTACACATAGCAAAACGTGCATATGGGTTATCCCCCTCATGAGCCGGGTGAACTACATCGGATGAAGCATACGCTGAATCATTTGATTTAAACCATCCATATGGTGTAAATACACGCGCCCTAACCGCATGCAGATGATACTGGTGACACTGCAGGCACGTGCTTCTTTCCAGCAGATGTCCTGGATGACATGAGGTACAATCGGTGCTGGCTGGCGTTTGTATGTCATGCAAGAATGTATTGTGACACCATCCGCAGTCCTCATGCAAAACTCCTACGTCATCACCATGACATATGACGCAATCTGCTGTCGATGATTTGTGGGCTATGGCTGGATGTGTATATCTCGCCCTAGGTCCTGTACCGTTGGGCATATGACAGTCGGCACAGCTCCAAGACGGAATGATGAGATCACCTGAGTGAAGTTTCTGCGTAGTGCTCAGCCCATGGCAGTATTTGCAGGTATAACCATCCAACAACGTGTTTCCCCTACCAGAAGATGCCATCGGATAGTGCGATTTAATCTGTCCTGGGCCGTTGTATATTCGCATCCTGTACTCATTTGTATGACATTCCTCACAACTTCTTGGCACCAGCGTCAGGTTCTCATCATGCAAACTGGTTATACTCGTGCTTGCATGACATTTAGTGCAGGTGTTATTCGCATGCTTGTAGACCAACTTCGTGACGCCATAGTCCTCTGCCGTTGTGTTCTGATGACAGGACCTGCAAGTCTCAGAGAGGGGTTCGCCATAGTGGGCTACCCTCTCTTTAATTTTGTCGGTTGATATACCATTAAACCTGATCTCCAGTAGATATGTATTGTAACCAATTTTATGACATGCCCAGCATGCTTTGTATACCTTAATCTCATCTCCACTAGAATAATGCTCGGATATCTTCGTTGCATTGAATCGGACATAGCCGACATGACAATAGTCACAGTCCCTCGGCGTCTTGTAATTCGATGGATGTCTCGTCGTTGGTTGTGCTGCTTGCGTTCCATTTCCATCTCCATGACAGGCCCAGCAGCGTTCATTATCAGGGCTTAACGTTAGCCCTGCAGTGCCATTGTTTAGGTTCTTATGGATGGATGTGGTGGCACCCATCATAGAGACGTCTACCTGGGGTGTCACTCCACCTATATCATGACATGAAACGCAATCAGGTCCCCCAGAACCTTCGCTCACGTTGTGCACGAACTCCACCGTCGTAGCAGGTGTGGGCAATCTACTGTGACAATCATCACACCTTGCTGCTGAGTAGTCACTAAACGAATGATTATAATACGATGTGCCATCAGCAGCCGTACCTGGCTTATATGTCTCATTTCCAGTGATCTCAGGCGGGACTATCTTGTCAATACCCTCGAATGAACTCACCGTTTCAGTATAGTTATCATCGCCTTGATAGTGGCATCCAGCACACCACATGTTCGTGGTGTCAATCGTGCCATTCCTCGTGTCATCGTACTTGACGATCGTCAGATGTGGACCCATTGCCGTTGCATCGTGCGTGGTATCGTTGTGGCAATACAGACACATCGTCACCTGGGACGTATTCGTCCAGTATCCAGTCGTGTTCCACTTGGTGCCATTCAATGGATCATCGCTGTGATGCATCGGAGCAGTTATTCTCGACGGCGTCAACGATAACGAGCCATCCACAGCAGTGCTCTGATGGCATGACGTACAGTTCACTGCATTAGTGCTATCCCATGGTGACGTTGTATTGTCACAGTTCAGATACAGAATCGGATGAATCTTGTTCGTGGCATTCCCGTGACATTCTGTGCAATCCAGAGTACCGTTATGCCTGCTCTTGCCTCCATGACAATCGGTACACAACGTATAATCCACGGTCGTCGGCCTCTTCAGTGTTGAATTGTGTATCCAGCCAACATCATGACACGTCGAATTGGTACAATTAGGATTGTTCTGGTCAGTGTGATTGACAATGGAGGCATTTCCCTCATTCACCATCACGGACTTGAACACAGAACTGGTATTCTGGTGGCAATAAGAACAATTCACACTTCCACTTGGACCCGTTCGCAATTCTGTCCTATTCTTACCATAGTGAGAGACAAGGGACAACGTGGTGTTCGTCGTGTCCGGCTCTGTGTAGGACATCATCATCTCGCTCTTATTATGGCACTCCAGACATGACCAGGTGTTGTTATCCGCACCCGGAACCGCGGTGATATTCTCCCCGGACATGAAGTGCTCGGTGACGTTCAACGCATCGCTCACGTTCACGTACGGCTTGCTGGTACCATTATGACATTCCCAGCATGTGTATGGATTGCTAACCTTATCCGGATGCTGCTCAGCAGGCGGCTCACTACCATCGCTCTGATGGCATCCCCAGCAAATCTTATTGCCAGCTGGAACATCGGTCGAGTTGGGGGCATTCGCATTGATGTTGGCATGAATCGAGTCTGACTGGTTCATCGCAGTCACGTTCACCCTTGGTGCAGATCTGCCAACATCATGACAGGATATGCAGTCAGGGCCGAATTTGCCCTCGCCCATGTTGTGCATGAACTCGGTCATGTAGTTCCCAGAAAGCAAACTACCATGGCACGCCTTGCAGCCAGCATCGGTCATATCATAACCGGTATGGTCAACGAATGCAGTGCCATCAGTGGACGTCAGCGAAGTATTCGTGATTTCAGGCGGAGCAGGAGAATAACTGGTTCCGCTGTAATTGGCGGCACCTGCATAGTGGCAGTTAGCACACCAGTAGCCAGAGCCAATGGACTCGTTGACGCTCTCCTCGCCCTGGACACACGTCACCTTTCCCAGAGCGGTGTCGTTATGGGTCGTGTTCTCATGACAGTACAGGCACGCATCCAGGTCCGTGCCACTGGTATTGCTCCAGTAGTTGCCCCATTTCTGCCCAGCACTTGGCACTTCGCTGTGGTTGAAGTCAAAGTTCGTAGATGTCGGAACCTTTGGTGCAACCAACGGACTTAGCGTAGCATCTACACTATTGCTCTGGTGGCATGTGGTACAGTTAACAGCACTTGCCTTTGCACTCGAGCTCGCATTCAGATATGTCGTGCCATCATCCTGCAGATATTTTATCACGTGAACATCCTGGCTGTGACACGTGGTACAGTTTACCGTGGCGTTGTGCTTCTTATACCCGTTGTGGCACGTGGAACAGTGCTCATCTTCTGTAAAGTTGTCGCCCCTTCCGGCAGGATACGGCGACGTTATGTTGTGCATCGGACCATGACATAATATGCAATAGGTGTGATTTTCCAGTGGGCTTCCGCTGGCAGTTGGATAGGTGTCAGAATATTTCGTGCCTGAGCCGTTCAGAGTATTGACAGAAGACGGGTGGGTGTTATTGGTTGGATGACATGCTGCATCGTAACATGACTTCATGTCAGGAGTGGTATCATATGTTCCGTGACAGTCCGAGCACGTCTTCCCAGATCCATCGTGATAGCCACTTGGCTCTA
The DNA here is from genome assembly GCA_030018435.1 of Methanocellales archaeon. Lineage (GTDB taxonomy): Archaea > Halobacteriota > UBA148 > UBA148 > JAUWXC01 > JAUWXC01. The sequence continues at coordinate 69,783 of JASEEY010000005.1, forward strand.
CATCGCCAGTAACACCAGATTTGTTATAGTATCGATGGCAGTATTTAGTGCAACCTGAGGTAGTATGTTCCACCCTTGAGGTGTCATGTTGGTACCTATGGGTATATGGAGACAATGCGGTTACCTGGCTCCAACTACAACTGCCCCCGCCACCGGAATACTCTCCAGAGTTATGGCAATCCTTCATCGCATAGATAAATATCGT
>JASEEY010000006.1 GCA_030018435.1 Methanocellales archaeon
GCGGGCCAGGTCGACCCTGTATTCTTGCGATGATCTTCCTATGCAGTCCTAGGAATATTATGCCGACCAGGAATGCAACTGGTATCATGAGCAAGGTTCTAACTATTTCCATCATCACACCTCTAGTAACCTATGAACGGTATTTTTTTCCTCTCTTCTTCCTCCTCCTTCTTTGGCTTGGACATCAGGCAGAAACCCAAGCAAAGGATGACCATTGGTAGGAATACAAGTATTAACATGACTGAGACGACCGGAGGGATGTATCCATATATGCCGGCAGCTATCGATGCGACCAACGCCAATATCGCCATCACCAGTCCTAACTTTGGGTTCATTTTTGCCTCCTATAGCAACGTCACTATGATCTCCACCGTTCTCACGATTATGAGTAACGTGCTGACATGGATCATTATTATATACGGCGCTCCGAGCGCCCTGAACAGTCTTGCCTTGGCGGCATAGAACGGTGCCACTCCTATCTCTCCTAAGACGCCAAGTATGAAGAGCACCGCCACCACACCGCTCACTCTGATCGTATCAAGTTCGTGTAGGCTGAGGGTTCCAGCTGTCCCCAATACCAGTGCTGCTGCGCCAAACAAGGGAAGACCGGCTATCATAAGCGTCATGCCATATTGATATGCGGCATCCAGAACCTGGGGCTTTTTCGAAGCAGCCACGATACCGACATCCGCGATGCCTGCAAGCGTTACGAATAAGGCGAAATCGAAAATATCGCCAGTTATCATCGCGCCAGCCGTCGCAACTCCGCATACGATGGCCATGTAGCGCCGGAACTTTATCTCACCCATGGGCATCTCCGACTTTTTGTATCCGTCCATGCCGAAGACCAGCTCTACCTGCGTTTCCGGGCGGCTTAGTGCCATCACCACGGTGAACCCTACCGCTGTGAGGAACAAGGTAAGTGTAGTCGGCGTCAGATACAGTACTATATCTCCCAATCTAATCAGTCCAATGAGACTTTCTCCAAGACCGATCATGTTTTCCCTCCAGGTGACCTGAAGCTCCTTTTACCTTCGATGCCGATTAGCCCCATCTTGGACGTCACCTTGACCAGTATCCCTCCACCCGCCAGGAAGAGGGCAAGTAGCCAGAGATCTGGCACTATGAAGAAGAGCAGGAAGCCAAGTATCCACAGGCACCATGCAACTCCTGACACTGCGCCAACTCCTTCCCAGAAACTCTTGGTTATGTCTCCTTCCCATCTACAAACGAGGTAGTAGAGCATCCCAAGTCCGGCGACCGCGCCGCCAGTAAATCCCGTTAGCACGGCGCCGTATAGGATGAGGATTATGGCTATGAGATTTGGAGATGTTCTTAGCACCTCAATATTTAGTGGGCTTTGTTGCGTCTTTTCCTCAAATCCCAGCCTCGTTTTTTCCTTAGCTACCGCAAGCTCGGAAAATGCAAGGACTTCCGCCACACCCACGACCAATGCTGGAAGGATCAGGCACTCCGCCAGATCCGTACCGACACATGCGACGATCATCAGGGTCAACACCTCGATGAGATCGGTTAGGACAAGTTTATGAACATCATCTCTCTCGAGCACAAAGCCCAGAAATGCTATGAAAGCTGATGCGAATCCAATCACGATGGCAGTTTGAAACAGTGCACCAATCTCCACTGTCAATCCTCCTTAGTGATCAACCATGAGGCTACAACGAAAGCCATCATGAGGATGCTCGTTTCCAGCACCGTGTCCAATCCTCTCGTGTAATACAGGATTTCATCGATGACGCCGCCCGGATGCGAGACTATCGTCGTTCCTAGGTGGCGAGTCTTCTCCGCCAGCCATGTCGTCAGGGGCGTTAAGTAGGACGTAATCCAGCCCAGCTTTGGTGCATTCTCTGGATATTGCGCTTTTACATCTCCGGGCTCTCTTAGTGGTGCGCCGCCTCTGTCATATGGGTCCAGTGGACTCTCCGGATTCAGCACTTTCGGGTACAGTTTATCACCTTGGTAGGTGTACGTTGTTACCATACCCATCAACAAGACTAGCACTACCATCGCGGCAAACAGCCTTGGTACCATTCTCGGATCCGATAAAGCATTCCAGGCGTCACCAATCCTCAACTTAGTCACCCTCCATGATCCTTAGCCTCTCCATCCTGAGGAACATGCGCATGAAAACGAGCGCTATGATTCCTGCAGCTGCTATGTATGTGATCAGAGCCAGGGTCGTGTGATATACGAGAAAGATCAAAAGGAGTCCGAAAGAGGACACCTCGACATTTATGAACCTGACTATGGGATCTCTTGTTCCCGGCCCGAAAACCGTGCCCAGGGTACCTATTAGTATTAGTATCCCTCCCACATAGAGTGTCATCGTCATGTCCTCAGCTCCTGGATTCTAATCAGCCCTATGAGGATGATGATCGTGGATAGCGCGGACATGATCGCCACCGCAATCGCCACATCCACATACATCTTCATCGCAATCGTGCCCACTACAGCGCCGGCGGCTATCATGAGCATTATGAGCTTCTCTATGGGATCCACGTATAATACGGCCGCTATCGATCCGATGATCGCGATCAGTGCCAGCGAGTATTCGATCATTTTACCTCCATGAGTCTATCCATCGTTGACGCTACAGCATTGGATTCCAGGGTTGAGAGTATGAAGTAGGTGAGAGCAACCAGTCCTCCCAAAGGATGTTGGATGGATAATGCGATCACGCCTGTAATACAAAAGTTCATGGCATTGAGATATGGAAGTCTTCTGGGTTTGTCTTTTGTGAGTATCGCCATTATCGCTGTGTATACTGCGAGTGCGCCAACAATTTTGATCATTTTCATCCCTCAATTGTGCCCATTTTTCTTGCCAGTGATCCTAGTATCTTCGATGAATACTTGTGGTGGAGTCCTTGGATAGTGACGATTGCTAGGACCATTCCAGCCACGAAGTTAGCTGGTGAGAAGCCGAAGTGGGAAAAAATGAAGATGAGTGCTGTCGTGGTGAGGGTACCAGTCGTTCCCGCATACCCTGGATCAGCACATATCCTGTTTCCGAAGTAAACGACCGTTGCAGCGAGCAGGCCACCTTCCCACGAGCCAAAGGCATAGTAGCAGCTCGACGCGAGCAACGTTCCAGCCGATGCATCCGGGGAGCAAACGATGTTGCCCATCATATATCCTCCGTTCAGGTTTCCACCGTAATTCCTGATCGCATGTGCTATGTGCTTCGCCCCCCTCACGCCTGGTACTTCTGGAAGGCCGCCTATCAGAACGTCGACCATGACGAAATTGATCCAGCAGACCACCGCAGCGACCACTATTTTCTCTATCATTCCACCACCGGGCAAAGCTTGTTTAAATGGGATTTTATGAGCAAGGGTGTGAGAACCCCCACAACCACGGAGATGTAGATGTTAATCCCCACAATCATTTTAATCATGACGAGGGCGCCTAAGCAGATGACGGGAGTGGGGAACAAGGCGGAAGGTTGGAACGAACGTTTGCTCTCTGGGAATCCTCTCATTCCAATCAGCCCTCCAACGACTACTGAGAGCACCGCTCCAATCAGGTACTCCGCTCCAATCAAATACTCCATCCAGACCATCATTAAGATATTACACCAACCTCCCTACACTTCTGCGTTTTACTCTGATTTACTAAAGGAAATCTTTACGGCAACTTACAAGCATTTCTCCTTTATATACTTAACGATTTATCGTTATGTTTCGGATCAGAAATCTAGACAGAGAAATATGTGACGGCTACTGCTGTACTGCTCCTGTTAATCCTCTCATTCCTATGAGCAATTAATGCTCATACTTAGAAAAGGCGCCGATGGTGACGACGATGACAGGGCAGGGTGCCATGTTTATTAAATCCTGTGCGGTGCTCTGGTGGACAAATCGATATATCTTGCTGAATTTGCAATGACCTACGATGACTGCATCGTATTTCTTTGCCCTCTTGGCGATCTCCTGCGGTACCTCGTCGTGTTTGTACTTTGCCCTAACAAGTTCATGAGTAACGGTTACGCCTTGTTTCTGACAATTTTTCGCATATTTTTCCATCGCTTTACGCCGTAATTCGACGATTTTTTTACCATCATTTTCAAGGGCAAAGGTGATGATATGAACCTTCGCATTTAACTCTTTAGCCAAGTCGATCGCGGCTTGAATAAGCCCCCCTTCTTCTTTTAGTGGATTAACGGGAAGTAATATTTTCTTGAACACAGTAATCATAATGCTTTATTCTCCTCTTTCATATTTAAAAACCGCTCATTTGTATTCGTCCAATCTTCGTGAGAGCTCCATGACCTTTTCCTTGTATTCAGCCTTGAGTTCAATATACTGTTCGCTCTGTAATTTGCCGTTTTCATAGTCATCTTCTAATTCGCGCAGGATTGACAATAGTGCCTGTCTCTCAGTCTTAAGCGTTTCCGGAGTCTTCCTCAGCCCGGCTCGTCTCTCGAACTTCTTTATCTCTGAAACCCTCCCCCTCAGGATTGGGTAGGCGAGTGCCAGCAGGATGACCATCGCCACGCCAAAATAACCAAACAGACCCTCATAACTGGGCCCCCATGTAATGCTAGCTGACACGCTACCAGAAATCTCGTGCCCAATAAATAGCCAGACGACATCTCCATTCTGCTCCTCAGCGTTATAGAATTCCAGGGACGATGTAACTTCTTTGCCCTTTTCGGTCTTGACCATCAACAACATGGAATTCGCTGGGTTCAGCAACATTTTCTCGAAGACCACGTTTTTGCGGAGAATTCCTGCAGGCGCACCGCTCGTGGAATATTGCAGTCTAAAACTCCCCCCCTGTGGGGCGCTCCAATAAATGAGATTCCCGTCTCTCCTAAAATCGATGTTTGTATAGCCCCCCTCGACCATCACATAGACGCCATGAATGGAGGCATCATCTGGTATCCAAGCGGTTATCTCACCAGCATCGTTGAACCTCAAGGTCTCATAAATGAACAGCATGTTTGGATCCGCTGAAGCGTCTATGGCAATGATGTGCTCTTCCACGACAACTGCGCGCGCCGGCATCCATAGCGCGGCTAAAACTAAAATCAAAATGAAAGCGCAGCGAAGACTATTTACCACCTTTGGCACCCCGCTTGGATAGGATTAAATCCCTGACGGCCTGCGGATCATTTACACTCTCAGATAATGGAACCGTCGCCCTATCATTCCATAATTCATCAAAATATTGCTTGGCGCTTTTTGCAAGTCTCTCATCTTTAATCCAGACTCCAGACTCATAATTCTCCCAGAGGCCTGTGTGGGTGAGATTAGCAGAGGTGACCAGAACTTCTTTTTCATCCACGATAATCATCTTGGAGTGCACATTTTCATTCATCTTTACTATGCCTGGGGGGAGCAGTGAATGGAGCCGCCTGAGTGAAAAACCCTGCCGCTTGTTCTCGCTTATATCCCACCTCCTACCCGATTTTACGAGTTCATACGGCGGTGCGGTAACGATTTTGAGCGTTACACCCCTTTCGATTAACGGCTTCACCTTCGCCAAGAACCAGTCTATGTAAAATATCCACATCGAAGTTATCAGGACCTCTTTTTTCGCATGGTCGAGCATTTTTTCCATCCTTATATAGAGGTCCCCTCCACCTGGCACGGTTTCTAAGAAATCGCTGATAGTCTCACTCTTTCTCCATCTGGGGTACAAAAGGAGGAGTGAAGCGCCAACCAGCACAAACGCCAAAAAGGCGATGGGCAGCGTCTGCAACTTTTCTGAGTATTCTGCGCTTATTGCGAGACTCTCACCTGGCTGCAGTTCTTTGCTCCATGTGATGCTTTTTCTTCCATTTACATCGCCGATGGCCCCACCGGGAAATATGCTGTGCACTTCGTATTCTCTGAGAAAAATCCTCGGGAGCAGCAATCTTACGCTCAGGGATATCGGACGGTCGTTGGGATTTTCGCCTATCCAATAAAACCCCCAGTTGTTCTGCGAGCGTCGCGCAGCGTTGGGAGCAATGCCCTCAAGTCGTATCACGTACGCTTCCTGCTGTGATAATGTGTGATCTATTTGAAATACGATTAGCTTTTCATCCTCTGTTATTCGATATGTGCTGCCTTCTGCCGGCATCTCGCTAACCCTAACATGTTGAATGTTTCCCAGAGGAATCCGTATTTCTTCAGTAACATGTACCGATCGATCGCCGGTGTTCAGGAGCGTGTACGTAACTACTGATTTTGCTTTTTCAGAAGTTGTCATATCAAAAGAGTAGTCTAGGTCTTCTTGCAGTTGATGCCCTCCCACAACCGCCGGTAGCAACAGGGTGAGGAGGATGAATGCTATAACAAGCCTTTTCATTAATATCGCCTTAGTGTTGTACCGTAGTATTGATATTTCTTTCTGAAGTAAAGGATATGATATATATCTCAACACAGCTTTTATTTTTGTGATGAATTTCGGCGCAGTCTTGATCTGGCTTTCCATCATCCTCAGTATCATATCATCTACGTTCGCGCTCTGGTATCACTGGGGAGGAGATCCAGAACTGAAGCGCCTGTCAAAAAATACGGGAATGGGCTGTGCCGTCACAACGACGCTGAGCACGTTTTTACTAGCATACCACTTCCTCACCAATCATTATCAATATGTGTACGTCTACAATCACGCGAGTATGGAACTGCCTTGGTACTATCGACTATCAGGCATCTGGGCAGGACAAGAGGGTACTATCCTCTTCTGGGCATGGATCATCTTGCTGACCCTTGTGATACTGGAACGTACGAAGCCTTATGCTCTAAGCGATATCCTCGAGGTGGCTCAGCCACTGACGATGATGATTATATCCTTCTTTTTAATCCTCCTCGCATTCACAAATCCATTCGATACGTTTGGTTTTGTGCCATCTGATGGCATAGGACTGAATCCACTGCTCAGAAATCCCTGGATGATTTTTCACCCACCTGTTTTGTTCGTGGGATATGCCACCTTCACCATTCCTTATGCATTCGCGATGGGTTATTTAATCACCGGCAATGCCGATTGGACAAAGGTATCTAAGCCCTGGAGTAGGGTGTCATGGCTTTTCCTGACGCTCGGCATCGGCATCGGAGGCTTCTGGGCGTATGAAGTTTTAGGCTGGGGGGCATGGTACTGGAGCTGGGATCCTGTCGAAACCTCATCATTGGTGCCATGGGTTACTGCAACTGCATTTCTGCACTGCCAATCGGTGTATCAGCGGACGAGAGAATACGAACTCCTCACGCCAGCGCTTGCAATCACAACGTTTGTGCTCGTGATATTCGCCACCTTTGTCGTACGCAGCGGCATCTGGACATCGGTGCACGCATTCACGCGCACACCGGTAGGACCGCTGTTCGTCATTTTCTTGGCGGCGCTGATAATCTTCGGCATCGTCTTGCTGTGGCAGCGTTCAAAAATGCTTGCCGGGCGCAGTGAGTGATCACTCGAAGTATCTGTGAACGCACCCAAGGATGCCTTTGCCTTTGTCCGTTAAACCGTAGATCAAAAAGTTCCCCTCTCGTGTTGACGTTACCAATTTGGCATCTTTCAGCAATTTTAGATGGTATGAAAGCGCAGAATAACGGCACCCTACAATCTCGACGAGGACGCAAACACATAAATCCTCGATCTCTAAAGCCTTCAGGATTCGTAGTCTGATTGGATCAGACAAGATCCTGAAAATAGCTATAACATCATCAGAGTCTTCGCTCATCGCCTCTTTTACTTTCTCTAAAATTTTCTGGTACTTGGATGGTATGGACTTGTTTTTGGCAAGCATCACATCTACACACCTTGTATCCATTCCTTAATTTCCTCTATGCTTGGAATTCTACCCTGGCACTTAATCTCGTTGTCTATGACGAGTGCAGGGGTCATCATGACGCCGTATTCCATCATCCTGGCAAAATCGGTGACCTTCTCCACTTCTGCGTTGACGCCGAGCTCATCCAGCGCTTTCTTCACGTTCTCTTCTACCATCTTGCACCTAGGGCATCCCGGTCCCAACACCCTTATTCTCACTTTCCCACCTCCTCACAGTCAAAGCAATACACTTTTTCGCCCTTCCTATTCGTCCAAAACTCTTTTCCACATCCAGCACATTTTGCTTTGCGCAACGATGGTTTCTTCTTCGTGTACTTGGTTTGCTCCTGAATATAATGCGTACATGCACACTGCTCATCGCTCTTTCTCTCTTCCAGCATTTCACATCACATTCCAATCATATATCCAAACATCACTCCAGATATTATCGCCATTATCACCACCAACAATACGTACATAAACGTCTTCTTTGCGCCCATTGCACGCCCAATGACGATCATGTTTGGCAGGCTCAGTGCAGGCCCTGCCAATAGCAGCGTCAACGCAGGACCGCGCCCCATGCCTGAGCGCATCAACATACCGACTATGGGCACCTCTGTTAAGGTCGCAATGTACATAAGTGCCCCTGAAACGGATGCAATGGCATTCGATGTTAGTGAGTTGCCGCCAAGATACGTTTGAATCACCCAGATTGGAATTAGGTCTATTATGATTCCTGCGATGAACACGCCAGCCAGCAGAATGGGAACTATCATCTTGATGAGGAACCATGTTTCGTGCATCCACTCCCTTTGCTCATCTTTTGTGAGCCATTTAGATGACAGGGCAGCGGTAAGTATGATCAGCGGCATTAGGATTGGCAACTTTGTGCCCCATGATAGTTTGGATGGTCCGATTACCAAGATTGCAATCAGCAGCATGAAAATCGCTGGCAGTGTATAATTCGGACGCCCCCTTCTCACATCTACAGACTGAACCGGGCTTTTGGATGTATCGATCTCATCTGATTCATCGAGCATCGTACCTCTCTCAAACACGAAGACCATTCCAAGGCCAATAATGACGGACAGCAGTATCGCCGCTAAAGCTCTTGCAACTCCAATATCATAGCCGAGCGCCTGCGCAGTGTAAACGATGGCAAGTATATTAATCGCTGGTGCCGAATATAGGAACGCCGTTGCAGGTCCTATTCCAGCCCCTCTCCTATAGATTCCAGCAAATAGCGGAAGAACGGTGCAACTGCATACTGCCAGAAGACATCCACTGGTGGCGGCAATTGCATATGATATATACCTTTTAGCTCCTTTACCCAGATATTTCAACAGCGATTCCTTGGACATCAGGGATGCGATGGCGCCTGCCAGGAAAAAGGCTGGCACTAAGCAGGTTATAACGTGAAGCGCGAGGTATTCCTTCAGTGCCTCCACTCCGACCAATATTAAATAAGTGACATCTATCATATTAACTATTTCAAATTAGATTGAAATAGGTTAACTTAAATGTTACGCCCCAATCTTGAAGCGCTTGCCTCAGAACACCAGCTCAACGTCCGCCCTTTCCACGCCCTCTATCTGCTCGACCCTGCTCTTAACAGCATGCACCAATTGATTCGACAGGGGACAGAATGGCGTCGTTAGCATCATCTTGATCTTTACAACGTCATCATCGATCGCGACATCTTTAATCAAGTCCATGTCCACTAGGCTTACACCGACATGTGGGTCGATGACATCTTTCAGCGCTTCTTTAACCTCTTGTTCTGTTACCATTTTCAAGCTCCTTTTTTGAACCACTGTGCTTTTTCATTCATTCGTTCAACATCTATGCGCATCAGTAAAAGGGATGTGTACAGCAGGGTGAACGCAACCAGATTGACCAGAAGGGTAGAGATTATGAACTCCCCTTCGATGCCACCACTCTTGAACACCTCTGGGTGAATCGTGCTCCAAAGATGTATCGATAAATAGCTGAGTGGCACGCCTACAAAGGCGACCACCCCAAATACCGACGAAAGTCTGGCCCTCCTTTCCGGCTCGTGAACGGCAGAGCGCAACATCAAATACGCGGCATATAGCAACCACAGCACCAATGACGTTGTCAGTCGCGGATCCCATATCCAGTACACACCCCATGCGGATTTTGCCCAGATCATTCCGGTTACCAAAACCAACCCGCAAAATATGACTCCGATCTCCGCTGAAGAGAGTGCAAAAATATCCCATTTTTGCCCCCCTTCTTGCAGGTATTTGATGCTCGAAATGAATACCACGAAGAATGCAAAGTAAGCAACCCATGCCAGGGGCACATGGAAATAAAATATCCTGTAGTAGTCGCCCAGCACCTCTCCACCAGGTCCGTACACAGTAGAAGCAGGATGGAATATGAGACATATCGCAATTATCATTATGGCCAGAGTCGACCAGGGCAAAATTTTCTTGACTTCCATATCACTCCTCGATCGTGTACTCAAATATGAGCAAAGCCACTATAAAAAAGATGGCATCATATGTCCCTAGGATTCGCAGCTCATCCAAGATGTTCAGCACGCCGCTCAACACCTTTGTAGTGGCAGAGACAGCAGAGACTATGACTGGAACCAGAACTGGAAAGAGAATGACCGGCAGGAGTATTTCCCTCGTCCGCGTGTTTACTGTTAGCGCGGACAATAGCGTTCCAACGAATACGAATCCCGCGGTCCCGAGAAGGACTACAAAGCCAATCTCCCCTAAATTTGGGATGCTGTAATCAAAAAGCACTATGAATACAGGAATCGTGACACCCTCCATTATGAACATCAAGATTAGGTTCGAGATCGCCTTTCCTATGTAGATGGCACTCCTATCCACCGGACAGAGTTTTAATCCATCTAAACATCCTTGTTCCTTCTCACTTGCAAAGGATCGCGATAGACCGAGCATTCCCGCAAAGGTGAATGCAACCCATAATACCCCAGGCGCAAGTCTCTCGATACGCTCTGGGTATGGTCCGAATGCAAAGCCGAAGATGGCCACTATGAGGAAGGAAAATAATAGCATTGAGTTCAGCATCTGTTTCGTTCTGAATTCTGCTCTGAGATCCTTCCAGGCTATGTTCAGACAACGCCTCATAACTCCTCTCCTATGCAAGACTCGTAAATCGATTTGAAGTGTTTTTCATCGCGAATCTGCCCTCTTGGTACATCGTAGACGATCTCCCCACTGCGCAATATCGCCACTCTATCGCTCATCTCGATTCCCCTACCTATCATATGGGTGGTCATAACTACCGTCTTATTTGAGATATCCGACTTCTCCAGAATCCTGTCAAAGGTTGCAACTGCGTGCGGATCTAATCCAGTATAGGGCTCATCCAAGAGCAATATGGGCGGGTCGTGAAGTATCGCCCTTGCTATCGAGAGTCGCTGTTTCATGCCCCTAGAAAACGTCCTTACTAGGTCATCCGCCCTAGGCGATAGCCCAACCTCTGACATGACATCGGATACGCGCTCCTCTATATCATCTACTTCATACATCCTGCCGTAAAACTGGAGATTCTCTTGCGCGGACAAATCCTCGTAGAGATACGTTTCATGCGAGATGACACCAATCCTCTTGCGTATCTCGATGGCCTCCTCTCTTATGTCGTATCCATCTATCACGACGGCGCCCGACGTTGGAGCAATTAACGTCGACATGATTTTGATGAGCGTTGTCTTGCCGGCGCCGTTGGGACCGAAGAGCGCCATAAACTCACTTTTTTTCATTTTGAGATTAATCTCTCTTAAGGCAACGTTGTTGCCGAAGACTTTTGACAATCCGTTAATCGAAATCATCATTCCTCTTTCTGTAATCCTAATCACTAATAAACTAACTCATGGCAGAGATGGCGATATTCAAATTTAAGGAACAACTTGATGCCCTTAGCGGCCACAACATATTTAAACATAATAAACATAATATTTCAATTGAAAAATATATAATAAAAAACGAGAAAATAGCATGAACGTTAATCTGATGAAAGTCATGAAAAAGACGAAAACTAAAATCTTGGCAACGATGATGGCATCGTTAGTGTTATCCATCCTAGCGGTTCCAGCAGTCAGTGCGAGATCGATGAGCACAGTAGAGATAATCAATGATCTGGGAGAAGTAGACATAATCGAGGGGGGGCAGCTCTCCAGATCCCACCGATTACGAAGAGATTGAAAGATTGGTCTCCGAATTGGAAGAATCGATCTCTAAATTAGAGGAATTAGGTCGTGTATCTGACGAAGCTCTTGTGGCTGAATATGTCAAGCAAGAGCTCCAACAGTTGAAATCAAATGTAGAAGGGCTTGATGCACATCCAGGGATAAAGAACAGCCTTCTTGTTAAACTAGATGCTGCCTCAAATAAGAACGATCAAGCTCTGCAGTTTCTGCTGGATGGCAAAGAGAAACAAGCCAATAATATGCTAAAAGCCACCAGCAACATTTTAGATGCATTCATAAATGAGGTGGGAGCTCTTAGCGATAAGAAAATAGCAGAAGAGGATGCCAAAAGCTTGGTTCAGCAGGCAGAGAAGATCATAGAAAGCATTGAAGAGGGCGCTCAATGGATCATCAAAGAGAAAGTTTTAGTGGAAGTGATTTCACGGCCAGAGATCCTAGCAGAAATTGACGAGAACATAGCAGACATATATAAGATCATAGCAGAGTTGCAGGTACTAGGGGCACAGATCGAAGTGGTCGTGGTAGATCACGAGGCTAGGTTGGTTGTCAGTGCTTCACCAATAGTATGGACAGTAGTGATTGGAGTCGCAGCAAAGTCATTGCTTACAGCATACGGTACTGTAATTATCCTTGAGTATGTTTTTGGTCCGATTTGTTTCTGGCATGAGCTGGGAATCTTCACAATAGGTGTAGTAGTTAGTGCAGCTGCGTAAGTCGTATTAATTAAGCTCGCTGTAGGGTTGATGACAGTAGAAAAAGTGATTACATTCATCGGATTTATGGGAATTCGCGCATTGTTTATACAATTGTTGTGAACTTAGCTCCCTGCAGCGATCCCGAATGTATATTTTATAAGCCCGTCGTGCCGCCAGTACCAGTCATATACGAGCAAACCATCACAGACGCTCCAGGAATGGATGAGTATAGGTGGTATAACCAAGACTTTGGCTGGACACACACATTTGATCCCACAGGAAAAGAAATAATATCAGCCAAATTGGAGATCAGAGCTTGGAATGTAGACTGGGGCGAGCCATGGTACATGGAACACGACATCATCTATAGTTCTGACTCACAGCAGAGAGCACCGCAAACGATCCAGCCCCCGCCTCAGTCTGATACTGTTAAGGGAAGCTGTTGCAAATTGGAGGTGATAGTAAATGAGATATAAGTCGTTTGCATACATTTTTTGGGTTACTATACTTATCATACTCATTATAGCAATTATTCTGGAGCTTTTTGATGTAGAAGTTATCGGCAAATTTGGCTTACTTTCTCTCCTCTTTTTCTTTGCAGGATTTTGCATGTGTATTTTCCCTAATTTTGTTCATAAGGTGTTTTTTAACGAAGAACTTAGCGGCAGTGAAAAACGTAAAATCTATAGGAGTGCTGGAGCGATGCTCATTTTGTCATGGACATGTTTCATAATTCTTGATCTTGAATATGATGTGCCAAGGCTTATCGTGGTGATAGCAGCTGTTCTCACGGTCTCTGCTGGAGTTCTTCTTTTGGTGGGACTTAGTAAATTTGGGGAAGAGGCGCTTAAGTGTGGTGTAAGTGTAGATGAATTGATATTTGTCAACATTATAGCGGCAGGCATATGTGCTGTTATAGTTGAGACCTTTATATCCTCCTCAATCCTTTTAACTACATACCCTATTATAATGTATCTGGTGCTTGAGATCATAGTTTTTGTGGTTTTTGCAATAAGTGTACTCGTGATAGAATACTTAAAAAGGATGAGAAAAGCCGCCGACATCGAATACTAAAGAATTAGTGGAGGACCCTGTGAAATTTAAGTCACTTATAGATATACTGGCTATAACACTCCTAATTTTCATCATCGCTATGGGTACGGTCATTGTTTTAGCAGGCGATTTAGTCAAATTTGACTTAGCGACTCTTCTAGTAATTTCTGCTGGAATTCTCCTTTTGATGATGGGTGAATTCGTGGTATACTACTTAATAATGAGAAAGAAAAAGCCACCAGCATGAGAGAGCTGCCAAACGTTTGGAAAAACTTTTGACAATCCGTTAATCGATATTATATCGGCCACATCTCTTTATAGAAATCGCGCTATTAATAAACTAACCTCGAATAGCGCTACTAACACGATCGCTACCACCAATTGCGAGATCGCCGTAGGATCAGGTGATATGAACACCGCAAACGCTAACAGGGCGGCATAGACCCACCATCGCTTCCCCTTTAGCGTCTCATATTTTACCGCCCCCATCTTCACTGCAAGCACCACCAGTAGCGGAAATTGAAATACGATGCCCAAGCCAGCGAGCATCATCGTAACCATCGAGAACGTTTTTCCTACCGAGAGTTGTGCTATAGCAACACTACCGGAGTGAAATATCAAGAGCTTGAGTAAGAGCGGAAGCAGTACAAAATAGCCAAGAAAGGCGCCTGCAACAAATAAGATTAGCGAAAAAGGTATGACGATTAAAAGAAATCGCCTCTCACTTGGATACAATCCAGGATTCATGAACGCTACCATCTCATACATGAGCAGTGGTATGCCGACGATCAAGGCGCATATGAGCGAGAGAGTAATTCTCACCTTGATGATCTCCCAAGGTCCATAGAACACCATGTCCACATTTGGTGGGATCAGGTCATTCCATATTATGCGAAGTAACCCATCTGAAAAAGGAATTACAACCACGGTTATAACCGCCACCACGCCCATGATGATGAGCAGCCTGTGTCGCAGCTCCCCTACATGCTCCACTAATGGTAGCTCCTTATCGCCAGGCGGGGCATCATATCGTTTGGCGGCGCTCATTTTACCAGCGAAATAGGATGTTATCATCCCCAAACTTAATACTATGGATAGGGCTAATAATGTTGAAGCACCACATACAGGGTGCGGAGGATGAAAGTTGGCACTTAATGACTTCAACTTCGTTTTGGTAAGGTTGCGAAGAAAGTTGATGTACATAGCGATGGTGATAGGAATAGGAACGTTAGCATCCTTCCCTTTTATGGGTCATGTGTTAAACCGGATCAAGGCGGACATAACGCCACCCGATGTGCAAGTCATCGTTCTCACGCCTGTCGAGGCAATATTACTAGAGTTGAAAATGGCCTTGGCCGTTGGCATTCTTCTCGCATTACCATTCATGGCATACTACGCGCACGGAGCGTTAAAAGAGAGAGGAGTAGTACGTGGGATAAGAAAATCGTTCACACTTCTCATCGGCATCTTGGCTGTGGTCATGTTTTTGCTCGGCATCTCTTACTCGTACCTCATCATGCTGCCAATTGTACTTAGCTTTCTGAATATGCTTGCAGCTGGCACAGGAGCGATGAGCAATTGGTCGTTGGAGTCTTACATCTATTTCGTGGTTATGATGTCTTTAGCATTTGGACTGGTTTTTGAAATGCCGATAGTGCTACCTCTGTTAGTGCGGTCTGGAGTGGTGGAATATAAGACGCTGGCAGGGCACAGGAAACATGCCATCGTTCTCATATTCCTCACGGCGGCAATTATCACGCCTCCAGATGTGGTGTCTCAGTTGATGATAGGGCTTCCGATGGTTTTGTTCTATGAACTCAGTTTGCTGATAATCAGACTCACCACCAAGACATCACGTCATCCGATAACTGCCGATGATGGTGGAAGACAATGAATCAAAAAAAGTTCATAATAATCTTATTTCTCGTTTTTTTGATCATCGGCTGTGCAGCCACCGTCCGAGCCATTCATTTTACAAAGGAAAACGCATTTTGTGGCTCATGTCACGTCATGGAGTCTTATTATCTCAATTATTCCACCTCCAGCGATCCGATGCCATACGCGCACAGTCAAGCAGGCGTTAAGTGCTATGACTGTCACTTTGAATCCGACGTTCTTGGCAGGGTGGAGGCGAGAAAACTCGTAGCCAACATGATCCTGCTGTATATCTTAGATGAATATGAGATGCCGGCATGCGATATGCTAAGTGAGCGATGCATTAGGTGCCATCCAGACTATCTGGAGCAAACGACGAATGGCGTTAATCCTCATCTGGGCGTGGGGGATTGCATCTCCTGCCATCATCCACACAAGGAGACGGGGCTCTCAGACTTTTTTACATACGATTGCTCAGTTTGCCATAGTACATCTCTCGCCGGCGTGCATGAGCCCATGAAGTGCAGGGGGTGTCATGTTCAACACGCTTCTTTTCCCAACTGCGTCTATTGCCACGAGTCCCACACACAAACACAGACTGACAATTCTAATTGTATATTGTGTCACGGAAAACCACACAATATAAGTGGCGAGCTCACATTCTCACCAGACATATCCAAGAAGCTTTGCAGGGTTTGTCATGCCGAACAATATTCTACGCTGGCAAGATACAATGAGGCGCATAACACGTTTGTAGGTGAGCACAAGGATGCCATGCGTACGTATACCTACAATTTCAAAAAGAGTTGCATCTACTGCCATCCTGCACACGCACAGGCAAGGGGTTGCACTTCTCCAGGATGTCATTTCAATCATTATCATCCCATACAGGATGGATGCTCATGGTGTCATGTCGAAGAACACTGGGGGTGCATGAAGTGTCACACCGATCCACATGCGCCAAAAATCAGCGCTAGATGATTGTAGACCAATATGAACCAAATACAAAAAATTTATATGGATGGCGCCTGATGTTTGTTAAGAGGTATAGGATAGTATGGTTTCTAAACGATTGAACATAATCATCGTTTTCATCGTGCTTCTTGCCATCGCTGGCTTTGGGGCACTGACCATGCTCCATTATACTGAATCACCTGAATTTTGTGCTGAATGCCACATCATGGAGCCATATTATCGCTCATATCTTTCCTCTGATTATTTGGATCATAAGCACGAGCAGGTAGGCATTACCTGCGATGGGTGTCACATAGAGCCCGGCACGACCACCATAGAAATTGGAATTCACAGCATATTTGCTGAGGTCATACCATATTACACGGGTGCTTACGAGGATCCAGTCCCACCTGGACATGTTCCAAGGGAGCACTGTCTCCAGTGCCATGAGGATTATCGGGAGAAAACAAGATATCTGGCAACAGACCCCCATAAAACTCTGGCCGAATGCGATTCATGTCATCAAGCACATCCAAAACGCGTTGTACTACCACCGCCCAGTGACGAGCAATGCGGACAATGTCATCGAACAGAATACAACGCGATCAAGACTGTTGGAGGAGACCATGGCAGACTTTATTGCACATACTGTCATGAAACGCATGGGGCCATCTTGGCTTGCCAGGGCTGTCATGGCGATACTCATGGTGCTGAATATGGCAACTGTTTAGATTGCCACTCCGATGCCCACGCACCGGGGAAAATTGCATATGCAGGGACCACATCGAATGCATTCTGTGCGGTTTGTCACGATGCTGAGTATGGTGCCACTCAAACATCTCCGAGCAAGCATACCGGCATGTATTGCGCCGACTGCCATGCAGAGCATGGGGCGATTTTAGCGTGCATGGATTGTCACGCACCGCATACCTCGGGCATGACCAATGCGGATTGCCTGGGATGCCACCCAGCACACATGCCCACCGTAATCGAATACCCAGTCACCACACCATCAACGACATGTGGGGGATGTCACCAAGAGGATTACAATACGCTCATGACAAGTGCCACAAGACATGCAACGTTGACCTGTGCCTATTGCCACCCAGAGCATGCATACCTACCGACCTGCCAATCGTGTCATGGAACTCCACATGGAGCCACATTCACAGACTGTGGTACGTGTCATGATACTGCTCATAGCACGAGGATATGAGTCCTATAGGCGAGGACCTATCTTTTAGCCTTGGACGAAGTCTATTTATGGCTCCTTTTATGTATTATAGGTATGAACAGAGGATATGAGCATGGTTTCTAAACGATTGAACATAATCATCGTTTTCATCGTGCTTCTTGCCATCGCTGGCTTTGGGGCACTGACCATGCTCCATTATACTGAATCACCTGAATTTTGTGCTGAATGCCACATCATGGAGCCATATTATCGCTCATATCTTTCCTCTGATTATTTGGATCATAAGCACGAGCAGGTAGGCATTACCTGCGATGGGTGTCACATAGAGCCCGGCACGACCACCATAGAAATTGGAATTCACAGCATATTTGCTGAGGTCATACCATATTACACGGGTGCTTACGAGGATCCAGTCCCACCTGGACATGTTCCAAGGGAGCACTGTCTCCAGTGCCATGAGGATTATCAAGAGAGAACGAGTCATTTGGAGATAAATCCGCACGGCGGTGGCGACAACTGCGATGCCTGTCATCAGGGACATCAAAAAGAGTTCGCAGATGCGGATTGTGCTAAATGTCATGCAAGGCCCTATGCGAATCTAAGAGAAGCAGGGGGCAAGCACGCAGTTCTTCAGGATGACAGAAATTGTGCATTCTGTCATAATGTGCATGGGTACATACCAGGATGTGCTGACTGCCATGGACGCATTCATGGTGAAGACTTTGCATCTTGTGGCGATTGTCATGTCAACGCTCACATGCTAGGAGACATCGAGCTCAAACCGATAGAATCAAGGTTCTGTGCAAGCTGTCACGCTAAACAGAGTGAGGATTTGGGGAGCTACCCCTCTAAACATGCAAAAGTGCAGTGTACATCATGTCATCCGGGGCATAAAAAGATTCCAACCTGTGATTTGTGTCATTTTGGACACGGTGATATGATCGGAGAAGATTGTGCCGACTGCCATGCCAGCGGGCATATGCCCAAGGAGGTAAGTTATGCTACCACCACACCATCTAACTTCTGTGTGGGGTGCCATGCCGAGCCATATCAAGTGTTAATGGCAAGCGCCACAAGACATGCAACGTTGACCTGTGCCTATTGCCATCCAACGCATGGACTCATACCAACCTGTGAATCGTGCCATCCACTTCCACACGGAACCACGTTCACGGACTGTGCTACATGCCATACAACCGCTCACAGCACGAGGATATAATGTGGGCTAAAAAGCATGAAATTCCTGTTCTGCTTTAGTGGGCGAGCTCATAGTTTTTAGTTTCTCTTGTACCTTGGTGCCCAGATCTGTTATGTGCCAGTAGAATCCGTCGCCTATTTTCTCCCCTTTCTCTATCAGATTGTATCTGGATAGGGTATTCACTGATACGCCCATCGAACTTTGCCACCCCATCCTCTCCTCGATGTCTTTATCGGTTATCATGACATTTTTGTCGGGAAATACCATCAGAACCCTTGCAGCCGTGGTATTACATAATTCTTCTGCGATGATATCGGCTCTGTCATAGGTGTATTCATTCGACTGACTACGCTCATTCGATCGACCTGAAAGAATCTCTCTCCAAACTTTTTCATCTGCATGGCTGATGGTAGGTACTGTGATGTCTCCACCTACCACTTCACTCATATCGATCTTTTTGGAGTGAGTGCTAACGTGTATCTCTTTTTTTTCTAAATCAAAAAATAAAATCACATCATCGACGTCTCGCCTTACGATCATCATCTTGCTCCGTATTCTGTATTTAACGATTCGCCCTCTACTTCCTCGCTAACGTCAGCCATCTCGTGTGTGTCAGAGGTGTATGCCTTTTCACCCTCACCCTCTTTCATGTCAATCATCTTTGGCAAGTCGGAGATGTGTATCTCTTTCTTATCCAGGTCGATGAACAAAACTGAGCCGCCAACGTCTCTTCTTACAATCGCCAATTACCATCCCCCTTAATAATACTTAATTATCTCGTATTTATCTTTTACCCTACGCTCATGTGCAAACGATAACCATAATACCCTTCGCGTTTTACCTGTTTTAAGCATGATAAAAAGGAAGGTCGCGGTCGGAGGAACGTTTGAACCCTTACATGATGGTCACAAAGCACTGCTCAAAAAAGCATACGAACTTGGTGACGTTTACATCGGGCTAACATCCGATGCCATGGCAAAGCGCCGGTACAGAGATGTGCTGCCGTATGGGCGAAGAAAACAAATCCTTGAGCAATACATTCGCAGGGAGTTCGGTGTACAAGCAAATATCTTTGAGTTGCGCGATCCATATGGGCCTGCTATTAGCGAGCATTTTGATCACATTGTGGTATCCCCAGAGACCCATTCCATGGCCGAAAAGATCAATCGAATCAGGGCAAACAGAGGGTTTTCATCCATAGATATAATCAAGATTGATTTTGTATTGGCCCAGGACGGCAAACCCATTTCTGCTACTAGAATCAAAAACGGCGAAATCGACGAGCACGGCGTTTTACTCCAGAAATAGTGCCAATCTTTTTATCCAATTGCATATTATACATATCCGGGGCAGTAGGGTAGCCTGGTCGATCCTCGCGGCTTTGGGACAACCCTTTTCCTCGCTACGCTCGCAAAAGCGTTGACGGAAAAGGTTGACGGAAAAAGTAGCAAAATAGCCGTGGACCGCAGTTCAAATCTGCGCTGCCCCATTCTGCGTTTTGAATAAAAAGAATGAAAGGAAGGTCGAACCAATCAAAAAGGAGGTGTTCTTAGGAGGGGTGTAGGAAGAAAGAACATGGTTTTTGATTGATTCGACGTTTGTCGATATATACTTCGTGATATTTATATGTTTCCAGTGGAAACGTACCTTAGAAGGCAAAGTTTTAAACGCAGAAAGCCTCAACGAGATATTATATAGCAATCAAAGGGGGTGGGAAAGGTGAAGAAAGACGTCCAAGACACTTTGGCTCTCGGAGTTATTTTGATTCTCGCACCACTGATCATTTTTGTGGTTAAGACTGCTATGGATCTAACTATGGATGCAGTAGCCAGTATATCCAGCCATATCGGATTAATAGGCGTTTTGCTATGCATATATGCGTTAACGAAGCAGAAGGCATGAGATACGCGATGCGATATTCAATCTATCCTTCTCTTTTTTGTTTTTTCTTTTTCCTTTTATAGATGAAAATGCTTAATAGGGCAGTGACAATAATAAAGTGGGCGCCATGATAAATGATATCCAGATATATGAAAACGTCTTCAAAATCTGTTTGAGTGTAGCCTTGGGCATGTTCATAGGTATGGAGCGCGAATGGGCACAAAAAGGCGCTGGCATCAGAACATTTGCGTTAATCAGTTTGTGTGGAGCTGTTTTTGGTTTTATAAGCTACCCGTTGATATTTGTTGGCGCAATATTCGTCGTGATATTGTCCGCGTTTGAATCCATATGGAGTTTGCTCAAAGGTGGCGACGTACATCTGACGACCATGGTGGCCATCATACTCGCGTACTGTACTGGCGTCTTGGTAGGATTGGAATTTTACACCTTTGCCGTTATCATCGCCATTATCGTCACGGCATTATTGGCAATCAAGCAAGAGTTGCACGACTTCGTAGGGGAAATGTCCAGTCAGGACGTTAAGGGTGCGGTTAAATTCGGCATCTTGGCGTTTGTGATTTTTCCCACATTGCCGAATGCATACATCGATCCCTGGCAGATTGTAAACCCCAGAACGATCTGGTTAATGGTCGTATTGGTCTCCGGCTTTGGGTTCCTCAATTACATCATAATGAAAAGGATGGGCAGTCGTGGAATCGCATACACCGGCTTTTTTGGCGGTCTGGCGAATAGCACAGCTGTAGTCGGCGAACTCGTATCACGTGTACGCTCATACCCCAATCTGGTGCTGTTCACCGCGGCTGCAGTGATCTTATCGAACGTCGCTATGTGCCTGCGAAATTTCATCATCTGCGCGGTGTTTTCATGGGAGCTGGCATTGACCGTTTTATTCCCCCTATTGGGCATGGCCCTTGTTGGGCTATTCTATTCCTTTTTCGCGGGCACGGGCGCGCCCAAGGTCGAAGTAGAGCTTAAATCACCATTTAGCATAACGCATGCATTAACCTTCGGATTGATATTTCTGTGCATGATATTCGTCTGTGCCATGGCGCACATGCAATTTGGTGGTGCAGGCTTTTATATCTCAGAGTTCGTCAGCGGCATAATCAGCAGTGCAAGTGCAACGACAAGTGCCATCGTTCTCTATCAGGCGGAAAAAATAGATCAGATGACTGCAGCGCTCGGCATCATTCTCGCCAATATCTCGAGCGTCGTGGCCAAGATAGGATTGATAGGAGTTGTTGGCAACAAGGAGCTTACAAAATACGTCATCATTGGCAGCGTGGCAACGGTCACAATTGCCTTGGTCATAGTCATCGTGCTGTTGGTATAAAAGTAAAGCCCCGGGCGGGGATTGAACCCGCGACCTCGTCCTTTTTGTGTCCCTTTCCGTTGAGCTAAGAGTTGTACCAAGGACGCGCTATACCACTAAGCCACCAGGGCAATGCGGGGGGTGAGATTTGAACTCACGAATCCCTTCGGAACAGGATCTTAAGTCCTGCGCCTTTAGCCAACCTTTTTGGTCAAGCTTTTTGCTTGCAAAAAGGTTGTTGGCCAGACTTGGCTACCCCCGCTCTTCGTGATTACGGTTTCTATTTTATTTGAAGTTGTTGCAATTGAGAATGCGGGGGACGAGATTTGAACTCGCGAACCCCTACGGGACAGGGTCCTAAACCCTGCGCCTTTAGCCTGACTTGGCAACCCCCGCATTTTGTATTTATGATCAACCTTCCCTTCTGCTTGCGCATGTTGAAATCCCTACGGGATTGCAACTCTCGCAGATGTTCCATCTGCGACAGAAGGAAGGTGTTTCTGTGAAGCAGGAACCCCCGCCTGCTTAATAGTGTTAACTATAGTAATTCACCTCTTTAAGATAACCTTCATCATAATTGGCGTTTCCTTGATTTTATAGTCTTCGAACAGGGTTTTGCCAAGATGTTCACGTATCTCATCCGGTGTGTATGCATCCTTAATGGAAAATATCGTCCATAGGCCCGTGAACGTCCAGCTTGCCAGTTTTAGCTCAGCCTGTACTTCTCTAATTTTTCCCTCGAAGCATCACGCCTCAAGTCATAAATCCATGCCTTTCCGCCATACTTCAACACGCGATGTGCTTCGTTGAACACAGTTATAGGATTACTCCAGTGGTGCATGGCGCCCGTACTAATAATAAAATCAAACGAACCATCATCGAACGACAGATTATTTGCATCCCCGGCCTGAAACTTGACCCTATCCGCTACACCCTCGCGTTTGACATTCTTCCTCGCAATTCTCACCATGTCCTCTGATATGTCGATGCCAGTTATCTTTACATTGGGAGCGATCTTCGCTATCTCAATTGGCAGCAGTCCATGACCTGTGCCCAGATCGAGAAGATACCCTGCTTCTATTTCGCTCGCAACTTCTTCGGCAATCTCTTTGTAAAAGCGCATAAAATATTTTCTAGCACCCCTTGCATATAATATGCTAAAGGGAAACGGAATTCCTTCTCCGAGAAGTTTTAATGTTCTCATCGTTTCGTTTTATGCTTGGTAGTCTTCCTAGCTAGGTGAAGCATGATGCACATCACGCCGAACCAGAATAGGTTATCACCTTCTTTTAACACATCCCATGCTCGCCGTAGAACGTCTATCAACCGCTCTGCTACCTCTTTCTCTATTTTTATTTGCTCCACTATCTGGCTTATCTGCTTTTCGTACGCACTTATCTCCATTTTGCCCCCCCTTAAGTGTATCACAAGGAACTTTATAAAAATGATGCTAAAATAGGGGTCGCCGAATACTTCTTCTGAACAGTCTACTCACATAGGCGTACTTTAGACCATCCATAACAGTGCGTGCGCTCAACATGCCTATGATCTTACCAGAATCGTCAGAAACCGGCAGATGTCGTATATAATAAGCCCTAAGCAGTCTAGATGCTTCTTGGATAGGGGCACCTTCGTTAATGGTTATTACCTCTGGGTGCATTACATTTTTGATCAGGGTTATCCTTGGATCGAGGTTCTTAACTATTACTTTTCTGATTACATCCCTCTCTGTAAATATGCCCATGGGATTCGTAGCAGATCCAACTATAACAGAGGCAATATTTTTTTCACACATGATCCTAGCGGCATCGGTGACCGTAGCTCTAGGGTCAACAAAAGTTGGTTTGTGCATGATTTCGCTAACCAACATTCTCTCCCCCTCACTTATTAATGATTAATCATTATATTTTAAGGTTGTGCACAAATTAGATTATACCTCATGTGAATATATCCTGCAGGCGTATGATATGTTCGTCGGAGTGGATCATGGCACCGTTGCCATACGGTTTGGAACAGATGACGGGCGGACTTTTGGACTATCACGTGAAACCGCCAAAAAGATGACGGACAGCAGGTTATTAGAAAGTATTCTGAGCGGCCTAAACATCGAAAAAAGCGATATCGACCTTGTTGCGGTCAGCTATTCGATGGGAGACGCCATCACGAAGATCACCGATATACAGCGCGTAACTAACAGAGGTGTGAGATGCACCAAAGGAGCAGGAACGTTCATAGGTGGCGGAACGCACGTCTTTGATGTAATTCAAAAATCTGGTATTCCAGCAATCGTGCTACCAGGCATACATTCTAGGAGCGATGTGGATTTAAGAATGAAGATGTTTTCACATGGTGCCAGTCCTGAGAAGGTAGGTGCTGCATATCACATCCTTTTGCAGAACCATAACACCTTCATCTTCTCGGATATAAGCTCGAATACCGTCACACTTGGTGTCGCGGATGGAAGAATCATCGGTGCCATAGATGCGTGCATCTTTGCGCCTGGAATACTACAAGGTCCGCTTGACTTGGAGGCGATTCGCGACATCGACAACGGCAAAATGAGCGCAAGCGATGCCTTCTCATCGGGTGGCGTTTTAAAGCATGCGCCATACAAGAGCATTGCAGATCTGCTGAGCGTGGAAGATGGTGTATCGCGACTAGCAATCGATAGACTGGCGCTTTTTGGTGCTATGGAAATAGCGGCAATGAATGTACTTATTGAAGATTATAGCGAGCTGGAAAGCATCTTCGTATGCGGGGAAGACATTATCCGGCAAAAAATCAGCTCGCTCTTAGGCAAGGAAATTCTGGGACAGGATAGGTGGTGCGCCGCCATCGGCTGTGCTGAAATAGCCAGAGATGTTCATGCTGGCAAGGATGACATTCTGGGAATCAAAGTTGACTATGAACGAAAATGACCCTTTGGCAATTACACAATACTTAAATAGAATTCCCTATCTTAAAATCTTACACCTATTATCGTTAAGGATTGAGGGACGTGAAGGAGATAAGGATACACGGTCGCGGCGGTCAAGGCTCTGTCACTGCCGCCGAGTTACTGGCGGTAGCTGCGTTTGAAGACGGCAAGTACAGTCAGGCCTTCCCATCGTTTGGCGTAGAGCGTAGAGGGGCGCCCGTCACCGCCTTCGTTAGAATTGGCGATCAGTCCATCCAACTTAGGAGCCAGATATCCAAACCTGATTATGTGATTGTTCAAGATCCGACGTTGATCAGCGTGGTGGATGTCGCCTCTGGCATAAAACCAGATGGCATGGTGCTCGTTAACACCGAAAAGGATGCAAAAAGTTTGAACCTGAGCACTAGGGTAAAGGTAAGAACAGTAGATGCAACGAAGATTGCACTTGACATCTTGGGTAGGCCAATAGTTAACACAACTTTATTGGGCGCGTTTGCTGGTGCTACTGGACTCATAAGGATGACGTCTATCGAAAAGGCGATCAGAGAGAGATTTGCCGGAGAGCTTGGCGATAAAAACGTGAAGGCTGCCAAGAAGGCATTTGATATCACAGGAGGCAAGGAATGAAGTTGAGCGTTGGTGCAGTTGCCGAACCAGGAAGCACGCGCGCGAACAAAACTGGGACGTGGCGAACGTTTAGGCCGGTTTTTAACGCCGACCTTTGCGTAGGGTGTGGTATTTGCAGTCAGTTCTGTCCTGAGGGCATCATACATGAGAAGAATGACAAATACGCCACAGATTATGACTATTGCAAGGGATGTGGAATTTGTGCCGCCGAGTGTCCAAAGGGGGCAATCAAAATGGTCCTAGAGGTAAAATGAAGGTAATTGAAGGCTCATATGCCGTGGCAGAGGCTGTAAGGGTCTGCAAGCCACACGTGATATCCGCCTATCCAATAACTCCACAGACCCATATCGTAGAGACTCTTTCACAAATGGTGGCGGATGGTGCGATAAAGGCGGAATATGTCAGGGTTGAATCAGAATTCTCGGCCATATCCGTTTGCATAGGTGCTAGCGCGGCTGGTACAAGGACATATACTGCCACTACTTCTCAAGGACTTGCTCTAATGCATGAGGCATTGTTCAATGCAGCGGGGATGAGGTTGCCCATTGTCATGACGGCGGTGAATCGCTCACTGTCAGCGCCTTTGAGCATTTGGAACGACCAGCAGGATACGATCTCCCAACGCGACACGGGATGGATCCAGCTCCATGCAGAGAACGCTCAGGAAGCAAGCGATACGATCATCCAGGCATACAAGATTGCCGAGTATAGAAGCATACTCTTACCAGTTATGGTCTGTATGGATGGCTACATTCTCACGCATGTGTATGAACCAGTAGAGCTATGGGAGCAGAAGAAGGTGGATGCATTCTTACCTGAATTTGATCCTGTGCATGTGTTAGATCCAAAAAAGCCGAAGACATTTGGCGCATTTGCAGACCCCAGCTTGTACACGGAGTTTCGATATATGGTACAAGAAGCCATGGAAGTTGCAAAAAAGAAGATAGTGGATATAGCGAATGAGTTTAGGGATGAGTTCGGTCGTTATTATGGTGGTCTGATTGATGAATATAGGGCAAAGGACGCGGAGACACTCATACTGGCGATGGGTTCCGTCATAGGAACCATCAAGGATGCTATAGACGAGATGAGAGCGGACGGCATCCCGGTTGGGTTGCTCAAGATACGGGCTTACAGGCCTTTTCCGGTTGATACAATCAGAGATGCGGTGGCGGGTGCAAAGGCGATCATAGTGCTGGACAAAAACATCTCGATGGGATATGAAGGTGCGCTGTTCACAGATGTCAAGTCCGCCCTTTATGGTAAAAGTGGTGTTACCGCGCTTGGATTCATTCTCGGACTTGGCGGGCGAGATATCACCAAACAGACCATCAAGGACATGGTTGCAAAAGCCCTGGAAGCGATGAAATCCGGCAAGGTGCAAGAGTGTGAGTTCGTTGACCTGCGAAAAGAGGTGTTATAATGAAACTACTCGCACCTGGTCACAGAGGATGTGCTGGATGTGGTGCCGCAATAGCCGTGCACTCAATTCTCAGCGCCACGGGAAAGGACGTAATAGTCGTAAGTCCAACCGGATGCTTAGAGGTGATATCGACACCATATCCAGAATCGGCATGGGAAGTCCCATGGATCCATTCGTTATTTGAAAATACGGCGGCGGTCGCATCTGGGGTGGAGGTAGCACGGAGAGCGCTGGGGAGAAAAGACGAGACAAAGGTCATATGCATCGGTGGAGATGGTGGTACCGTAGACATCGGGATTGGGTCTCTCTCTGGAATGCTCGAACGAGGACATGATGTAACGTACATCTGTT
Organism: Methanocellales archaeon; assembly: GCA_030018435.1. GTDB lineage: Archaea > Halobacteriota > UBA148 > UBA148 > JAUWXC01 > JAUWXC01. The sequence goes on from JASEEY010000006.1 coordinate 27,494, forward strand.
ATGATAACGAGGCGTATATGAACACCGGAATCCAGCGAAGCGGTTCAACCCCATATGATGCCGCGACAACGACAAGTCCTGCTGGCAAGATATCATTCGGGAATGACAGGCCGAAAAAGAACACGCCTGCCATAGCCGCTGCACATGGAATCCCTTATGTTGCAACATCATCCATTGCATATCCTGCCGACATCGGCAAAAAAGTGAAAAAAGCGATTGCGATCAAAGGTCCAAAATATCTACAGATACACACTCCTTGCCCGACGGGATGGGGTTTTGACTCCAACAGGACGATAGAGGTTGGCAGACTGGCCGTCGAAACAGCTCTCTTCCCGATATATGAGATGGAGAACGGCAAGATCACGTCGGTCAAGAAGATCAAGAGGAAGCCGGTCGAGGAGTATCTGAAGGTGCAGCGCAGATTTGCGCATTTATTCAAAAAAGAGGGCGGTGACGCTGAGATAAAAAAGATACAAGAGACTGCGGATGCAAACGCGAAGCAACTCGGGCTGGATATGTGATGTGCAATTCGTGTAAGCCAAAGGCGTACGTTGGCAGGATGGTTGCAATAGGAAAGTCGGATGGTAAACCTTTTGTCGGGTATAGGGTGTCTTCGCGCTCTTTTCCGAATAGGATTGCTGTAGCCAAGGGCGATATCGCGACGATAACTCCAAAGGACTCTGCAGACGTGTCCAAAAGCCCATACATCTCCTACAATTGCATCAGGGTGATTGGTGAAAGGGCAATTGCCACAAATGGATCGCACACGGATGTCATAGCTGAAAAAATCCAGCAGGGATACCCGCCAAGAGATGCCATCGCGTTGGGATTGCTCACGATGGACTACGAGAAGGATGCGTACAACACGCCGAGAATTGCAGGAATAATCGATGTAACTGGTTTGGGATACTTGGGCATCATCCAGGCAAGTGGAATGAACATTCGGGGGTTTAAGCCAGAGGATGGCGCATTTTTCGTCGCTACATATGAGAAGACGGATTTTGAAAAATTGAAGTTGCACGGTTCAACTGCACAGGAGATCGCCCAATCCATGTACGAATTGGAATTCGAGCATCCTGTGTGTGCGACTGCTGCTCTGTGGGATGGAGCGTTTGAGATCGGCGTGTATAATGGATAACCTTATTAGACAAAACCAAGCAAGTTAAAATCATGCATGACATGGTTTTGATCGTATCCTATTTTTCCTTTCTGCTTGGATTCGGGGTTTTAGTCGCAAACATGATGAAAAAGATTAGAATCCCCGATCCCATCTTTCTGCTCTTGATTGGACTGGCTTGCGGTCCTACCATATGGAAGAATCCCGCTGTTGTGCAACATATCCAACTTACCATCGTTGACGTGGACGCCATGTCCGTCGTGCCCGATTTTCTCAGGACACTCGCCTTGGTGCTGATCGTCTTTACGGGTGCCTTCAACCTGCGATTCAGCGAACTTAAAAAATTCTCAGACATCTCCATAAAACTGGCATTCCTAGTGGTAGTCCTGAACACCGTCGCCCTGGGAATCATCGCAAAGTTCGTATTCAATCTCGGAATGGTCCCCGCTCTACTGATCGGCGCGATAATAAGTGGAACTGACATCAGTGTCGTCGTCACCTTTGAGGATGTGCTGAAGAAACACTCCAATATTCTTACAATCTTAAAGATGGAATCGATAATTAACAGTCCTCTGTCCGTACTCATACCTTTCCTTTTCTTGGATTTCTTGAGATCAGCGCCTAGTGCAGTATTGGAGCCCGGAATCTACATCTCAAAGTTCTGGCTGATGATCGCTGCTGGCGTGGGTGGTGGAATCGTTATAGGTCTTGCTGTGACCAAGATTTTGGACAGGATGTTGAGGGAATATACACCCCTCATCATATTCTCTCTCGCACTTTTGACCTATGGATTGGTAGAAGCTGTCGGCGGCTCTGGAATGCTCGCAGCCGCTATTTCTGGATGTATAATTGGGAATACAGCATTCACTCACAAGAAGGCTGCAAAGGAGTTTCACAGTGAAATCTCCGATATGCTGAGAATTGCCATTTACACCCTCTTGGGGGCGCAGGTATTTCTGGATTTGAATCCGATGCTGATATTGGCAGAGATTCTATTCGTGCTCTTCGTATTTGTCGTCCGCCCCGTATTTGTGACCCTCTTAGCTGGGGATATAGAAGTGGATTATGAAGGCACGACTCTCCTCAAATGGGTTGCACCCAGGGGCATCTCAGCCGCGGCAATGGCCCCTATCGCGGCGGTAGCTCTGGGAGATCAGCGCATCATTAACGTCGTGTTCATGGTAATCTTCTTCTCCGTGCTCTTCAGCACCATCACAGCGAGTCTTGTGAGCACAGAAAAGATCTTGGCAATCAGAGATGGGCTCACAAGTTTTAAGTCGATGCTGAAAAAGGAAACCAAAGAGGTAGAGGAGGGCAAAGATGAAATTCAGTGATAAATTGAGTACTGCATCGAAAAAGAATGACAGTCTGCTCTGCGTAGGGCTCGATCCCGATATGGGAAAGATTTCCTCCTTTCTGCGTAGCGCTGACGACCCCATCTTTGAATTCAACAAACGAATCATCGATGCCACTAAGGATCTGGTAATAGCGTATAAACCAAATCTCGCATTTTACGAGGCATTGGGCTTGGGAGGCTTAAAATCCTTGGTGAAAACCATGGAGTACATCCCAGACGATATTCCTGTCATCGGCGATGCCAAGAGAGGAGACGTAGGACATTCTGCAAGGGCATATGCCAGAGCCATGTTCGACGTGTTGGGCTTTGATGCGGTGACGGTCAATCCGTACCTGGGCACCGATTCCATCGCACCATTCCTGGATTATGAAGATAAGGGTGTGTTCGTGTTGTGCAGGACATCCAATCCCAGCGCGAAGGAATTTCAGGATGTTGGTCCTAAGCCGTTATATCAAATCGTGGCAGAAAGCGTGGTAAAATGGAACGTGCACAAGAACTGTGGAGTGGTGGTTGGCGCCACCTATCCAGATGAATTGAGGAAAATACGGGAGCTCGTGGGTGAAGATATGTGGATTTTGATCCCTGGCATAGGAGTGCAGGGCGGCGATTTAAGAGCGGCGGTAAAGTCTGGCACCAATTCACATGGTGAGCGTGCGATCATTTGTTCCTCCAGGGGCATTCTCTATGCTGGAGCGAAAGACGATTTTGACAAAAAGGCAAGAGAGGCAGCGCTTGCATTACGAGAACAAATAAACCTCTTCAGGCGGGACTAAATTTTTGCCACATGATTTAATTTCTTGGTGATCGGTGCGGGTCGTTGGTCCAGCACAACCCTATCTCGCACGACTTTGTCTCCACGCTTTACGGCCTTTATGACCAACGTATTGCCAAAAAGGGGGACTATGTTACCTACCATTGAATTTGATTTGAGCGTTGCCAGTTCAAATCCATGGGTGTAGAGGAGGTTTTTCCAGCTGGAAATGGACGTTTTAGGAGTCGAGAAGACCAAAGCCCCCCTGTCGGTGAGTACTCTGTGGCACTCTATTAGGAGTGAATCGACGTCCTGTTCGCTCAGCCAGGGTATGCACACCACGTCAAAGGTTGCGTTGTCAAAAGGAATTTCATTCTCGGCATGCTTTATGGAGACAACCTCATTGTCTCTATCCCGGAGCATGGGTATGACATCATCAGAGCCTATGCATAGGACTTCTTTTCCACCTCCGATCATCTCCAGCATTTTTTTGATGTGCTTAGCGGCCATCTCACTCACCTTAAAATCGGCCTTCTTTCACCTTTATGCACCAGACAACAATGCACGTATCGCTTTTACATCTGCCTCTACCCCTATGGGTTTATCGCAAACCCTCATAACTTCCTCCGGGTCTTTGAGGAGATGCCCTGTGGTGACGCACACAATGCGTTCGTCATCATCAATAGCGCCCTGCTCGATCAGCTTCCTCAGCCCGGCGACAGAGGCAGCGCTCGCAGGCTCAACGCCTATACCTTCCAGCTTGGCAAGGTCTTTCTGTGCCTGGACGATTTCCTCATCAGATACGATTTCTGCTGTTCCTCCAGAGTTGCGGATGGCTCTCAGCGCTTTTGGCGCGTTCACAGGATTTCCAATCCTAATTGCCGTGGCAATGGTATCCGGTCTTGATACCGGAACGATCTCCTTTGCACCTTTTTTGAATGCATCAGCAATTGGAGCTGCCTTTTCCGCCTGTATCCCGGTCATCTTTGGGATTTCATCTATAATGTCAAACTTCTGAAGTTCCACAAAGCCCTTGTAAATGGCAGAGATGTTGCCCGCATTTCCGACGGGCAGAACAACCCTGTCTGGTGCCTTCCACCCTAGTTGATCCACAATCTCAAATCCTATCGTCTTTTGTCCTTCTAGCCTGAAAGGATTTATCGAGTTCAGCAGGTAAAAATCGCCGCTATTGCACAGCTCCTGCACCAATCGAAACGCCTCGTCAAAATTGCCCTTGATGCTGAGGACCTTGGCACCATGCATTAATGCTTGCGCAAGCTTGCCCATCGCCACTTTGCCTGCGGGCAGCAGTACGACAGCGGTTATTCCCGCCTTTGCTGCATAGATTGCAAGAGAGGCGGATGTGTTGCCAGTAGAGGCGCACGCAACCGTTTTCATTCCAAGCTCAAGCGCCTTGGACACACCAACCGTCATCCCTCTGTCTTTGAATGAACCCGTGGGGTTAAGACCCTCGTGTTTCGCATACAATTCACGAATACCGATCTGCTTCGCTAGTCTGTCGCATTTATAAAGAGGAGTGCCGCCCTCATTTATCGATATTACCCTTCCCTTTATCGGCAGAAGTGGTTTGTACTTCCAAACAGAGGGGGATTGTGTTAGCTTTTCAGGGCGAAAATCGATCCTCGAATAATCATAGATGACATCAAGAAGCCCACTGCACTTTGGGCATCTGTAAATGATTTCCGAATCTGGATATCGGGTTTTGCACTCAATGCATTCCAGGAACATTCGAATTCATCCTCCCTTAATCTGTTTTTTAACCATATCTACGCCTTTTTTCAACGCCTCATCCAACTTCTCCACCTTCGGGCCGCCGCCCTGCGCCAGGTTGGGCTTTCCGCCTCCTCCGCCGCCCACTATTTTGGATAATTCGCTGACGATTGCGCTGGCATTGACACCTTGCTTGATTGCGCTTGGTCCTACAGAAGCCACTATTTTTGCCCCGTCTTTGCGCGATCCGAGAATTGCGACCATGTCATCTTTTGCCAGCAGTGATGCCGTCTTTATCAGTTCCTTAACGTCAGCACCTGGCAGTTGCCTCGAAATGACTCTGACATTGCCCACTTTAACCGCCTCGCCCACCATGCCAACTCTTGCCTTTGCCAGTTCCTCCTTCAGTCTGGTGTTCTCCTTCTTGAGCGTCTTCCACTCTTCGAAGAACTTCTTCGCCGTTTTTGGGAGGTCATCTTGCGAAACTCCCCATAGCTCAGATAGTTCCCTTAAAATCCTTGCCTGACGCTGTATTTCCTCCATTGCATTATCCCCTACAAGGAATTCCAATCGCACGACACCATCCTGTATCCTTTCCGAGTTGATAATCTTAATTAATCCAACCTGCGATGTATTTTTTACGTGTATGCCTCCGCACGCCTCCACATCGTAATCGCCTATGGCAACGATTCTTAACGTTTTTCCAGGGACAGCGCCACCTTGATATATCCTCATCGAATATTTTTCTTCTGCCTTGTCCCTTGGCATTTCTTTAATGTCAACTGGCACATCCCGCTTGACAAGCTCGTTTGCCACCCTTTCTATCTCCTGTATTTGGTCAAAATCAAGCGATTGGTAATGGGTTATATCAAGTCTCGATTTTTCCACCGTCTTTTCGGCACCCGCCTGCCACACATGCTCTCCAAGAACCTTTCTTGCGGCATAATTGACGATGTGTGTGGCGGTATGATGTTCTGAGAGAATCTTCCTTCGCTTTGAATCTATGATGCCTTTGATATGGTCTTCTTTGACCGGCTTTTCAGTTGTATGTATGACAACTCCATTTTCCTTGATTACATTCAACACCTTTATTCCATTTATCGTGCCAGTATCGTGCGCTTGCCCTCCGCTTGTTGGATAGAAAAGCGTCCGGTCAAGCACAATCTCTTTTGGGCTAAGCCTCTTTATGACTCTTGCCGTAAACGTCGTCGCCTCAGGCTTTTCATAAAATAAGAGCTTCGTTCTCGGTATATGTTCAACATCATACTTTGGTCTCTCAGCCTTGGCACGTCTCTCGTGGAGTGCCTGCACCCTGGAATAAAAGTCATCCGGGATGTTGATAGAAGGACCAACTTCCGCTACCATTTCCGGGATTATTCCATGCGAGTCATACAACTCCACCAATTTCTTAGGATCAAAAACCTCTCCTCTGTTGATCATTCTCTGGATTATGCCCTTACACCTCTTTCTCGTCTCGTCGTATCTCTCCCTCTCAATCGCCAGGATCTCAAAAAGGCTGCCGTAATCTTTTAACTCGGTGAACCACGAACCGAACTCATCAATGTGCATCTCGAACAAACGCTCTAGCTCGAAGTCAAATTCGTACTCGTTGATCAACGACCAGCATCGCCTCAAAAGACTTCTGAGATTATACCCTCCTCCCACATTGCTGGGCAATGCACCATCATGAATCGCAACCAAAAGCGTTCTCGTATGATCTGCCAGAGCGTAGAGCGCCCGTCTCCTATAAACCTCTTCTTTAAGTGCAGACACCTCGACGCCCACCTGAGACGCTACTTTTTTCCACACAGGTCCTACGTTTTCTATCTCATCGATGTTTAGCAGACCCGCATATCTGGCAAATTTCCTCCATAACTCCTCTGAGCCTTTTGGCGTGGTATCACTCTGCTTATACAGATACTTCATAACTTTCGGGAACACAGTATCATAGGACATAGATGTCCCCTGCGAAAACCATGACCATCTTTCCAGACCAGCGCCCATATCGATGACCTTTGTTTTTAGTTCGCGGTACGAACCATCTGGTAGCGATTGGTATTGGATGTAAACCTGATTGCCCAATTCGAGGCCCCTGGAGAAGAACTCCATGCATGGGCCGAAGTTGCCCCCTCCAGCCCACACCTCTTCATGGAAAAAAAGCTCATCGCTTGCGATTCCAAGTCCTTTGGTGAGAAATTCATAGATTTGCGCAGTTCCTTCATCCTTGAAATATACGTGCTTTGCTGGCGTATTGAATACATGCTGGCCCACCATTATGAAGCCGGTATAATGTCTGCCTGTGATGCCAACGCTATCGGTATCCAGAAATCTCAGACAGAACTGGGGTTCAATCACCGCATCTGCTGGTGGCGCCACCTCACCGGAAACGACGTACGGCTGAAAGTCGTTTATGCCAGCGGTCACAAAATAAAGGGCGTCGTACCACCTGCATACGACTGGATATCTATCCAGGGGGACATACTTCCATTTCTTGAAAGTTTTAACGTATACATCCCACGCCTCTTTATAGCCAAACCTCTTCTTCGTTACGGGTTGGTCGATGAATCTATATCCTCCGCTACATGCCGGCTCATCGCAAAATTGCCTGGATTGCGTACTCCAGAACCCATTGCCACACTTCTTGCATACGCTTCTGGAAAAGCCAAGGGACTTCAACGCTTCCACTGGATAAAACCTGGTATAATTCTGTGAGAAGCGGGTTTTCATTCTCTTCTTGAGCTGTTTATCATCCATCCAATGTAGTTATGTGCTTATATTCAAAAAGGTATTTGTCACATAGCGAATAAACAATAACAGCATGGCGGGGGATAAGGACGAAATTGAGGGCGAAGAGGTAAAGTGGGAGAGAGCGGATCAGGCAATCGACAGGATACACAAAGAGGTTGAAGCGGAATACGGTCCTGTTTATCTCTCCAAGCACATGCGCGATGAGTTTATCGAACAGTACAGGGAGCTTAAAAGAGAGTACGACGAAGAGCTGGCGGAAGATGAGATCAAAAGACGGTTAAAAATGCTGACGAAACAATGAAGAGAGTTATTATTGTCGGTGCGGGACCAGCAGGATTGTTTGCAGCGCTAACGTTGATGAGTAAGGCGAATGTGCTGGTTCTCGAGAAGGGAAAGGAGATCTACGAGCGACGTTGCCCTGCTGATGTTACAGAGTGCATCCATTGCAAGATTTGCGATGTAATTCATGGGGTCGGTGGCGCCGGTGGAATGTCTGATGGCAAGCTAAATCTGCATCCCAAAATAGGCGGCGACCTGACGGAATTCGTCAGCGAGAAAAGAGCCTACGAGCTGATCGATAGGGTTGACAAGGTGTTCATAGAGCATGGTGCTCCTGAGATGGATAATGCCTCCCCTGAGGACCTACTTCGGCGTGCAGCCGCCGCAGGGATCGAATTTCTTCCGATCAAGCAACGTCATATTGGCTCAGATAGATTGCCGGTGGTGATCGACTCGATTAAAAGATATCTAGAAAAGGGCGGAGTGAAATTTCGGCTGCAGACAGAAGTCGCAGATATCCTTATTTCTGATGGCAAGGTGGGGGGCGTCGTGATTAAGAAGGATAAGAAAGTGGAGAGGGCTAAATCCGATTATGTCGTTCTAGCACCAGGTAGGGCTGGTTCATCTTGGCTTAGTGCCATAATAAAAAAATGTGGTATTGCAGTTCAGCACATGCCCATAGATGTTGGCGTGCGAGTAGAAGTTCCTGCTGTGGTTTACGAGGATGTAGTTAGCATAAATTGGGATCCGAAATTTAGAATGATGACGCCCACTTATGACGATTCGGTCAGGACATTCTGCACCTCGCCGCATGGTTTTGTGGTTCGGGATACCTATGACGATATGGTTGGAGTAAATGGACACTCTATGATAGATCGCCTATCAAACAATACGAATTTCGCCTTTTTGGTCAGGGTTCGCCTTACAGAGCCAGTAGAAGATACTACTGCTTATGGGCATTCAATAGCAAGACTGGCGACGACGATTGGAGGTGGAAAACCTCTTCTGCAACGATTAGGGGACCTGAGGCAAGGAAGGCGCTCGACATGGAGAAGAATTGAAAGAAGCTATGTCAAGCCAACGTTAAAAGCGGTCACGCCAGGCGATATTTCGACGGCGCTACCGCACAGGATAGTGACCGACATCCTAGAAGGACTTCATATGCTGGATCAGGTCGTTCCAGGAGTGGCATCAGATTCAACGCTGCTCTATGCGCCGGAGATTAAATTCTCTGCGATGAGGGTGATCACAAAGGATGGATTCGAAACCTCTGTTGATGGACTATATACGATTGGCGATGGCGCCGGTGTCAGCAGGGATATGGTGAACGCCGCCGCCACCGGGATCATTGCAGCGGAGCACTTGATGGATAGGTTATAAAAATCAGACTTTTCTCAATAGGATCTCGAGCACACCATTTTTAAATGTGGTTGTGACATCTTCGCAGACCCTTGGTATTTTTATGCTTCTACTAATCCTTTTGCCGCTGGTGTTGATATCGAGGTGGAGATGATGGTCGACCAACCTATATCTCACATCGTCTTCCTTTGCGAACGGAATGTCTGCTAAGATTGAAACTTCTGTCCCCATCTCATATATATCAATGTGTATTTCTTGTCCATCTCCTCGGGGAACGCTAAGAGCTTCATGTACAACTCTCTCGAATTCCATGAAGAATTGGTCGAATGGATCTTGTTTTTCCCAGGACAAGTAAATCACATAATATTGTGTACTGGAAACTTAAAAACTTTTCTCTGGAGGAAGAAATTAAGAAAGGATTTAACCGAATAGTGCACCAAGACCTTCCATTCCGGTTTCTTCGGCCTCTTCCTCTTTCTTCTTCTCTTCTTCTTTCTTCTTTTCCTCTTTCTTTTCCTCTGCCGGTGCAGCCTGCGCTGGTGTAGGAGCAACTGCTGGCACTGCAGCCTGTGCAATCGCCTCTTCTATGTTGACGCCATCGAGTGCAGCAACAAGTGCTTTCACTCGTGCTCCATCAGCCTTTATACCTGCTGCCTTCAAAACAGCGGTGACACCTTTTTCATCTACTTTTTTACCAGCGCTGTGCAACATGAGTGCTGCATATACGTATTCCATTTATAACACCTCTGGATTGCTTGGATTATCTTCTTTTTTATTCTCTCTTGGGATATTTGCCGATAGTAGCATTGCCTGTACGCTCGCTTTTATGAGCATTGTCTTAATAACTTCTGGTATTAAAATCGTTGCGCTGATCGCTAGGTTTCTTGAGTCGTTGAATGCCTTCTGCAATAGTTGACGAACGGTCATGCTGGTTGGATATGCTGCGTCGATCGCCAGATTAAGTGCATTACGCACAGCTATCATGAAGTCCGAGAAGTATTTGGATTCATCGACCGCTAATACATCAGGCGTGAATATGGTTCCGTTTTCATGGGCTGCTCTCAGCCTAAGTCCAACCTCCATTGGATATATACCAAGTCTTGTAAGTACTTCCGCCAGTTTTGGCGATATCACTTCTCCTGTCTTTGCAACCATTTTGCTCTCCCGAATTACCACGCTGCCGCCCTCGATTGCGGCAGGAATTCCTGCATTTTGAAGCTCTCCGACAATCGGCCCAGGCTTGAAAGAGGTGGTACCCCTCTCCACGATGACATCATGTGGTGCGATATCGCCTCCCTTTGCTGGTGCTGGAGATTTACTTTTCTCGATCAGTTTGTATAATTTGAACGGGTTTAATTGGGTAAATATGAGGGCTGTTTGTCCTTTAACAAAGTCGCTCAGGGGCCTAATTTTTTCATCTGATTGACTTAGTGCCCTCTCCATAAGCGTATTTCGTGACGTCTTTATAACTGCTCTGTCCTTGAATTCAACCCTCATCTGCTGTAACTGCCTGGCTGGTATTTCGTGCATCTCAACTACGCCCACTACAGGGTATGTCTTAATGAGCGCCTTAATCTCCTCTATTTCATCTTTTTTCCACTGTGGAATGTGTATGGTCTTATGTTTGGGCATCTCAAATCACCCTGACCGCAGGCCCCATCGTGGTCTTCACATAAATCGAGCGAATGTTCTGTTTTTCCACTTTCGATTCGAGTTGCTTTATGACGGTCTCAACGTTCGCTGCGATTTCTTCGGGAGTCATGGTCTTGCGTCCTATGGTCACGTGAAACGTCGTTTTGTCCTTTGACCTTATCCGAACCATCTTCCGCAATCTTTCGATGATAGCAGCGATGTTTACGTCGCTGGTAAGAGGACTTGGCATCTTGCCAGGAGGGCCCAATATAGGTCCGAGATTCTTACCAATGGCCGGCATCAATGATGCCTCAGCAAGGAAGAAATCATGTTCATTGACAAGAGATTTGGCTCTTGACTTGTCTTTTCCTAGTTTTTCGATTTGGTCTGGTGAGAGAATTAGGTCAGCTCCTGCCCTATCTGCCTTCACAGCGAGTTCTCCGGAGGCGAAAATTGCTATCTTCACGGGCTTGCCCAAACCGCTCGGAAGGACGACCTCTTCGTCGATTCTGTTCTGGGGCTTGCTCATGTCGATGTTTCGTAGGTTTATCGCCAGATCGACGCCCTCCGTAAAATTTCGCTTAGGAGAATCCAGCGCAGTTTTTACCACTTGTAATATGTCCTTGCGTGCCATAACCCTCCGTAGTCACACGACCAAAGGTCTTCTACGATGTAGGTGCTTCAAATTGGAAAAACGCATATTTTAAGTTGTCGGTTAGAGAGAGGCCTTGGAGTGGGAAAGTATATTAACTAGTTTTGCATACTATTAAAAGGTGCAAAAATAGTGAAAATGGACTTGACGAAAGCCCTGCGCCCGAGTAAACATTTCCGTAACACTTGGATGCGGAAGTGGAATTGGGATATGCACGATCTTAGAACGGCTATAGAAGAGGCATATGAAACCAAAAAAGTTGGGAAAAAGAAGTATGAAGTCTATACGAGATATAAAGGAAAAAAAGGAAAAGGCAAAAGTCGGAAATTAATATTGGTTGATTGCCCAGAGGAAATCTTCATAATAACAGGAGCTGAAGGAAAATGAGAAAAATCTGTCCTGTATGCGAGAAGGGGCACTTGGTGCCCACCAACGACATAGTGTCTGAGATAGAGGGTTATGTGTTTGTAGAGAGGGGTGAAAGGTGCTCAAACTGTGGAGAGGAATTTCCATACGAAGAAGATTCTCAACGAGTGATAGAGGCGGCTAGAAAATTAGGAGTGTGGCCTGAGCCATTGAAATTGCATAGAAAACTCTCCAAGAGTGGTAGAGGAGTCATCCTGCGAGTCCCAGCCGATATCGAAAAGCAGATGAGTCTGAAGGGGAAGGAGGAAGTAGCGATATCAAAGGTAGGGAAAAAGATAATTGTCGAGATCCTTTAATCACCAAAGATGTCATCATACATTCCTTCATCGATGTCCCGAAAAATTTCTTTGAGCCTCTTCCCCTCCACGGTAACGCCCATCGATCCACACGTGCCAATCACCTCTTTCACGGCATTTTTGAGTGTGGTGGATAACATGTTGTTTATCTTCATTTTAGCTATCTTTACCGCGGCATCCATCGAAAGGTCGCCCACGAAATCAACGCTGGGCGTGCCAGATCCCTTTGAAATGGCAAGCTCCTGCATGATTAATGCTGAAGTAGGCGGCGTTCCGACCTCTACTGATACGTTCTTCTGCTCATCTACTGTTATCTTAACAGGAACCTGCATCCCGTTGAACGTCTTCGTCTTTTCGTTGACCTCATCAACTATCTGCTTGATATTCACTCCCAATGGGCCCAATGCAGGTCCCAGCGGTGGCCCTGGATTGGCCTGCCCCCCTGGAACGAGGACCTTTATCACCTCTGCCATTATTTCTCCTCCTTGCTCAACACCCTGACATGCCCTCCTCTAACGGTAACTGGAATTGGAACCATCGCCTCAAACAGCTCGACCGTAATCTCCTCATGAGCCTCATCCACCCTTTTTACCCTCGCCTTCTCGCCCTTAAATGGACCAGATATTAACTCAACGATACAACCCTCGGTTATGCCGGTGACCGTCGGCTTAGGTGTCAAGAAATGCTCCACCTCTGTCAACGTGGTTTTTCCTTTAACTATCCCCCGCACATGGGGAATGCCCTGGATAGCTTGCTCTACAATTTCCGGGGCAGGGGATTCGATCAGCACGTAGCCTTTTAGCTCATCCGGAACAAGAATCGCCCTGATATCATACTCTCTCTTTTTTGTGACCTGCTCAAGCAAATTTGCGACAGGTCTTTCCTGATTCGCGGTCGTTTTTATCACATAAACGGCAGTTTCATCACTCATCATATATCCCTCTATTTACCGGCAAGCAACCCTGGTAGGATGGCCATGACAAAATATATCAAAAAGCCGATGAACCCTACCAACAGGGTACCTGCAATACAAACCTTTGCAATCATGCTGAACTCCTCTCCACCAGGTTTTCTGGCTAATCTGAGTACCCTTGCATATTCATTGAGTTTTTGCGTCACCAATTCTCTCACCGTTTGATAAACTAAAAGCGCCAAATGACATTCGGTGTAAAATGCCTTTTGCTACAAAGGGATTATCTCAAGAAGTCGATGCCATACTTCTGCGCGGGTCTCATTAACCCTTCGGGTTTGCCATATATCTGCTCTGATCTAACACCGGTCACGACCACCATGGTCCTGATCGCACGCTCAAGATCGGGGTCGATTTGCGCCCCCCATATAATTCTCGCATTAGGGTCGATACGTTGGTAAATCTCTTCCACCACTGCTTCCGCCTCTGCAACGGTCATATCGACTCCACCGATTACATTAACTAGAGCTGATGTTGCACCGGAGACATCTACATCCAATAGCGGGGATCTCAATGCCTTTTGAATCGACTCAATCGCCCTGTCCTCGCCGTCCGCCTCGCCAAGACCGATCATTGCTACGCCGCCCTTCTGCATGACTGTTCGCACATCTGCAAAGTCAAGATTCACCAAACCAGGTTTCGTGATCAGCTCGGTGATACCCTTGACAGCTCTCATCAGTACCTCATCGGCTACCTTAAATGCTGCCTGCAGTGGTAGATTTGGCACGATCTCCAACAACTTGTCATTCGGCACGACGATGACAGTATCCGCTATCTCTCGTAGACGTTCCAAGCCAGCCTCAGCATTAGCTTGCCTAACTGCACCCTCTGCCTTGAATGGTAGTGTCACGATGGCGATGGCTAACGCCCCCACATCCTTAGCAGCCTCGGTGACAATCGGCGATGCACCCGTTCCTGTGCCCCCTCCTAAACCGCAGGTGACGAAGGTCATGTCTGCGCCATCAACTGCTGCCCTAATTTCATCGTAACTCTCTCTGGCGGCATCCTCACCTATCTGAGGGATGCTTCCTGCTCCTAATCCCTTGGTTTTTTGCCTTCCGATTAGAATCTTCTTGTCGGCGATGATGTGGAGCAGATGTTGAGCATCTGTGTTTAACGCGAACAAGTCAGCTCCTCGAATACCTTCCTCCATCATCCTTTGGATTGTATTCGAGCCGCCTCCGCCGCATCCAATAACGCGTATTGTAGTTTTAAGCTCCTTCAAAACTTCTATGAGTTCTTCATCGGTTTCGCCGAGTTTAACTTGGGGAGCTTTTTCTTGATTTTCAGTCTCTGCCCTTGTAAGTGCCCTCTCCACGATAGACTTCATGCTATTTTTCCTCCAAGATGTGAGAATGTTGTTTTTATATATCCTCTTCTTCTATTTTATAGTTCCCTTTATCAACAACGTTATTATTTAACACATCATGATTATAATATCTTTCGTGGGAAAATGCAATCCGTGCTCAAAACAGCGAAACAAATCAAGACTATGGAGATAAGAGGCGCTGGTGCGATCGCAAGAGCTGCTGCATCTGCTCTAAAAGAGCATGCTCTCTCGACTAAAACCGACTCGCTGAGCGAGTTTAATGAAGAGATGAAAAAAGCGGCGCAAACCTTGCTAAAGACCAGGCCGACGGCAGTATCGCTACCAAACGCGATCAGATTTGTGATGTGCTATCAGGGCGATACAATAGAAAAAGCGAGAGAATCTATAGTTAGTTTAGCAGACGAATTCATCAAGCGCTCAGAAAAAGCGGTGGAACAAATCGGCAAGATCGGGGCAAAGCGAATTCGAGATGGCGACCTAATCATGACTCACTGCCATTCATCAGCGGTTGTTTCTATTATAATCACGGCCCTCAAACAGGGAAAAAATATCGGGGTCATCGCAACCGAATCCCGTCCAATGATGCAGGGTCACATCACAGCTCAACAGCTAAGCGATGCAGGCATACCCACAACGCTCATCATCGATTCTGCAATGCGATATTATATGCAGGATGTGAATTTGGCGATTGTAGGAGCAGATGCGATTGGCGTGAATGGTTGCCTTGTGAACAAAATCGGCACATCTCAACTCGCCTTAGCGGCCCATGAAGCGAGGGTGAATTTGCTCGTAGCGGCCGAGACCTTTAAATTCTCTCCGAGGACGATTTTTGGCGAACTAATCGAGATCGAAGAAAGGTCGCCAGATGAGGTTTTGAGTGCGCAGAAGAGAAAATCGCTGAAGAAAGTGACGGTGCACAACCCTGCATTTGATGTAACGCCACCAGAGTACATAGACCTCATATGTACAGAGGTGGGCGCGATACCCCCCGAGATGGCATATATCATCATTAGGGACTACTTAGGCTGGGAACTGGAAGAACTCGGAATTTAATCGACGCGTTTTAGAGTGCGTCTTACAACATCGCTGTTAGAGATAAATCCCACCAATCTATCATTTTTCACAACTGGCAGCGTTCTAATATGCTGTTCTAGCATGATCTTTACAGCATCTCCGATGTACACATCGGGACTGATGGTTGATGGTGGAGTGGTCATTATATCACTTATATGACTGGCTAAAACGTCGCCTAACTTTTCTCGCCCCAAAATCTTAAGAATATCCGTTTTGGTCACCATGCCTACCAATTTTTCACCAGAAAGCACGGGAAACCCATGATAATCGTACTTTCGGAAATGCTTTACCAGCTCTTCTATGCTGGCATCTTTGTCGATGGCTATAACCTTCTTGGTCATGACTTGCTCTACCTTGAGCTTAGGCAGCACGTATCTTTCGACCATTCCCACCTCTTAGTATTGAGAAACTCTCTTGAACGTTAATATGAACCTATCGAATTGTAGCGTCATGCATGTTTACCGACCTCTCCCGCTTTAACAACGGCAAATTTTGTTGATATAGGTCCAATGACTTGAAATATTAAAGTGGTGGCGGCTATGACATTGATGGCTAAAAGCCCTAGCTGATATCCTTCTACACCATACGCTTGGAATTCGTGCCAGGCTTGGACAGCCAAACCGATGGCAACACCTGCTTGCGAGAAAAGACAGAATCCGAGATATTTGGCAACTGCCTCTTCGGCACTGGAAACGCGTGCACCCAAGAACGAGCCGATGCTTTTTCCAGTTACCCTAAATAAAATGTAAGTGAGCCCTAATATTCCCATGGCAGGCAGCAGATCAACCCGTAGCCTCGCTCCTATCAGAACGAAAAAGAGGACGTAGATCGGAGGACTAACGCTCGATACTACATCAAAGGCTCGTCTATCCGTAAGAGGCAGATTGATGAGCGTCATCCCCATGGCCATGTTGGCTAAAATCAACGAGAAGTGGAACATGTTAGCCAATCCGGTACAAATCAGTATGCTGCCTAAAGACAATATTAACAGTTCATTTCTATCGTGTGTTCGCCTCGTTACATATCCGAGTACCATCCCCATTAACATGCCCAACAAGATAGACCCACCAATCTCCATCAAAGGTGTGCTCATGATGGTGATGAAAGAAATTTGTTCGTATCCGCTGATGGAAATCTTGGCGAATGCAGATGCAAACGCATAAATGATGATGGCAATGGCATCATCCAAAGCCACCACTGCAAATACCGTAGACGTAAGAGGTCCTGCAGTCTTGTATTCTCTCAGAACGTCCACCGTGGCCGCAGGTGCGGTAGCGCAGGCCAGGGCACCGAATATTAAGGCTATATACAATTTGCGTGTCAATAACAAAACGGCTAATGTGACCCATGTAAATGCACCAAAGGCCTCCAAAAAGGTGATATAACTGACGCTTCTCCCTAACTTCTTCAAGACATCTAAGGAGAGCTCCCCGCCTATATCAAATCCGATTAATGCTAAGGCCAAATAGTTGACCACATCCAGTTTGTCCACTAAATCTGGCTGGAATATGCCCAGAACCGAAGCCCCTAAAATGACGCCTATCAGAATGTACCCAACCACCAGCGGAGATCCCAATTTTTTGCCAGACTTCCCGCCGCTTAATCCAAGAAGTATTGCCAGCCCTAAAAGCAACAAAACGTCCATCATGTTTTACGCTAGACGTATTGTCGAACAAGTCTTAAAAAGCTTTTTAAGGTTTGAATGTAAACCAGTGGTTGAGATACTATGGCTAACAAGTATCAGAAGTTTAAAATGCTCGATAAACAGCAATATGCTGAAGTAACCCGTTTCTTGAAGAAGTGCACCCATCTAACAGCGAGGGAGTGGGCGATTGCGCGCTTATGCGCAGACCACCGAAGTGCAACGAATCATGCCGAGATGACGTGGATTGGTGCTCATCTGCCAGAGCTAGTGCCGTTTATGAACGAGCCGTATTCACGCCAGGCGGTTGCTGCTGCACATGCGATGTTCAAAGACAAAGTCCTCAGATCTGGCACTACATTCTTCTATGCGTATTATTCCGGGTTAATCTCCATGGAAGACACCGTCGACATGATTCACCAAATCGCGGAAAACATAGGACATCTTCTCAGCGCAGGGGAGGGAAAGACACCAAAAGGAGACGTAGACGCCGAGGTTCAACGAAAGGTTGCGGAGGTGCTGCGGCAAATTACTCACAATTTGCAGAATCGCGATTGATCGTCAAGTTCTACCGAGCGAGCGTATGAGCTGCAGATCGAAGATCTGGCAGCTGCCTGCGAATCTTTGATTCGAGGCACGAGCGAATGTAGCACTTTTTGATCAACCTTCCCTTCTGCTTGCGCATGTTGAAATCCCTATGGGATTGCAACTCTCGCAGATGTTCCATCTGCGACAGAAGGAAGGTGTTTCTGCAAAGCAGGAACCACCTTTTTCTAAAAGGTTGTGACGGACGTGGCGGGATTTGAACCCGCGACCTACAGCTCTCTCCTTCGAACCTCTTCCTTTCTCTTGACCTTTTTCTTGGGGTTTCGAAAGGGGCAAAGCCCCTTCGGTTAGGAGGCTGCCGCCCTATCCAAACTAGGCCACACGCCCTTGAAGTATTGTTTACGATCTCATCTTTAATGTATTGATTGGTGTGACTAATAAATGATATGGCTGATAAATGATGATGACATGATGATGAGTCAATAGGTATTTAAGTAACGAGCGATATTTTGATATATAATAAATGGAAGGAGGGTGTCATGGCTAGGAAAAAGGAGAAACCCGCCGTAGAAAAACAGGAGAGAGTGCCCACTGGGGTACCGGGATTTGATGAGTTGTGCTATGGAGGGCTTATCAGAAACAGAACATACCTACTTACTGGAACATCTGGCGCTGGCAAAAGCATCTTCGCGTTGCAATATTTGTATAATGGAGCTGTTAAATACAACGAACCAGGTATCTTCGTTGCCACAGAGGAGAGACCGAAGGAAATACGGCAGAATGCCCTGAACTTTGGATGGAATCTGAAAGCGTTAGAGGACGAAAATAAGCTGGCGATGGTTGATGCCTGTGCCGCCAAGATTGGCATTCCTTCCAAGGAAAAGTACGTGGATGTCAGACCTCTTGACATACGCTCTATGATGGACCAGATCATCACAATACAAGAAAAAATCGACGCGAAAAGGGCGGTAGTGGATTCCTCCACATCGATTGGTTTTTACCTCCTGCGGGATCTGGGTAAAATAAGGCTGGAGCTACTCAGATTGAGCACTACGCTGGAAATCCTCGGGCTGACATCACTGCTAACCTGCGAAATCATCGAGGAATCTGATATAAGCAGATTTGGCGTGGAGAATTTCGTGACCGAGGGTACTATTGCAATGTATTACAAGAGAAGTGAAAACGTACGAACCAGGAGCATAGAGATATACAAGATGAGAGGGACTGATCACAGCAATAAGATTCATCCGTTTGAAATCACCCCTGATGGAATAGTAGTTCATCCCAAGGAAGAGGTCTTTACTTAGTCCGTATCGGTCTCATACCCACAGTTCGGGCATTTGAGTATGGGTCGTCTAGCATTGCGCTTATGGACATTTATCAGTTTATACTTCCAAAGGAACATTCTCGCGCCGCATTTCGGACATATTTTTTCCATCTCATCTACCTCTCTTGAACAGGGCAAACTTCGATGCAGATACCTAAAGCGCGTTCAATTCTATCAATCGTCCTGCCGCCTTTACCCAAAACGCGAGGAATGTCACGCTGATTGAGGTAGACGATTGCTTTCGAGTCTGACATCATTACTACATCTATGGGTCCACGCACATGCCTGCTAATCTCCTTTTGGACTTCTTTTTCTGCCAGTTTCCATATTGGCTTGCTTGGTGCGCCAACTGGCATGACCACAACCTGCTCGCCGTATGAATAAACCTCATATTCCACCTGAGCGGTCTCAAAGTTAATCACATCTATAACCGGTCGTGATAGATCCTGCTCGATCATCCCAGATGGAATCTTCACCGTAAATTCTACATTATACACCAAGGAGACTTCACCCTTGTCGATGAACACGATGGTGTCTACTATTTGTGGTATTACCCCCAACTCTATCCTGCCTATCAATCGCTGCAACGCATCTATTGCTCTATTGGCATGCACCACGCCCACCATTCCGACGCCTGCCAATCGCATATCTGCAAATACCTGGAAGTCAGAGGTCTTGCGCAACTCATCGTATACCGTATAATCCGGCCTGACCAAAAGGAGGATGTTGGCTGTACTTGCCATACTGCCTCCTAAGGGGGAATACTGTGTGATCGCATCTGATACCTGCAGATCTCTGGGGGACTCCATGGTTTTCACAACATACCCCTTCTCTTGCAGGAATTCTGCCACGCCGGTGGCAAAAGTGGATTTCCCTGCACCAGGGGGGCCTGCGATGAGAATTCCTCTCTGCTTTTCGATCACTCTCGCTTTAAGCTCTTCACTGAGCCTGTAATCGTCCAAACTTACCTTTGCAATGGGGCGTACAGCCGTGATTTCGATTCCATCTGAGAACGGTGGGCGCACTATCGCAACTCTCACGGGGCCAAGTTGAACTACCGTCGCACCTTTTCTGTCGAATTCGATGAAGCCCTCTGGATCCCTCTTTGCCCTCTCCGTGATCTCGTGTGCCATATCATGCAATTCTCTTTCCGTGCAGGGTTCTTTCCTTATTTTCACCAACCGCATTTTACCTACGCTACCTCTCTTCGCCATGGGATACGTGCCCTCTTTCAGATGCACGGACATCGTATCATCGGTGAAGAAGGAGGAGATGCGTAGCGGCTCCAACTTCTCCATTTCTGGATAAAGGTAAATGACCTCCAAGCCCTTTGCCTTGGCAACCTCTGACTGAACGATGTCGCTGGTTACGAATACTGCATCATGTTGAGCAGCTACAGACCTGATTATGGAGTCGATCTCCCCTCCAGCGGCAAGTTTAATCTGCTCAAGCGTAGGGCGCTCGCCTACATATTTCAACGAGATCTTTTTCTCCTTCGCCATCTTGTTCAGTTTTTTGAGCTCTTCTAGGCCATTAAAACCGATTTCGCGGCCCTGATTTGCCTGCGCCTCTAACTCCGATATGACTGCCTCTGGAATGATGATTTCAGCACCTTCGAACTCACCACTTTCTATCTTGGCGGTTATCCTACCATCTATGATGACGCTCGTATCAGGGACGAGTTTCATGCCCATACACCTTCTCCGGCTCGAACACCTTGTCGGCGAGAATTTTTCCATCTACGTCCCTATAGAAACAGGACTTGTATCCCATATGGCATGCGCCCCTGATCTGCTTCACCTTCAGGAGGATGGCATCACCATCGCAGTCTACCCTAATCTCGTGTACAATTTGCTCGTTGCCAGAAACTTCGCCCTTTTTCCAGATGCGCTCTTTGTTCGTGCTCCAGTAGTGTGCCCGCTTGGTCTCAAGAGTTTTTTTGAGGGCACCCAAGTTCATGTGAGCGAGCATCAGCACCTCGCCCGTTTGATAATCCTGTGCGATAGCATGGATCAATCCGTTTTTGAAATTCAACTCTCGTAGCATGGAAATCCCTAATTCTATATAGTATAATGACATTAAAACGTTTGTAAGGCTTGGTAGCAATGGAATTTGGTCTCAAAGCCAAGGAGAAACTGGTCACGACGGGCGTAAGAAGTCTAGATGCCCAGCTGGGCGGGGGGACCTTACCCGGGACGACGTTATTATTATTGGGTGACCCTGGAATTGGTTCTGAGGTGTTTGCACATCAGTTCATTTCTGGTGGTTTGGAGAATGGCGAACGTGCATTCTACTTTTCTACAGATCATCCCATAAATGAACTTAGAGATAACATGCATAGATTGGGAATTGATGCTGAGAAGTACGAGAAAAAGAAGAAGTTGCTCTTCATCGACGCGTATACGCCCAGGTTCATCAGCATACTTCCGCCAGAGTTGAGTAAGGAAATATCAGACAAGGAGCTCTTGCAGAAGGGTGTCGACTCACTCAACCAACTAAAAATGGCGATAGAGGCGGATTATGGAAGGAAATACAGGGGCGTGATCGACTCGCTTTCATTCTTCTTGAGGAGTTATGATGTAAAAGACGTCAGCGATGCGATCGAGATCATGTCCTCGATCGGAAAGATGGCTGGTGGATCGCACCTACTCCTGATGACCAGGGGTATGCATGATGTGGCGACGGAAAATGCCATGAAGCACATAGCAGATGGTGTCATCGAGATTTTTTTCAAGGAAAGAGGTAGCGAATTAGAGCGATTGCTCGTCGTTAGGAAGATGAGGGGCATGTTAACGCCAAATAAGATGATGTCCTTCACCATTGGTCCGAAGGGAATTGATTTAGAAGTGATGACCAGGGTTCTGTAGTCAGCGTTTCTTGATTTCCCGTATCATTTCTTTATGGAATAGTGCGAGCAAGTCGCTCAGAAGGCCGAAGATGAACATCTGAACGCCCGTTATAATTAGCAACGTGGAAAGAATCGTCAGTGGGATATGTTCTATTCCCTTGAACCAGTCCAGTACGACGTAGATTCCAATGGCGGCACCCAGTATCGTGAAAACGACTCCAAACAGGCCGAAGTACAGCAAGGGGTTATGCGTCTTGGTGAGCTGATACATGGTATGCCCAATCTTTAAACCGTCTTTGATAGGGTTAAGCTTGGTGGTAGCCTTCTCATGCCTTGGCAGATATGTGACCGGTACCTCTACGATTTTCTGATCTTTCTTTATACCCTCTATGGTGATCTCTGCCTCGGTCTCGAATCCAGTCCTGTTCAGCTCTAATTCTTTAATGGACTTTCTGCTAAAAGCCCTGTATCCCGATAAAACATCCGTAATCCAGGCGCCATATGCAAGACCGAACATCTTGCTCAGAATTTTATTGCCGAGTAGGTTTAATGCGGTAAATGCCCCTCTCTGGTGTGATGCAAACCTGTTGCCGATGACGTGGTCGGCTTTGCCTTTTTCTATTGGCTCAAGCAGTATATTGACCTCCTCCGGAAGATACGTCCCGTCGCCGTCAATTATGACGATGACATCTTTACCGATCATGTCAAAAGCCTGCTGAAGCGCATGACCTTTTCCTTTACCATCCTGAATGACGACCTTGGCGCCTGCATCTTCCGCCATCTTGACCGTGCCATCGGTGCTATGTCCGTCAATGACCAGAATATTAGAAAATCCCATGGACTTGAATTTGTGGACTATATCACCTATGGTGGGCGCCTCGTTCAACGTTGGAATTAGAATGCAGACGTTATCTTTCATTTCCCATACAACACCTTTTCTGATACCTTCATGGAACATATTCGAAGATCTTCACGTATTTGATCTCTCTACCTTCTATCGTGCCAACTGTCGTGGACGACTCGTAGACAAGTCGATAATGCTCTAAGGGTTCGATCTGATCTCCATACGGTGATGTGAAATTCTCTCCGTTAAAGAAGTGAAGCCTTATGACCATGGTTTTAAAGTACTCAGGTCCCCAGCCTATGCTTCCATCTGGCAAGGTAACCTGATATTTTGCCCAGTATTTGTTGACATCTCCCCCTTCTGCAAACGTGCCCATCGCCCAGAACTTACCGGTTGCCATCTCGATGTCGGTGATCACATACCTAGAGCCCAACATATCTAGTACCTCATTTGCACCCGATTCATTAGTAGCGGTGAAGAATACACACGCGCCTGGGATAATAGAACCATTTGGCCCGTATGGACCGCCTATACCAGACTGGAATGGATTGGCATTTGGTATTCTATGTGCTATCCTAGTTATCCAGTGACCATAATCCCACCAGCTCATAACGCCGTAGGCGGAGTCTGGATATTGATATGTTTCTCCGGGTGCCGGTTCTTCGTACACCGCATAATAATCCACACCCGGATCCGGGGTGTTGTACTTCATCCAGTTTAATGAATTATACCAGTCCATGTTTGGTCCGCCAGTCCATCTTGCTGCACCTGGGCCAGATCCCATCGTTATGTTGACGTTGGGGTAGATGAGGAGCAGCACGACCAGTACTACAGCAAGTACATGACCGAGTTTGACATATCTGGAAACGAAATAACTAATGTCGCCTGCATCCGTCACCCTTCTCTTGAAGTTCTCGTATAATTTATCTAGTCCCCCCCACTCTAACATCTTGATGCCGAAATAACCAGAGAGGATTGCGACGTTCACCACGAAGTAATACGCAAACCGATTCTGTCCAATGGTGGCGAAGAGCATGATGATGCTCCATACTATAAGCAACGTATCCTCTGGCCTCCATTCTTTGATGACTCTATATCCGACCATTAAAAGGGCGATGACTGCAACATAGAAGCACGTCGTGAAATTATACCATACATTCTCTAGGGTGAATTGACCGCCTCTATAAAGGATCGATGACGCCTCTGCAATGGTTAGTGTGCCGCCAACCGGGCGGAAGACGTTAAATGAACCTATCATCGAGTTGAGCAGGGAAGGATCTATAATGCGAATAATTATGATACCAATGGTGCCAACTCCAATCAACCATAGGGGATAATAACTCCGATTAATGTTCCTTTGATTCATCTTTTTTGAAATCGTACATAATATCAAAAATGCCAGTATGCCCATCAGAAAGGAGAGCATGTGAAGTTTGGAATACATGCCCCAGCCCTGTACGACAAGTGGTGCAACCATTATCAACGAAATCACGAATGTGATTACACCCGGAATACAGAGGCAGTCAACAGATTTGCCTCTCCTATGGTCTGCAATACATTGTAGCACAACATATACGGCAATCACAAAGGCGAATAACAGCGCACCTACCCAACATAGCAGATAGCACCCAAGCATGAGTCCAGCCAATGCCGAGAATATGATTGGTGTTTTTAGAGCAATCCAATCTTTGTTTAGAACACGCTCAAATGTTAGCCCCTGCTCCCTTGCTTTTTTAGTTGCGATTATTAAGAACGCAATCGTCAGCGTGCTGAAAAGTGTCTCGGCAACATGGTGATCTGTGAATCCTAGTAATGATCGTGACAAGAATTGTCCTGGCATGATTGCCACTAGAAGAGCAGATAAAATGCCAACTCGCTTATCGAATATTTCTCTTGCAATAACATATACTGGTATGACAACTAATGTTCCTAGGACGGCTGGGAAGTATGCGCCTACTACTTCTATCGTGTGCTGGCTGGGCGAGCCGAATCCGATGAGTAATGCAAGAAATGCAACCGTCTGATCGAACAACGGTCCAAAATGGAGACCCGCTCCAATGGGATAATAAGTAAATGGATCAAACATGATCCTGTGCGGGAAATTGTGGATTGTGTTCTCCACCAGGCGCATGTGATACCAAGGATCATTGCCGCCAAATCTGACTATGTCGCCGATGAAGACGGAATTGTATGGCAAAATCGCCCTGATGTAAAAAGCGAGCGCTAAGATGAGAAGTAATAGGACGTTATAAATCGACACTCTTTCAAAAAAGGATGGCTGCTCGAGTCTCCTGATTTTTGTCTCATACTCGGCTTTTAGTTGCTCGTATATTGCTTTGGTGATTTTATCCTGCTTGTATTCTCTCTCCAACTTGTCCATCGCTGCCTTTGTCTTGGCGATTTTCGCCTCCTTGCCCGATAGCTCTGGCGTTGGCACTTTCAGTTGCTTTGGTTTATATTGCGCCTTAAATTTCTTTTTCCTCTTCTTGCCCACTAGCTATCCATCCTTTAAGCATTAAACACTTCATTGCATCACATAAATCTTTTGAAGATATTATTTGTTGCTGATTCTGTCTATTATATCGCAGTATTTGGATGCAATCGTATCCCAGCCAAGGTCTACTAGATCACATTTGACCTCTATTGGGCGTTCATAACATTTAATGAGCGCTCTTGCAATCGCATCTGCATCGCCGGGTGGAGCGAAAATTGTGCCGCTATACTTAGCCATGGATTCTTCCAATCCGCCAACTCTCGAAGCGATGATTGGCTTTTTAAAGCACATTGCTATGTGAGCGGCGCCGCTCTGTGATGCCCTTATGTATGGAAAAACAGTCACGTCAGCGGCTGAAAAATATAGCGGAATCTCATCATCAGAAACATATTTTGGTACCAATGTTATTCGATCTCTGCGTTTTGATGTTGCAACCAGCTGGACGACTTCATCTGCGCCTTCCCAAGGTTCTCCAACTATGAGCAGTCTTGCATTCTTCACCACATTTTCTGGCAATTGTTCGAATGCATCGATGAGGTATGGGATGCCCTTATATCTTCTAATCAACCCAAAATGCAGGATGACGAACTTCTCCTTGATTTTCAGTGCAGACTTGGCTTTTTTCTTGTCGATTTGTTTGTAATGATCATAGAGCCCATGTGGGATGACGTGTATTTTTTCTACATCAAGATGGTATTTGGATGCAATCTGTTTCCTGTCAAAGTTGGAGTGTACAACGTATGCATCTGCTTTATGAGTCAGCAGGCGACCAAATATACGTGAATGCAACCTAATCGGCAAAATTGCCTCCTCCAACGGATCGACAACCTCATGAAACTCGATGATAAGCTTTGATTTCAGAAAAAGCGCATTTAACATCTTCAAAACAAGGTGCATGTGTGCTACGGAAGACGTCCACCACTGCAGTATGATGACGTCAGGCTTCTGCTTTTTGATAAAGCGAAACGCCCTGCTCCAGCTCAACGGTGAATTGTAATCCATGCCATCATAAACCGCGACGTTAGGTGAAAATTCGAGGTCCGATATCTCTTTTCCCACATGCTCTCGCCCTGGAAACAAAAATTGAGGCAACAATTTTCTCAAGCAGACCACGGATACGTCATTCGATTGTGATAGTGCATTGGCGAGCCGGATAGTGTAATAGCTCAATCCGCTGAGAAAGCGTTTGGATGGCCCGACAATACAAATGCTTCTACTCATGCTTCTGCTCATATATCTGCCCTGCAAAGTTTTTCAGCGTCCCATTTATATGGGGAAGTATAATTACGAATGTAAATAAACATGTCTTAGATTTGGTACTATGAAATATAACAACGCACTCGTAACCGGCGGCGCAGGATTCATAGGAAGCCATTTAGTCGACCGACTGGTAGAGGATGGTTTAGCGGTAACTGTCATAGATAATCTTCAGGCGGGGAAGCTGGAGAACTTAGAGGACGCCAGGGATAAAATAACGTTTGTAAAAGGCGACGTGAAAGATGTTGAATTATTGAAAAGGATCCTCCAAGGCATTGATATTGTTTTTATCCTCGGCGCAAACGCCTCGGTGCCGTATTCAGTTGAGAATCCAAGATATGACTTCGAGACCAATGCACTTGGGACGTTCAATGTGTTGGAAGCATCAATCAATTCTGATGTGAAAAAAGTGGTGTACGCTTCGTCTGCAGCGGTCTATGGCGAGCCAGAATACACTCCTATGGATGAAAAACATCCCATGCACCCGATATCGCCATACGGCGCATCCAAATTGGCAGGCGAGACCACTGGCATGGCGTTTAAGGAGACATACGGGCTAAACTTCGCATCCATACGCATTTTTAACACTTACGGGCCGCGCCAGCCCAGATATGTGATGTACGACTTCATCATGAAGCTCAGGAAGAATCAGAAGAAACTTAATGTCCTAGGGACAGGCGAGCAAGTAAGGGACTATTGCTACGTGTCAGATATGGTTGACGCCTTCATGCTGGTGGCGGAAAAGGGCGATGACATCTACAATGCGGCAGGCGGGGTTCCGACCTCAATAAGGGAATTGGCAGAGTTGATGGTGTCCGAGATATCTCCGGGTGCGGAGATTCAATATGGCGGAAAGACGTGGAAAGGAGACATCAACACCCTGATTGCAGACATCACCAAATTAAAAAATCTGGGTTTTGCGCCAAAGGTTGACCTTAGAAATGGCGTAAAAAGGATGATAGAGTGGTTTGAGGAGAAAAATTAGATGAAAATTCTGATGGTCGGCAAGTATTTTTATCCTGTCCTTGGCGGCGTCGAATTGCATATGCAAAACCTTGCCTATGAACTGGTTAAGAAAGGGCACGATGTAGAGGTCTTCGCATCGAATGAAGATTTCAAGGACGAAAAACTGTCTACAAAAGACGAAATAGAGGGAATAAAGATACGAAGATTTCTCAACGTGTTCTCATTATGTAGAGGGATTCTTAACAGCGACTGTGATGTGATTCATTACCATCTCTTTCGCAAGGTCTATGTGGATGCCAGCATCATCGCGGGCAAGATCACTGGCAAACCGCTTGTTTTCACGCCGCACTGCGTGTATCCGCCACAGTCACTATTTATGAAAGTTGCAAAAAAAGCCTATGACTCTAGTTTTGGCCATTTGAGTCTGGCGTTGGTTGACACGATAGTTGCCCTAACAGAAAACGACAAAAGTGACATCATAGCTGTTGGGGCGAGCCCAAATAAAATTGAAATCGTTCCAAATTCCATCAGATTCGAGAAGTTTAGGAATCTGGTTTCAGGAGAATCGTTCAGGAATAAGTACGGTGTGGACAGGTTCTTACTCTATGTGGGGAGGATAGACTGGAACAAAGGCCTTGAGCACGTGATACAGGCGATGCCGAATCTAAAAAAGCTTGGGCTCAAGTTCGTAATCGTCGGAGAAGATGTTGGATACAGGGCAAAACTCGATGAGTTAATCGATAGGTTGAATCTCAGGCATGACGTTACATTCACAGGAAAAATTTCAGAGGACATGCTGTTCAGCGCATATGCGGCATGCACGCTGTTTATTCTGCCTGCATTCTATGAGGGATTGCCAACCGTAGTTTTAGAGGCAATGGCGTATAGGAAGCCAGTAATCGCCGCAAAAACTGGCGGTACGAAGTACGTTATTAAACACGGACACAACGGTTTTCTCATCGAATACGGCGACCCTGGCAACATTTGCGATGTGGTAAAAGAGGCATTAGATTCGGATTTAATGTCAATCGGCGAAAATGCCAAGAAGGATGTGGAAGTGAATTATACTTGGGAGAAGTCGGCAGAGAAAATTGAGCAAATCTATGAAGGTCTTCTCAGTAGGGACTTAAAATGAGAATCTGCATTGTAGCGCCATATTTCACGCCTTTTGTTAGGGGAAACGAATTTGGGCTGGCGGAAAGCCTATTCAAACTAGGAAACGACGTTACGATAGTCACGTCTACAAGTAGAGCCCCTAGGGAAAAGATGGTTGCCAGTGGTAAAGGAGATGAACCAAACTACAATTTTAAGGTAAAATACCTGAGGACACTGGTGGATGTATTTGAGAACCCCATAGTTCCTACTGCCTTTATTGAAATCCTTAGAGGAGATTACGATGTCGTGTTGCTGCAGGAAGACTATCCAAACATATGTCATATGGCTTTTTTCGCCTCCAAAATAAAGAGAGTTCCTACGGTACTATCTACTGAAAGAAATTACATGCCAAGTGATATATCAAAACGAGTTGGGCTCTCCTTTTTTGACAAAACGATTAACAGGATAGTTAGGAACGGGGTAGATGTTTTCACTGCACATTGTTTAGCTGCAAAGGACTTCATGAACGATATGATGGGTGTAGATAGGGATATCAAAGTCATACATGTCGGTGTGGATACCAAACTTTTTAGACCAATAAGTGACCCAGAGGATTTCTTTCAAGGAGAGGACGATGAACTGCGAATATTATCAGTTGCCAGACTACACAAACACAAGGGGCTGGTACATCTTACTCAAGCGATGAAAGGGGTAATTCGTGACATCCCTAATGCGAAGTTGTACATCATTGGCAGGGGCGCCGAAGAACAGAAATTAAAGTCACTCGTTAACGCCCTCGATTTGAGTAGGTCAATATCTTTTATCCAAACAGCCATACCAAACGATATGATGCCACATGTGCACTCAAGTTGTGATCTTTATGTCCAGCCGAGCATAGTGGAGCCTTTTGGAATCGCAGTTCTCGAGGCGATGGCGTGTGCAAAGCCAGTTATTGCATCAAACGTTGGTGGTATGAAGGACACGGTCGTAGATGGTCATACAGGCTTCCTAGTACCGCCCGGGGATGTGAAGGATCTGAAAGATAAGATCGTTGAACTCCTAACAAATCGAGAAAAGAGAAGTGTCATGGGAAGGAATGGTAGAAAAAGGGCTGTAGCGCATTTCGATTGGATGAAAATTGGGGCCGAATACCAAAAACTACTGAAGTCCATATCATAGCCGGGGTCGATCATGTCAAGAAACAACCTAAACATATGTTATGTCGCACCGGATGTGCCTGTGCCACATACGGGTACTTTTATTGGAGGCTCCACGCACACTCTCAAGATTGCAGAAAATCTCGCGAAAAAGGGAAACAACGTCCATATCGTATCGCGACGAATGGAAGGGCAGAAAAAGTTTGAGAGGTTGGGAGAGAATTTATTTGTATACCGAATCTATCGTGGATTGGTGTGCCCGGTACAAGGCACGGTGTCAAAGAAATCGGATTACAAGAACAACTTCATATTTGACTTCCTTAAAAACGTGTATTTTTTAACCATTTATCGACTGGTTTTGATGCTTATCGTTGCAGGGATAATACGAAAGCACAAAATCAACATCATACTTGAACGAAACTCATCAAAGGGAATTGGAGTTTTCGCTGGAACGCTTCTTGGTGTGCCATCTGTAGTTGAAGTAATAGACCCCGATTACAGCAATCTGGCGCTTAGACTTGCCAAAAAAGTATTCGTATATACTGATAAGATGCTGCCTCCAAATTTTCCGAAGTACAAGATAGAGATAACGACGGCAGGGGCAGACACAGAAACGTTCAACCCAGATGCAGACGGTGACAGTATCAGAGAGAAATACGGACTTCATGGCAAAAATGTTGTAATCTATGTCGGCGAGATGAGCGCATGGCACGGTGCTGAAGATCTTGTGCAGGTTGCGAGTAAACTGGGCGAAAACACCAAGATACTCATGATTGGAAAAAACGTAGAGTTGTTAAAAGAGAGGGCGAAAGAGAACAACGTCTCAGAAAAATTCATTTTCGTTGGATTTGTGAAACACAACGAAGTCCCAGATTACATAGCCGCTGCAGATGTGGCGGTCGCTCCATATAATCCTAAGGGATTCAGATACATGGAAAAGTATGGCTTCTATTTTTCACCCATTAAAATCTTCGAATACATGGCTTGCGCCAAACCGATCGTAACTACTAACGTAGAGATCGTCAGGGACATCATTAAAGAAAATCAATGTGGCATCTTAGTTGAGCCCGGAAACATTGATGAAATAGCGCATGCAATAGAGCATTTGTTTAAAAACAAAAAGAAGGCAAAGGAGATGGGGCAATACGGGAGGAAGGCTGTGGTTGAAAAGTATTCATGGGAAACAATTGCAGAACAGATAGACAAAGGCATGAAAGAAATTGTTCAAAAATAAAGAAGGATGAAAAATGAGCGAGATAGACTGGAGAGAGTTTTATGAGAAAGAGGCGGAGGTAAAACGATATACTCCTGACGATTACTATCACAAATCTATTCTATCACTGCTGTCACACATCAATTTTGATAGCGTACTTGATGTCGGATGCGGAGATGGCCATTTATGCCACTTGTTTAAGGAACGCGGCACCAGGAATGTTGCAGGCGTGGATATATCTAAAAAAAGGGTCGCAATATGCACATCCCAATATCAAGAATGTGAATTTAAGCAAGGAAGTGCATACGATATACCTTATGAAGACAGCTCTTTTGATTTAGTCACTGCAATTGAGGTCATCGAACATTTAGAAGAGCCGCTGAAAGCACTTAAGGAGATCAAAAGAGTCTCCAAGAAATACATCATGTTTCAGGTTCCGTATAATGAGATCATCCAAGAAGAAACGTGTCCGCATTGCCTAAAGCCCTTTTATCCACGAGGACACATCCAATCATTCGATGAAAAAAGAATCGAGGAACTATGTGAGAAATGTGGGCTAAAAATCATAGAAAGGGATATGTTTTTCCATGCATTTGATCACCCATTCATCCGGTGGATTCCATCGTTTATGCTCAAGAATATGAAAAAATTTGTCTTCAACGAGTTCATTAAGCACGGTGGGTACATAGGTGTGTTATGTGAGAAGGTGTAGTAAATGAAAGCACTCGTAACCGGCGGCGCAGGATTTATAGGTTCGCATTTAGTTGATAAACTATTAGAGCAGGGGCATCATGTTATCTGTCTTGATAATTTTGATCCGTATTATGACCCTAAAATAAAGCGAGAGAACATTCGGCACCGCTTGGATACTGACAATTTTGAACTCGTCGAAGGGGACATTCTAGACAAAACCCTCCTCAAGAAGATAATTCACGACGATGGCATCGACTATATCTTCCACAATGCAGCACAAGCAGGAATCAGAGTATCTGTTGAGAATCCAATAAAACCACATGACATCAACACAACTGGCACACTAAATATCTTAGAAACATCTCTGGATTCAGATGTCAAGAAAATCATAAATGCATCTTCTTCTTCTGTTTACGGAAAAGCCGAATACCTACCATTTGATGAGGTGCATCCGAAGACGCCCGTTTCACCATATGGTGTTTCAAAGTTGGCGGCCGAGCACTATTGTAGAGTTTTCAACGAGGTTTATGGCTTGAAAACCACTTCACTTAGGCTTTTCACCGTATATGGGCCAAGGATGCGGCCAGACCTTGCTATTTCGATATTCACAAGAAGGGCGTTGAACAACGAGACGATAGAAATTTTTGGTGATGGTAATAAAACCCGGGATTTCACTTACATCGACGATGTGGTAGAGGCGAACATGAAGGCAATTGGGAAGGGAGATGGAGAGGCATACAACATAGGCAGTGGAAAAAGGATTAGCGTAATTGAGTTAGCGGAAAAAATCATCGACATTACTCAAAGCAACCCAAAAATCATTTTCACAGACCCCCGAAAAGGAGACGCAGAGCACACATGGGCGAATATTGAAAAAGCGAAAAAAGAATTAGATTGGGAACCAAAATACGACATACACACTGGTTTAAAGAAGTATGTTGAATATGTTCAAAGGAGGACATAAACTACAAGTCACCATAATCAACTTCGTAAATCTTCACATATTCGCTTTGCCACACAAGTTTTAACTGCCCTTCTTCTGCCATTTTATCGATTATGTTGTTGTGTGCGCTCAAATCCTGCCACAGATATGTCTCTGTTCTAACTACATGGGTTATATTGTACCTCTGCAGAGTTGTCAGGTTAAATGCAGCCAAATCCAGACCTGCAAGCGGCATCGGCTTCTTTTCTGAATAATATATAGTTTGCTCGCCGTATGGCGTTAATACAATCGCATCCTCAGGTAACGTTTTTAGATATTGTAGTGAGTCGGAATGTTTATCAAAGTAATCGTTCGCATACCATGCTTTTCCAATCTGGGATGTAGAGCAACCGATAACAGCAAGAATCAGCAGCAAATATCCAATCTTCTTAATTTTTGTCTTATCAAATCCATAGCCTGCGAATAGTGCTAAAAATGGTGCTATAGGAAGCAATCTCCTGAAACCCCATAACAGCTGTTTTTGCAAGATGAGAATTGCGATAACCCATGTTAACATCCACGCCCAGATTGGTAAATTCTTCTCTTCCTTAAATTCTTGGATCGCACCGTAGAATATGACCAGCGATAGTAGAATAGTCAGCCCCAAAAATCCGAGTATAACATAACTTGGAATGAAAGATATTGTATCAAAACGACCTTGTGGAATGCCCCAACATGTGAGATATGCCTCTTTCACAAAATCGATAATTGTGCTTGACGGTCTATATGCTGCCATTGTTTGTGCCGACAAGGCATAAGTGGTTACGTCCGCTCCAAAACTGCCACTTGGATGAATAGTACCCCCGCCTCCCCAGAGTGGATCTCCAAATAATAACCAATTTCTCAGGTAATACGGGCTACATACTATTAATCCGATTAAAGAAATACAAAGGCTGTTTTTAAGTAGCCCTGTCGGTATCTTGATATTTTTTAAATTCTCCTTAAGCGTTGGCAACGTATTCTGAAGATGTAGCCCCTTCATCAGCGGCATCATTAAACTTAACACGAAATACATCACGATAAATGGAAATACGACCAGCCCAGTAAACTTGCTCAGGGCGGTTAGGCCGGCTAACACTCCTACGAGCACAACTCCCTTGCTGGAATTTGATTTAACAGTCTGATGAAAATAATATACAAAAGCAATAGATAAACCAGTTACCATTGAATCCATGTAACCCATCGAACTTAGGTATATGTGAGATGGGATAATTCCTACAAATAAAGCAGCTAACAGACCCTTCTTTTCATCAAACAATTCACACCCTAATCTATAGGTGTAGTAGATTCCAATCGCCCCGAAAGTAGGAGCGATCAGCTTCAAACCAATCTCGCCCAGAAGCGTGTGCATAAACGCCCCTATGATGAAGAGCAAAGGGGGAAAATACCCTATGTTTGGTGCGATTAGGAGCGATGGATTCGCAGCTATCTGTTTAGCCTGATAGAAGTACATGCATGCATCGGAGAATACTGGATAGTAGAAGGCAAGTGCAAATCTCAGTACGATCAAAAATAGCACTCCGATTGTTAGTGCTTTGGCTACACTATCCTTATCCGTGAATTCAGCAATAGCTTTCATTGTAAACACGGTTAATACACCCAGCTAAACAAAAGCTTTTTCTGCAAATAAACATGTCACACAAAGAGTCAAATTCCTAGCTGATAACATCAAAACGGAGGGCATAACAACTGTAGCTTATAAACGCTATTAATCAAAGCGATAGGATCTGTAATCACTTTTTGTGTTATTCCATACACAAATTCATTACGTTCTCTTTTCCTATTCGCTCTTAGAACACAAAATATGATATGAGTAAGTAGTATAATCATGATTGAGGATTTTGCTGATGATGACCAACATGAGCGATTTGATGGCAAAAACAGGATTTATCGTTAACAAAGCCGTTCTTTTATATATCTTAAATTTTTGAATGACAAATCCGCCATCTTTAAGAAACTTTTTTATTGACTGTTCAGTATAACCTCTCTTGTGAGCGTAATCCCGCCAAAGATTTGGAGAGGTTTCACATGGAACTTTGACATATAGCATTCCTCTTGGTTTTAGTACCCTGTATGTTTCATTTCTTATTTCTATGTGTGAATGAAGGTGTTCGAGAATGTCTTGTGCTAAAACACGGTCAAATATTTCATCTTTAAAGGGTAACCTTCCACTTTCTAAATCATATCTTATAACGTCATAACCATTCTTCCTTGCATCTTTTAGTGCATTTTCATCTATATCTATACCAATGTAGTAATCAGACTTATTTTTAAACCAATACTTGCCCCATCCTATAAATTTGATATTATCTAAAGAATTACCTTTTCCACAACCAATATCAAGAACTTTCACACTCTTTCTCTCCAAAAATTTAAAAGATCCTCTAGAGTTTGTTCGAACGGAATTTCTGGTTCCCAACCAGTTTGTTTTTTGAACTTAGAACAATCTCCTTGCAGCATCTCAACATCGGAGGGTCGCATTTTCTTCGGATCTTGTCTGACTTGGATATTTACTTTGCTCATGCTTAATAACAAATCCAAAACGGATCGTATTGTTCTTGATTTTTCAGAACAAATATTATAAACTTCCCCCAACTTGCACTTTTGTAAGCTTAACCAATAGGCTCTCACGATATCTCTGACATCTGAGAAATCCCTCTGAGCGTTCAGATTGCCTACATGTATGATAGGCTCTCTTTGGCCTGCCTCAATTTCTGCGATTTGCTTAGAAAAGTCAGAGCAAACGAATACTTCTCCACGACGGGGGCCTGTGTGATTAAACGCTCTTGTTATTATGATTTTCATACCATATGACTTGTAATATTGTTGTGCGAATAAGTCCTGTGCAACTTTAGAAACACCATACGGCGATAGCGGTCTTAATAGATTGTCCTCTATTATTGGTACCTCGTCTGATTTTACTAGACCATATTCTTCACTAGATCCTGCGATCTGAATTTTGGGATCTAAATCCAATTGCCTTACTGACTCTAACAAATTCACAGTACCGATAGCATTTGTTGTGAACACTTCTTGTGGTGCATTCCAACTCATCGGAACAAATGATTGAGCAGCAAGATGAAATATCTTATCTGGTTCTGAAAATTTTAGTGCACTGTAAACACTGTAGCTGTCCGTTATGTCCATGTCTATCCAACTTATTTTGTTTTTATTATGTTGTACATTAGCCATATCACTGCGTCTACGTTTAGTCCCAAATATTACTATATCTCCCATCTGAAGCAAGTAATCTATCAGATGACTTCCAACAAAACCTGTTGCCCCAGTTATTAATACTCGCCCGCTCATCCTATTACCTCTCTAAAATTTATATGTAACATCTCTCTTTTAATGTCTCCTTAGCCATCCTTTTTAATTCTAATACATCTTTAGTTGAAAATTTATCCGTTTCGATCAAAGGAATATCACTCTGCACCATCATTTTTAAAGGGTCAAAATCTTTTATCGCACCTTGTTTAACGCAGTCCTCATGCAACCGAGTTCCAGGGAATGGCATGCAGGTATAAATTCTTACTTTATCAAGGCTAGAAGTTACAGCAAAATTTATAGTATCTTTCATTGTCTGCTTGGTCTCACCTAA
>JASEEY010000007.1 GCA_030018435.1 Methanocellales archaeon
TTAGGGTCTCATTAAGATTTTTTATGACCCCAATCAGCTCCTTATAAACATCAACGCCTTTGTAAATTTGATCAAAAGTCAGAGAATGACTAAACCCTTCTGTTAATAAATCCGTCAGATAAATAGGAGTGTCGCATTCGTCAGGTAGGCTCCTAGTTTAAGGTTTTGGTTTTAATATTTTGATTAACCTTTCATCATGTTGTTCCAGAACTTTTCCTAATTCAATTGCAAAATCCTTAGGAAAGCCCTTTAAAGATTCGGATATTCTATCATACTTGACGTCCATTATACCAAAATTTTTATTCATTAAATCAAAGTTTAAATTCCCTGCATTTTCTATTCTAGATTGGATTAACTGTTGAACTCCAATTTCCATTCTTTCTTGGTCGGGGTAGATACCTGTTTTAAAATCTTTGAAACTCAATTCCTCAATTTCCTCTTCAGTAGATATACTATAATCATTCACTTCAGGTAAAGGTACGTCCTTGATCACTCTAAGCTGTTTTTGGAGTTCAATTTTGCCTTTTTCTAGTTCTAAAATTTTTAATAACTTGTTAGGATCTTTCTTTTTCGTTTTTTTCATAGATGTTATCATTCTATCGATTTCTAAAATTCTTCCAGGTAGTTCATCTCTTAGTTTTTTATTTTTTTGAGTTTGTTGTTTTTCTTGTTTTAGCCAATCATAAAACTTCTTAATGTCTTTTTCATCACCTTCACAGATAACATGAACCAATTTATTATTTTGTTTATCGTTCCAAATCTTACCAACTAAGTTATTTACATCAGCAAAATTTTTTATTATATTCCTAAACCCTACCATCTGAACTCTACCATATATTTCAATTTCAGAATGTAATAACTCAGTTTTATTTATCATCACGATCACCTATAACCAACATGTTGGACTTCTTTGCCCTCATATAAAAAAGCGCTCTTCTCTCCCTCGCCACTTGGCTCACTCCCCACTCCCTAGGATGTTGCCAGGCATACCATATGGCCATACGGTGCCATATACGTATAAAGGTTGCCCAATAAAGCTGTGATCCCACCATGCTAGACATTTAACCCACTTCACACCTCCATCTTCTTGGCTTGCGCTATCTCCTTAAGCTCTTCCTCTGGGAGCTTTGCGAGGATCTTTGCTATGGTCTTTTGCATCTCCTCATGTTGCAACAATAGGTTCATTATCTCATCGCGCTTAACGGTTTCCTCCAATCCTTCCGCCCTATCTTGGAGCGTGATGGCCGTCTTTAGATCCAACACAGCACCACACCTATTACAGAACTTGGCGGTGCCGGCGTTCAGGGTCATACACCTTGAGCACTTCTTGGGCGTCAGCGCGCTCTCCTCTTTCTTGCTATGCTCCTCTTCCATGCCGTATATCTTGGCAATCGCCTTATCGGTGTCTCTGCCAGAGAGGTGGACGTATGTGGATGCCATATTAGAGCCTTGCACCCAGCCAAAGAACTGGTTCATCTGCGCCTCAGTCAGGTGATTGGCTAAAAACGTTGCCCTGCTATGTCTAAGGGCGTGTGGATTGACGCTTTTCTTGATGCCTGCCCTCTTTCCTAGGACCTGGAGCAATTTCCTTACGCTGGCATAGTTAAGGGGCATGTTCTTGTTTGTCGTGCCCAGTCCAAGCCAAAGAGGAGCCTCTGGATCATCTCTAAATGGATGTATGCCCATCCAGTCTGCTAAATGTGGCGTGGCTGCGATGATCCTAATCCTGCGCATCCCAGTCTTGCCGTTTACGATTATCTGGGCGCCATGGTCATCGAAGCTGACGTTCTTTATCCTCAATGAGCAGAGCTCCCCAACCCTGCAGCCTGCCTCATAGAGCACAAACACCAGCGCCCTGTCTCTCGGGTGCTCGCTTGCCTCGATCAGCCTCTTGATCTCCTCCTCGGTCAAAATCTCCTCTGGCAGTTTGTTATTATGGTTTCTCATACCCGTCTTGATCCACTTGACTTCTTTGGGGTATTCATCCTCCATACCCCTCAACCATCGATAGAAATACTTGATCGCCACCCGGTAGTCGTGCTTAGTCCAATCGGCAAAATTCATCTTTTCAATCTGCATGACGAGGTTTTTTAGGTCCTTCTCATCAGCGTCCTCAAAGTCCTTTCCCAGCCATTCGGCTAGCTTGAAAAGATGGCGCAGGTATTTTAGAATCCTGGGCTTCTCCAATCCCTTGGCAAAACAGTAGTCCTGGAAGTCCAATATGGCCTTCTTATTCTTTTCGGAGATGGCCTTGGTGGTCCTGACTTTCTCCACGTATTTATCCAATCTTCTATCCCAGTCGTAGATGTCGATTCTATGCCCTTTTCGTGCCATCAATCCTATATAAGGATGCTAAAGGATTTAAACCTTCAGTTCAGAGCCGTCGGAGGGATTCGAACCCTCGACCTGTCGCTTACGAGGCGACCGCTCCACCGCTAAGCCACGACGGCACCAAAATCGGTCTCGTACACTTCGTTTAAGCCGTAACAACGGCGTACACTTCGTTTAAGCTACGCGTATGGACTTAAGAGTTATGATGTAACTTGACAATCGACGCAGACTATGTATTTGTGTGGTGCATATGAATGCACCTTTCTGGTGTTGAGGATCTTGATGCCCACACCAGAATGCGCGGCAACCCCCTGGATGGTGTGGATCGCACCCTCAAGATCGTCTTCATGCCTGATGTCATAGTAATGTATGACTCCTTTCGACTTTAGCATCTCAATCGCCTCATTCAGGAACTCACTCGCCGTATGTGGAAGATTCATGATAACCCTGTCAGCGCGTCCTCTCAACCTAGGGGCCACCTCGCGAACGTCCCCTTGGATTATCTCGATGTTGGTTATGGAGTTCAGCTCCACGTTCTTGCGTAGAAACAGGATCGCATCTGGATTCTTATCGATCGCTATTACGCGTTTCGCCCTCTTGGCAATTAAAATCGAGAAAGGTCCTACGCCAGCGAACATGTCTATGACCATCTCATCTGGCTCGACCTGTGCAGATATACGTGCTCTCTCCGTGGAGAGATGAGGGTTAAAATAGGCACGCTGGAGATCGATCGCATACCTGCAGCCGTGCTCTTTGTAGACGGTTTCCGTCCTGGGCTCACCTGCAATTATCTTGAAATCACGAACCCTAAATTCGCCGGTTGTGAGCGAAGTAGGACATAAAACGGTCCTCACGTTCTTATGCGTTGCAAGGATTGCCTTGGCGACGTTCACATCCTCCTCGGCGAGGGTTGCGATATCACCGATGAGCTCATATGATGGAACAAAACCCAAGATGTCTCCTATTGTCTCGTGTTTTTTCGCCTTTTCGAACCCCTTGGTCACAATTTCCATGCCCGGTGGGATGTTTTTCTCGTTTAATACCGGTAAGTACAAAAACTGGTCATCGGACTGAATCTTAAGGGATTTGTCCAAGATGCCGAGTTCAGCTAGCCTCTTGCGAGTTGATTCACCTTTTGCCCTTGGGACCTTTACACACAGGGATTTCACAATAAAGCCTCAAGAAAAGATGATCTCACATATAATTAACTGCTCGCTTTAGAGGCGAAGTGGTATGCCCTGCGCTGCTTCTTGCTCCTCTGGCGTCTCCGAGATATACCTGTATTCTCGCTGAGGTCTGCTACCCCGCCGTTCCAAGATGCCGGCTCTATACATCCTACCAAGGTAGGTAGAAACGGTGCTCAATGGTATGCGCCCAGAAACACGCTCGTAGTGCGTCTTGGCCTCTTTCGAGGTGAACCAGACGCCCGGATATTCGTATCTCAATAATAGTTTCAGCCGCTCCTTTACCGTCAGCGCTTCGTCACCTAGTCGTGCTAGATCCTGCGCAAAGTCCTGGGAGGTGAAACGTGATGAAGTTTCAGCGGGTGTAGGCTGGAAATCCAGAGCTTCAATCATCTGAAGGACTCTTTCCTTAATGAGAGCGCCCTCGAACGACACGGTAGTTTTCGTGCCGTCGTCGTAGACGATCTCCACATTTATTTTCATCACGCTCACTCCCGGTTCGGCGTCCCATCCCCTCCAGAATGGTGTGTTCAAGTTTCATATATCCACACCGTATTGTGGTGTGAATGTGAAACGCTTTTGTGAACGACATGTGAATAATAGTAAACAACCCATATATATACTTTTCAGTCGAAATAAGGGTGTAAACTTGTAGATGGTCAATTCAGACATTATACTGTGCTTTTTAGGCACTAAAAGGCGCTATAATGACTAATTTTGTATTTCACATCACCACAGGCTGTGAATATTCATAAAAATTTCTCTAATTTCTTCTCTTCTTTTTCCATAAGAAATGAAGGAATTGCTTAATTTATTCTTAACACACTTTTTCACATATTTTAAATAATAATAAGCCTGCTAAGTTGATATCAGCACAAAAATTAAGGTATTGAGCGTATCTATCCACAGATTTGGTGAACTGGTAAAATGCTAACATTTGTCGGTGCAGGGTTGTATGATGAGAAGGATATAACGCTAAAGGGCCTTGGTGCCATCAGGGATGCGGATCATGTTTTTGCCGAGTTTTACACCTCCAAGCTGATGGGGACATCGCTGGACAAAATGGAGCGATTATATGGAAAAAAGATTCACCTACTAACACGAAAAGATGTCGAACAGAAACCAGAGAAGATACTTGCCTTGGCAAAAGACGAAGATGTGGTCTTTCTGGCAGGTGGAGATGTCATGATTTCCACCACACATGTGGATCTCAGGCTTAGAGCAATAGATAGGGGCATCAGAACAAGAATCGTCCACGGGTTGTCGGTGCAATCTGCGGTATGTGGATTGACAGGATTGCAAAACTATAGGTTTGGCAAGTCTGCCTCCATCGCATTTCCGTACAAAGGACGGACATCAGAGGCACCGTACGATACGATTAAGACCAACAAAGAACATAAACTGCATACGTTATTGTTCCTTGATATCGCAGAGAAATGCATGACGGTAAACGAGGCTATTGAGATTCTCCTAGGAATCGAAAAGGATAGAAAGGAGGACGCGTTCAAAGGAATAGGAGTGGGGATCGCGCGCGCTGGCTCAGAAAATCCGCTGGTGAAAGCGGATTATGTAGAACGGCTCCTAGAATATGACTTTGGTGCACCGCTCCATATCTTGGTAATCCCTGGGCGCCTGCATTTCCTAGAGGCGGAGGCGCTCATAAAACTCGCCGGTGCGCCCCCAGAAATAGAAAGTGAAATAATTTAGAGAGGCGAAATGGTCAGAAAATCGATTGGCGTGATATTTGGAGAGACTACTCCGCTAGAGTTCAAATTTGCCGTTGCAGATAGCAGAGCCACCAAAAGAGGGGGCTATGTAAAGGTATGGCATGAATCAAATGGTTGGGTGCTTGGACAAGTCGTCTCCATGACCAAATCGAGCGATGCCTACTCGTTGGATGCCGCGATCAGCGTTGTAAGCGGAGTGAAAATTGCTGAATCTGG
Source organism: Methanocellales archaeon (assembly GCA_030018435.1). GTDB lineage: Archaea > Halobacteriota > UBA148 > UBA148 > JAUWXC01 > JAUWXC01. Next base: position 5,459 of record JASEEY010000007.1, read on the forward strand.
AGGGAAAGTGGTGGCAAAGGTAGGCATAATAGGCTCAAGGGATGAACAGGGGTTACTGCGTCCACCAAAAACGCCTTTCAATCCTGGAGATAACGTGTATGAAGCAGATAGAGAACTAATCAGATCAGTGCTCGGTCTTGGCGAAGGGGACATATACCTGGGTTTGTTGGAAGGGCACGACACGCCCGTTTATCTGGATGCAAATAAATTAGTACAAAAGCACTGTAGCATTTTAGCCAGGAGCGGTAGCGGAAAGTCGTATACTGCAGGCGTTTTGATCGAAGAGCTCTTAGAACAAAACGTGCCGCTCTTGATCATAGACCCACATGGTGAATACGTCTCTTTAAAGCACGAGAACAGCGACAGGGCACAGCAAAATCTAATGAAAAAATTTGGCATAGAGCCGAAAGGATATGCATCGCAGGTAGTCGTTTACACGCCAGCCAATCTAACGCTAAACCCCGAAGCAGATAAGGTGTTCCGCTTAGATGGCGTCAATCTCAGCACCAGAAATATAGCCTTGATGCTTCCGACCGAACTCAGCGACACCCAGATGGGCATCTTACACCAGGCCATAAAGAAGGTGGAAGAGGAAAAAGGACTCTACACGATCGATGATATCATCCTGGCGGTCGGCGAGAGCAGGAGCAAGGCAAAATGGAGCGTGATCAACTCACTTGAGATGCTCAGAGAGACGGGTATATTGTCCAGTACTCCAACAACGATAGATGAGTTGGTGCAAAGCGGAACGGCATCGATCATCGACATGAGGGGCATGCCCCCTGACCTGCAAAGCGTCGTCGTTGCACGACTATGTGAGAACTTGTTCGCTGCCAGAAAGGCAGGGAAGATTCCTCCGGCCATGCTGGTAGTAGAAGAAGGACACAACTTCTGCCCTGAGAGGGGATATGGTAAGGCAGCGTCGACTGATATACTAAGAACAATCGCATCAGAGGGGCGAAAGTTTGGACTGGGGCTCACGATAATATCGCAGCGACCTGCACGCATCGATAAGAACGTGCTGTCTCAATGTAATACGCAGATCATCATGAAGGTGACAAATCCCAATGATATACAGGCGATTGGCAAGAGCATTGAAGGATTCAGCTCAGAACTTGAAGGAGATATAAAGAGGCTCCCACCAGGGGTTGCGTTACTGGTCAGCAACGATATCGAGTACCCCGTTCTTGTTGACGTGCGAATTAGAAGAAGTTTGCATGGAGGACGGTCTATCAGAATTGTCGGCAGGGGCGCCTGAGGAATAACTTATGCGCATTCTCGAGGAGAAGGTCAAACACTACAGAGGGCTTCTGGAAAGGGCGATTAAAGATGTAAAGATTGCGGCATCACAACCATTACGTGACGTTGCCGAGGATTATTTGATGATGGCCAGGTCCTATTATCGAGATGGTGTTCACTTTCAAGAAAAAGGGGATTTAGTCAACGCACTGGCTTGTCTTAGCTATGGACATGCATGGCTGGATGCTGGTGTGAGGCTTGGCGTATTTGATGTTAGGGATAAAACGCTATGCAAAGCTTAAGCTACGCGTGTTTGCAATTTGAGGGAGAGAAGTGGATTATGAAGTAGTATTAGAGGCGGCATGGCCCGTCCAAGATGTAGAAAGTGTAGAGGATGCGATGAGCGTGGCCATTGCAGAAGCCGGGAAAAAATTGAATCCGAAATTGAGCTATGTCGACGTTGAGATTGGAACGACGATGTGCCCTGCATGCGGGGAGACGCTAAAGAGCGTATTCATGACGGCTAACACAGCGCTGGTGGGATTGAAGCTTGAGATGAAGGTGTTCAATGCCGAGAACGAAGAGCACGCATCCAGAATAGCGAAATCCGTGATCGGAAAGGTGCTGAAAAACGTACCGCTGAAAGTAGTAGAGGTTAGAGAAATCGAAAAGCGAGGGTGAACATGAAAACCATCTCGGTTGTTGGACATGTTGCCTTTGACAATATCTTCAGCGTTCCCAAGTTGCCGGAAACCAACGCGTCAATTCACATCAAGGAGCACGAGCAATTTTATGGCGGAGGGGCGGCAAATACCGCTGCTGCCATCGCGCGCCTGGGAGGGGATTGCGAGCTCATATCCCCTGTGGGTGCAGATTTCGCCAATTCAGACTACGAAGCCCATCTCCTGAAATTGGGCGTGAGACTGAATAGGCTTGTACGCTTGAGGGATGAAGAAACCGCTAAAGCGTACATCTTTACCGATGAAAAGCACAATCAGGTCACATATTTCTTTTGGGGCGCATCCAGACGCTTCCCAGAGTTGAGGGCGCCCAAAGCGGAGATGGCGCATCTCGTCACCGCTAGCCCTAAATTCAACGTCAGAATGGCACAATCGGCAGACTTCATCTCCTTCGATCCTGGGCAGGATTTAGCGATGTACTCAAGAAAAGATTTGCTATCGATACTTAGCAAAACGAACATACTGTTCGCAAACAGGCATGAGATTCGGCGCATATGCAGGATGACTGGTAAATCGTTTTCCGAACTCAAGGAGGAGGTTGAGATGGTGGTAATCACCTATGATGTGGAGGGGAGCAAGATTTACGCAGGTGATGTGATCGAGATACCATCCATAAAGGTGCACCCTATCGATCCCACTGGTGCTGGTGATGGATATAGGGCAGGATTTCTGGTTGGATTAACGAGGAATCACGACCTGGAAACGTGCGGGAAGATTGGCACTACAGTGGCGTCCTTCATCGTTGAGCGAAAGGGTTGCCAGACAAATCTGCCCAATTGGAAACAGATGAAAGAACGGTACGAGAAAATATTCGGAGAACTATGAAACTGGCGGCGCTCATCTCGGGCGGCAAAGATTCTTCATTTGCCATGTACAAGGCTCTCCAAGAAGGTCATGAGATAACTAATTTGATCGTGATCAAATCTAAAAATCCAGATTCGTATATGTACCATACGCCAAACATCCATTTGACTGGGCTGTTCGCAGAAGCGACGGGAATTCCTCTTATCTCCAAGCTCTCATCTGGCGAAAAGGAGCACGAGGTGAACGATTTGAAGATGGCATTGCAACACATAGAAATGGATGGTGTCGTGCTGGGAGTGATAGAATCAGAGTATCAAGCATCACGTGTAAGACGAATTTGTAAATCGCTCGGGCTGAAGATGTATGCTCCGCTCTGGCATCAAGATCCGGAGGCGCTCCTCAGAGAGATGGCGGATGTCTTGGATGCAATAATCGTTCACGTATCAGCCCTTGGTTTTGATGAACGCTGGCTGGGTCGGAAGATAGATGGGCGAACAATAGAAGAGTTAAAGGCGCTAAAAGAACGATATGGAATACATCTCGCTGGTGAGGGAGGGGAGTACGAGTCTCTTGTGGTGGATGCGCCATTCTTCACAAAGAGGATCGAACTGATCAAAACCAAAAGAGTTTGGCGCGATGATCGTGGCACGCTGAACGTTTTAGAGGCAACGCTGGTGGGGAAGTGAAGCATGATTGAAATAGAAGAGCGAACCGCGGAGCTGACTAAATATATCTTTAAGGCTCCGAAGTGGTCATATTCTCTTCCTTTTTTGCTAATATTCTCGATTATAATAGGAATGGGTGCCCTTAAGTTCGGTCATGGCTGGCTGTGGGGTGCCAAGGCAGGATTGGCGCTAATTGGTGCGCCGGCAGTAATTTCTGCAGTACTAACACCCCCCATTGCATTAAAATTTGGCGGCGTCACGACGCTAAACAGGTCCTCGTTGCTCGCGTTGGCGTGTACGATCGTTATAGGGGTCTTTTGCGGCGCCAGCGCGCTTTTTTCGGTATTGTTGAATGCGTCATTGACGTTTGACGGATATATAATGGCACTGGGCGTCGTCTTCGCGATGAGAATGTTGGTGTTACTCGGCATATCAAACAAGAGCATTTGGCGGACTTCTCCTCCAGCATCGCTCCAGACGCTGTTTGGTGGAATGTTTCTTCTTTTCTACACCCACAGTGAGATCTACTACGTAAACCTAGTGATAGGATGTGCCATATTCACCCTCGCATGCTACTTGTTCGTAAGGTACATTGATGCGCCTGTGAAAAAGTCATTTGGTGTGAGCGGACTCGATTTCATCAGGAGTTTTATCGCCCTGACGGCTGATGGACGTTCTGAGATGGAGGACTTCTTTAGGAAAATGGGGGAGGCGGTGGACGTTCCGGTTACCATCCTGAACTTTGCAACGAATGGTAAAAGCAAAGCGACGTTTGTAACAGCCATGGTCCACCCGGGACCAATGGGGGAGATTGGTGGAGGAAACTTGCCAGTAAAGATTGCGAATAGTTTAGACGGAGTGGTCTTCGTTCCGCATAGCACGGCATATCATGATTTTAACCTGGTTTCAGCGACTGAGATTCAAAAAATCATTTCCGCCGCACAGAGTGCGCTAGCTGGGGTTAGGTATGCAGATAAGGGAACCAGATCCATCAGGGTTAAAAATGGAGATGTCATGATCTTGGGTCAGCGATTTGACGATTCCGTGTTGCTGACGGCAACACAGTCTCCCTTGCCCACAGAGGACATAGAATTCGCAGTGGGGCTGGCAGCCATATCGGAGGCGAGGGTCAAGGGGGTTAAGCACGCCGCACTTGTAGATGCGCATAACTGCGCTACCGGGAAGAGCAGGATAATAACACCAGGGAGCAGGATCTCGTATGAGATTATAAGAGCTGTATCGGATGCGACAGAGCGGTTGTTGGCCATGCCTGAGGGCAAAATCAGGATTGGGGTATCCAAAAGGGATGCGATGTATTCCATAGAAGAGGGCATGGGAGCCCTTGGAATTAGGGTTGCCGTAGTCGAGGCACTGGGGCAAAAGACCGCCTATGTGTTGATCGATGGGAATAATATGGTAGCAGGTCTGAGAGAGGCAATCATAAGCGCACTTCCCACCGATGAGACGGAGATCATGACCACTGATACACATGTCGTGAATATGGCATCTGGAAATAACTTCGTTGGAATGAAAATGGATCGTGATGAGTTGATTAAGACGATTAAAGAAATGACCGATGAGGCAATTGCAGATCTTGGGCCTGTACAAGTTGGGATGAACACCGAATTTGCTGAAGATGTCATCATCTTTGGTTCCCATAGAACAGCGCAACTCGCGAGTACGGTCAACGCAATCATGGCGATGGGTGGTGCTCTCGCCATTTCGATAGTAATCGTGGCTCTTGTGCTCGCCATGCTGGCATTTGCGATGACATCGTGAGGCTGGTCCGACAAAGTTGGGAGACGGCTTCCGTTTGTCTCCACTGGTTACGTGGTGTCAGCAGTATCAAAAACACTTCTTGCGCTTTCCGCCACATGGCAGCATGTGCTTGTACTCAAACCGTTAGAACGGGTTGATAAGGGGCTGAGAACTGCGCCAAGAGATGCGATTATAGCAGATTCTGACGCTAAAAGAGGCAAAGCATTTGGCATCCACAGGGCCATGGATACCAGTGGAGCGATCCTCGGTTCTATACTCGCCCTAATCTTCTTCCTGTATTTTTCTTCAACCAATATGCCGCTCGATGCAATGAGAAATATTCTCATTATCGCCGGGATTGTTGCGTTTACCGCCATTGTCCCGCTGAGATTTGTAAAGGAGAAAAAGAAAGATGAACATGTGCAATCCTTAAAGATTGGATTAAAAAGTTTGCCAAAATCATTCCGTTTGTATGTGATCATAGCCACGGTTTTTGCATTGGGAAACTTCACATACATGTTCCTCATACTCCGCGCCCGAGAATGCATATCGATAGAGCCGGCAAAGTCGATTGCCCTGGTTCTCCTATTGTACATATGGTTCAACATCGTCTATACGATATTCTCGGTGCCGAGCGGTGTGCTTTCAGATAGGATTGGAAGAAGTAACGTTCTAGTTCTGGGCTATTCACTCTTTGGTCTAACCTGCGTCGGATTCGCAATTTTCTCCTCAATGTATTTGTTCGTCCTTATGTTCGCGCTGTACGGATTGTTCAATGCATTGGTAGAGGCGACACAGCGAGCATTTGCATCGGATTTTGTAGCCGAGAGGCTAAGGGGCACTGCTTTAGGAACGTTTCACACTGCCATTGGCCTGGCAACCCTGCCGGCAAGTGTGATTGCAGGAGCGCTGTGGCAGTATGTCAGCCCCAGCACAACGTTCCTCTATGGCGCAGCAATGGAGTTTTTGGCTGCCGGTCTGCTCGTAGTCACGCGCATAGACATCGATATTGAAAATCAGAACGGACCCGGGGGGATTTGAACCCCCGACATTCGGCTCTCATCCCGCCCTCAAAAAAGGGTTTGTTCAGTTTTGATCAAACTTTTGTTAAAAGTTTGGTTAGAAGGCCGACGCTCTATCCGGACTAAGCCACGGGCCCATAGAGAATGCTCTCCATCAAATAATAATCTTTTGGGTCTTCTCGCTCACCCATACAGGGGCAGTCCCCGTTCTCCAACCTCTGGCTCCTCTGTCTTTCTGACCTGTTCTGCCAATCTCCTGAATCCTAACTCGATGCGCTCTGCCTGCCCCAGTAATTTCTCGGTGTCGATATCCACACCATATAATGAGTTTAACACTTTAATGACCTCGACAGCAGCCCTCGGATCTGGGGCTGTGCCATAGGTCTCGCTCAATAAGCAGATCGCTGGAAAATTACGCAAACTGCACTCCGTCATAATGCTTCCTGCTATCCCGGCTACGGTGCCCATGCCAAAGATGCTTACCTTACCCTTAAGTTTTTCCAAGACGGAAGGAGCCGTTGCAACGCCAAATATCCTGTGCCTTTGTTTGGTTCGCTCTCTGATCATTTTTGCTATGTCCGCATCTGATGCAATGGTACCAATGTGCTCATCTGGCAAGGTAGCGATGCCCGCAATCGACACAAGCTCTCGCGCATTAATCCGCTGCGCCCAATCAACAAGCGCCTTGCTGAGATCGTGTGATATCGTTGGGGAAATTGGTATATCGGAGACGACTACAATTAATTCGTCTCCTTCATAGATTCTGGCAGGCACATTTACGAGTCCAGCAAATAGCACGGCTATCGGTGGAAAAAGTTTGGAGTCGATCGATCCTATTTGCCTCAGTTTCAACTGGTCTATGGTATACTGGCTTACGATGTTGCCCACCAGTCCAATGCCAGGGAATCCCGTTATCAGGACGGGATTTTTCGATCTGAGTTTCTTGACGATGAAATTTACTTTCTCAGGTTCGTTCATCGCGCCACCACCCGCCTAAACGAAGTGTAAGGACATAAGTTCATCGATTTGATTAAGGTTTATTAATCGAAGGCGCATTTTAGATTGGTGGTACATATTCAGGTGTATACATTTAAAAAAGGCTATAGCGCCGAAAAGAAACGCATATTAGCAGTTCTAAAGGAGTGTTTTCCGTGCGAAATTAGGGATGATGGGGGCAAACTCACATTGAGTTATGGCGCGATAAAAGAGATGGTCGTTTGGGTTAATGGAAAACTGCATGTCGATATCAAGCCGAATTTAAACGTAAGCGATGACGTTATCATAGATACCAACAAGTGTTTTCGTGATTTTTTGGAAAAAGCGACGGGGTATACTGCAAAGCAAAGGGTTAGCATGGCTAAAAAGAAGTGCAAAAATGATTGAAATCAAGCGAGATAGCCTAGATGAGCGCATCCTGAAGACCCTTATGGAATGCTATCCAATAACGGTAGCAGAACTTCAGAAGGAGTTGAACCTGTCTAAAAACATACTCTTGCGGAGAATACGGAGTCTGCAAAGAAGGGGGATTTTGACGTTGGACGTGTTACCAGATAAGAGCTTCATCAGGCTGCTGAGAACGGATTTTCATTTCGTTGGCACGAATGTGATGCAAAGAAGGGCTTTGAAAAGGAAACATGGATGATTGCAATCACTCTATGTAGATCGCCGGCCTGCCCGGAATCGCAAATCTCCTTTTGTTCTGTGGGTCGTAATCAGCGTTAACCTCTCCTTTTACTCCAATTTCGCGCGCGATAAAGTCCTTGGCCTCTGCAAGTATCGCAGCCTCATTTATCCTCATGCACTCCATCCGCTCTGAAGTTATCTTCTGAACGAGCGCCGAAACATCCTTGGCTCTTTTCTTCAACTCTGGGTCTTTCATAACCTCTTGTACTGCATCCTTGAGCTCTTTGCCGGCTGCGATGTCAAGGACCTTCCATTTCCAGTCCTCTGCGGTGTAGATGTATGCAGTCCTCGCGCCCTTTATTCTAGCGACTTCCATGATCTCTTTGATATCAGAAATGATGCGCTTGATATATTCTTCAGCCCTTTCGACATCTTCATCGATCGCAGATTCGTCGTATTGAGGCCACTCTGCCATGGAGATAAAACCATCTTTGCCCAGTTTTGCCCATATTTCCTCGCATATGTGCGGCACGAATGGTGCCAAAAGCTTGGTTTGCGTCTCGATGAACCAATCTATCAGTTCCTTGTTAAATTCCGCCCTCTTAGCATACCATTTCAGGTGGGTCTGCAGGTCAAAATACCCTTTCTGGATGGCTGTCCTGAACTCTGTAGCCTCCATCGCTTCCGTGGTTGCTTTGATTGTCCTGTTCACGATCGATTCGAACCATTTATCGATGTATCGGGTATCATTTCTGCCCTTCCTGTAGTTCTCAATAGCAAATTGGGACCACTGCGTCAGCTTGGAGCCTATGGACCTGGCAAACTCAGTATCCCAGTTGGGGTCATCGAGGCCCTCATCCCCATACATTAGCGTCAATCTCGTGGCATCTGCACCATACTTGTCGTGAATCTGCCGCAGGGTGTAGAAATTCCCCTTGGACTTGCTCATCTTGACGCCATCTATCTGAATGAAGCCATTGACGCCAATTCCACGCGGCCAGTACTTCTTGGGAAATATGGCGACATGATTGAACAAGCAGAAGGTAAGGTGATTCTGCACGAGATCCTTTCCGGAATTTCTGAAGTCGAATGGATACCAGTACTCAAATTCGGACTTCATTTTCTCAAGTAAGGTGAGTGATACGGCGCTTTCCTTGGCGACCTTCTCTGCATCTCCTTTGCCAAAGAATACGTAGTCGAAAAATGCATCACCCAGTTTTTCAGCTTTAATGCCATGCTTTTTATCTTCCAGATGATGAGCGATGGTGTAATACGCCATGTAGATCGTGGAATCTGACAGGGATTCAATCACCCATTTTTCATCCCATGGAAGAGGGGTTCCAAGGCCAAACTCCCTGGTGCAGGCCCAATCTCTTAACCAGTCGATGACATATTCGAACTGGCTTCTAACCTTCTCTGGATAAAGCGTTACATCACGCAGAGCTTCGTGCACTTTTGCCTTCCAATCTGGAACAGAGTAATTCAAAAACCACTGATCTGACACGATCTTCACGATACATCTTGTTAAGCAACGACAAATAACGTCAGCTGAGAGGTCATAGAACAACGCAGCTTTGTTCTCCTTAACGAAATCTCTTGCAAGGGTTTCTTTGACCCTCGAGACGCTTAGCCCTGCATATTTTCCCGTATTTTTTTTCAGCACACCAGTATGAAACTCCTTTCTGTAAATCTCCTTCGTCGCCTCCTCTAATTTGGGATCCGTCTGGCTCGTTATCCCCATTTTTTCGATAATTTCAATGGCAGGGTGCTCTCCAAAGTCCTGCACTTTAATCAAGGATATTGGCGTTATATCTTTGACAATATCTGGAGATATGCCGTACTTCTGCGGATTCTGCTGAATATCCCTTAAAGCAGCATAGTCATAGGGTGCATGCGAAGGAACTGACATTACTACGCCAGTCCCAGCCTCTGGTCCTACGAACGATGCTGGGAGGATAGGCACCTTAGTTCCTGTTACCCTGTTCGTGCAGGACTTACCCACGAGTTCAACACCCCTCAAGTGTCGCAGCACCCGCACAGCATGTTTTTGTGCCCCCAGTTTCTCGACGGTTTCTTTTGAAACGATCCGGCGCTCATCGTCGACGTTTGCCTCAACGTAATCTGCATCAGGCCTAATCCACAGGTTTGTAACGCCGAAGGATGTCTCAGGCCTATAGGTCGCGGTTGGCAGTACAACACCATCTAAGTCGAACTTGATCAAGAACACTTCCTCTGGCGCTACGCCTTCCCCCTCCAGTCTAGCATGATCTCCTACGGGCGAGTTGCACTTTGGGCACCAGACCACTGGATGTTCGCCCTTTGTGATATAGCCCCCGTCCCTTAACTTGCAGAACTGCCATTTGATGAATGCATCATAGTACGGGTTTAGCGATGTGGTGATGAATCTCCTGCGCCAGTCCACACTGATGCCCATGTGTTGTAGGTCCTGCATCGTCTCCTTTGGAAAAAACGAAACCCAATATAGGGGGTCTGCAAATTTAGGGATCTCTTCCTGCAAGATGCCCATCTGCCTCAGTATCTCAATCTGGCTGGGCTCACGTTCTGCGATTCTCTGCGCTGCAGCGATGATTGGCGTTCCAGTACAATGGAATGCAAAGGGGAACAACACATTATAACCCCTCATCCTTTTGTATCGTGCAAATACCTCCGCCCTCATCAGGGAGAACGTATGCCCAAGGTGGAAAAAACCATTCATGTATGGATAAGGAAAATTTACAAAGCACTTCTTCCTAGCCTCATCCACGTTGGATTCGAAAATCCTTGCCTCTTCCCATTTCTTCTGCCACTTTCTCTCGATCTGATTTGAATTCAAGGAGTAATCCTCCAGCCCTATCTAGGGTCAACAAAATAAAAGAGTTACTCCACCCTGCCAATCTTGATTAGCGAAAGTAGTGGAACTCCTGCTATGGAATCTAAGCCCTTCTTGTCAATCACAACGGCAATGGCAAGTGGCTCTGCGCCATGCTCCTCTAGCAATTCCACCGCCTCCTGGGTAGTAGCCCCTGTTGTGACCACATCATCGACGATGATGCATTTTTTGCCCTCAATAGAGGCGAAATTATGGCTAATCGTTCCCTTGATGTTTTGTTTCTCAGGCTCCCACCGTTGTTTTTTCGGATGAAGGACTGCCAGATCAGCACCCAGCTCTTCCGCAACCAATGTTGCGAAGGGGATGCCGCTTAAAACGATGCCCACGACGACCTCTATGTTTGCCCCCGGCAGCGATTCCAAGACCATGTCAGAAAGCGCAGATGAGATGAGACTCATCCTCTGTGAGCTCCTGCCTATTTGGCTCCAGTTGATAAATATGTCCTTTGGCGCCGGAGCTTTCTTCTTTTCAGCCCTTGACAGCAACCAAGTAGCAGTTTCGCGCGATATGTTAAGCTCATCAGCAATTTCACCTGAACGTAGCCCTTTTCTCTTCAGCTCCATCGCTTCCCTGATAAGATCATCAATACCTCTCATTCTATTCCCTCCTCCTGGTTCTTTTCAGTTTGGATCCACAAACCGGGCATATTTCTCCTTGGGCGAAATACCTACCACATCCAATACACCGCTTCTTCCATATTAAAACATCCATGATTTTATGTTGCACGATTGGCTTTACCTGGATTCCAAGCCGGGATGCTGCATTTTGAATTGCATAGTCATCCGTGATGATGCATGCATCTTTACCCATATATTGAAGTGCCTTTGCCAATAAATGTATGTCGGTCTCAGACAGCACGTCCATGTCTCCGGTTCTTCTAGCCATTTTAACAACCTCATCGATGTAACGCCGTTCTGCCGGCTCCACTCTCATGCCGGCGCTTTTCGCTTGCTCAAAGAGTGTGGTGGATTTCGCGTCCTTCAGCTCCTCCGCCACGCCCGGCACCGTGACCATCTCTCCTTCTCCTATCCGATACCCGTAGATGAAGACCGAAGCATCTACTATAAATATGGTCATCATTTGTTTGATGTGTACGAATATCTCATAAATCTAATTCAAGTCGAAAACCCTTCAAAGAGGTCAAAAAAGCGAAAACTATATACAGCGCTCCTTAAAATCAATATTAGCCGTTTTTACGGTGTTTTTTACAAGGAGGTGGGAATACGACTGAATTGCCAATCGCACCAGTGGACAGAATCGCAAGAAAGGCTGGTGCCGACAGGGTCAGTGATGATGCGAAGGTGGCGCTAGCTGATATATTGGAAGATTATGGACTTAAGGTGGCAGCAGAGGCCGTGCGCCTGGCAAAACACGCTGGCAGAAGGACCCTAAAAGCGGAAGACATTAAATTGGCGGTCCAGAGGCTTTAAAGCCATGTAATAACGCCAATGCTAGCAAACGTTACGATGATACCGGCGATTAGCACGCCGCTGAGAATGGCTGGAAATGCGTATCTGGCCTTAATACCAAACACAAGAGCGGCGGCGCAACCCGTCCATGCGCCCGTGACCGGTAGAGGGATGGCAACGAACAAAGCCAGACCCAATGCACCATATTTTTGAACCGAATTGTTGTATCTGCGTTGCGTCCTGTCAAACAGCCAGTCGAAGAAATGATCAAATACCCTAGCTCGTCTGAGCCGGGTGGATACAGAATCCAGGAAAAGCGACAAAGGTATGATGGGGAGCATGTTCCCGACCGCTGACAAGAAGTACGCTGTAGCAGGGTCGATGCCGTATACCCCTATGGCGATGGGTATCGCAGCCCTGAGCTCGGCTATAGGGGTCATTGCGATTAGGATGATGATGATGCTCGAAGGAAGCGTCTGAAACCATTCCATGATATAGGATATACACATTTTTCCGTCCTTGAAGAATACTTTTGTGAATAAACGTAAATAGTATCTATAGATATCGTTATCTACAGCAAGGTGGATGCGATGGAGGATAGGATAAAACTCGGGGAGAGAGGCGCTAAGGTCGGTGTCTTTGGTAATATAATACTGTCCATTTTCAAGCTAATTGTTGGGATAGTATCCAACAGCACTGCAGTCATAGCCGATTCTATTCATTCTTTCTCAGATCTCGCCACCTCGCTCATGGTCTGGTTTGGAATCAGAATGTCATATAAGCCGCCTGACGAGCAGCACCCTTATGGGCATGGTGATGTCGAGCCAATCGTGGGTCTGCTAATTTCCATCGTCCTTGTACTGGTTGGATTTGAGTTCGCCAGGCATGCGATAAATGAGATTTTTACGGGAGTTGTGGCGCCCATACCGCTGGCAGCATATGCGACCGTATTCGTAATCATATACAAGGAGGGCATGACGAGGTATGTACTGAACATCGCCAATAGGATTAAAAGTCCAGCCTTGAGAGCGGATGCCCAGCATCACAGGAGCGATGCATACTCGTCTATAGCAGTCTTGGTTGGAGTTGTCGGGTCAATATTGTATTATCCGATTCTGGACCCACTCGCAGGGGTTGCTGTATCGCTGATCGTCATAAAAATGGGTTTTGATGTTGGTAGAGAGAACGTCCAACAACTGATGGGGACGGTTCCTTCGCCAGAGATAAAGGAAAGAATTGAGAGCTTGACTTTGAGTGTTGGGGGAGTGAAAATGGTTCACAATATTCGCATCCATTATTTTGGGGCGTATGCAGTAGTCGACCTCCATGTATGCGTAGATGAATCTTTGCCGTTGAGTGAAGCTCACAAGATAGCGCATCAGGTGCAGAGAAAAATAGTCGAAATCCCAGAGATGTCATCTGCCTTAGTCCACATAGAGCCATTTGATGTCCATCATAAAGAAGAGCATATTGAAAAATAATCCTTAAGTGACTTTTTGATAAGGGCAAGGACATCCAACCTGGCTTCCGCTTTGCACATATCCTCTATCTTTGCAGACGTCGCCGGATACCGAGGAACCGCCTTGCATTCCCCCCCAAGAGAAGTTGATATATCAAACGTTCCAATCTTTTTCGCAAGCTCCACTATCTCGGATTTGTCATACCCTATCAACGGATGATAAATTGGAAAGTTGATGCCAATGGATTCGGCGAGCAGATTCGCAGATGTCTGGGATGCGACCTGCCCAAGCGATGAACCGGTTATGATTCCATGTGATTTTTCCTTCTTCGCGATCTCGGCAGCGATTAAGTACATCATCCGCTTGCACAGCACGCACGTTAGTTTCGGAGGACAGCGTTCTTTGATGGACTGCAGATTATGACCGTGCGGTATTTCATAGACCCTCATGGGATGATTTGGTGCCCATCTCTGCAAGACATCAATGCATCTCAGCACTTTAGTTCTCATCGTATCATCCGAGAACGGGGCAGTATCATAATACACCGGAATGATTTCACAACCCCTCCTCATCATCAGCCATGCCGCCACAGGCGAGTCGATGCCGCCTGATATTAATGCGACCATCTTGCCCTGCGTACCAAGCGGCAAACCACCAACGCCCTTGATGATTGTATAATACACATATGCCCTATCCTGCCTAACCTCGATGAATATCTCATGATCCGGCGAGGTTAGATTCACACTGACGCTGCGATCTTTCAAGCGCTCTGCAACGGCAGCCCCACATACTCTTCCTATGTCCTCGCTGGAGAAAGGATGCTTGCCTGCCTTATGGGGGCGTATGGCAAAGGATTCCCCCCTGTCAACAATTGCCTCACCAACATCTGTCGCGAGTTGTGCTATCGCGCTAAGTCCTGACTCTGTGGAAATCACTGGACTCGTCGAGACCACGCCAAAGACATTTGCCACCACATCGGCAATGCTCTCGTCAGAAGAATGGACGAATATCCTGCCCCAGTCCCTCCTGACGTTGGAGTATTCCTTCTCGTGAAGTTGAAGCATTGCCTTGATATTGTCAACTAACACCCTTTCATACCTACTACGCACCCTATCGCTTTTCAGCCCGATTTCGCCATATCTAACCAAGATCGCATTGTAGTTGAGCATCCTACCTCATATCCTCCTGAGCATAGTTTAATCTTGTGGAAATACCCACAGACATTCCGAAAACTAAAAAAGACATGGTATGCATTTGTGCTGTGGGTTAGCATGTTGGACGAGGTAACGATTACAAAAGCGATCGTTGAGGATTTTATGAAAACGTTCGTGGAGTACACGAACATAGATGTTGCCGTAGCCGGTGCAGGACCGTCCGGCATGGTAGCCGCCAAGTACCTTGCTGATGGAGGGGCAAAGGTAGCCGTTTTTGAGCGGAAGCTCAGCGTTGGCGGTGGAATGTGGGGCGGGGGGATGATGTTTCCCCGTATCGTGATACAGGATGGAGCGAAACATATCTTGGACGATTTTGAAATCAATTACTGGGAGCACAAAGACGGATATTTTCTGGCAAATTCCATAGAAGCAGTGGGAAAACTAGTAAGCAAAACCATCGCTGCTGGCGCTGAGATATTTAATCTGATGAATGTAGAGGACGTTGTGATCAGGGATAAAAAGATTGTTGGAGTGGTCATAAACTGGAGTGCTGTCGAGTTGGCGAAGCTGCACGTGGATCCCCTGAGCGTTCGCTCCAGAGTAGTCATCGATGGAACTGGACACGAGGCAGAGGTGTGCAGGATTGTGGAGCGGAAAATCCCTGGCGCGCTGAAGGTGGTTGGTGAAAAGCCCATGTGGGCAGAGATAGGGGAGAGGTTTATCTTAGATGCGACGAAGGAAGTATATCCTGGATTGATCGTCACCGGAATGGCAGCGAATGCCGTCGCAGGAAGGCCGAGAATGGGACCCATCTTCGGTGGCATGATGCTTTCCGGCGAAAAAGCTGCAAAACTGGCGTTATCCAAACTGTAGAGGATAGAAAACCTTTAATATGACCTCAATGAGTTAGACTTTTAAAAAGGGGGATGGGATTTGATGAATTACATTGATGTCCTAAATCTGTATTATGTTGGAGCTGCGGCCATCATTCTGTTTTTTACGTTCTACAGCTTTGTGAGCTTTCGAAGGACCGACAAGAAGATGCTAAAGGCGAGGATTTTCCTAAACGATGACATCCTAAGCAAAACATGGGCGTATGGCGCAATCATAGGAATGTCATTCGCCGTCCACGAAATCCTCAGCTCGCCTGTGGTCGCCTGCTATATTCCATACCTCTGCGAGATGATGAAGCTCATCTTCTTAACTGCAGTACTAGGGCTGATATACGAGTGGTACGACTTCGGAAGAACCTAAAACTTGTACCCAATCTTTCTCAGGAACGTCTTCCGCTCCTCTACGTCTTTTTGCGTTTCGATGCCCTTTGCGCTGGCACCGTCGACAACGCCGATTATTGCCCTTCCCGTTTCAGTTTTCGCCACCATGACTTCAACCGGATTGGAAGTGGCGCAATAGATGCCGCAAACCTCTGGTGTGCTTTTAATGACGTTCAGCACGTTTATTGGATATGCATCCCGCAGGAATATAAGAAAGCTATGTCCTGCGCCTATCTCTAGGGCGTTTTCCGCTGCGGCTTTCTTCAGCCCTGGATCGTTGCCCTCGCACCTCACCAGGCAGGGACCAGATGCCTCGCAGAAGGCGATGCCGAACTTCGCGTTTGTAACGGTGTTCACAATTGCTTCATACAGGTCTTCCACGGTCTTGATGAAGTGCGACTGGCCCAGGATTAGATTGGCACCGGATGGCACATCTATTTTAACGGTTTGAACCTCCATGCACATACCTCCACAAACATATTTTTATCAACGCCCAGCCTTTTAATCATATGCCCATGCCCAAGACGGGAATCATATATCACGATGATTATCTGAAGCACGAGACTGGAGGGCACCCAGAGCGGAAGGAGCGTCTGATTGCTACAATGGGATTGCTCAAAAAAAGCAAAGCGTTGGAAAAACTAATGTGCATCACTCCGAAAAGGGCAACCACTGAGCAAATAGGGTGGGTGCACGATGCCCCTTACATTGAGATGATTCAAGCTCTCTGCCAGAGCGGCGGGGGGATGTTAGATCCTGATACCGTGCTATCACAGGATTCGTATGAGGTTGCAGTTCTCGCGGCAGGAGGGGTTATCAACGCTGTTGAAGCCGTTATGAATGACTTGAAAAGTGTCTTTGCGCTCATCCGCCCGCCAGGTCATCATGCCGAGGCTTCGCATGGAATGGGGTTCTGCATATTCAATAACGTTGCGATAGCAACGCGCTATGCTCAAAAACAATATAAAGTGAAAAAAATCCTCATCGTGGACTGGGACGTACATCATGGCAATGGCACGCAAAACATCTTTTATGATGATGCTTCGGTTTTATATTTTTCAATTCATCAGAGTCCCTTCTATCCGGGAACTGGAAGCATGGATGAAATCGGCGCTGATGATGGAAAAGGTTTTACGGTAAATGTCCCACTGCCAGGAGGGATAGGAGATGCAGGATACGTCTACGTTTTTAATGAAATTCTAATTCCAATCGCCCTTGAGTTTAGGCCTGAGCTGGTTTTAATTTCCGCCGGGCAGGATGCCCATTTCGCTGATCCCATAGGAGGGATGAGCCTTACTGCAGAAGGATTTGGGCATATCGCCGGCATAGTCAGATCAATCGCGAACTCAACATGCAAAGGGAGAATAGTTGCAGCGCTGGAAGGAGGATACGACCTAAGTGCGTTGCCATATTCGGTCTTATCCATCCTCAACGCTTTTGGGGATTTAGGAATAGACATAAAAGAGCCGATGCCTGTTCCATCAGCGCTGAAAGATGAAGTATCCAGCCGGGTCAGGCAAAGGGTAAAGGAAGTTAAAGAGGCGCAGAAGGAGTACTGGGGTGTTTTGTGAGAGTTGTTCTAATTTTGTACTTTCATAGCCACATTTTTCTCCTGAAATAAACCAACATTGAGATGCCTATAGCAACCATCAAAAGCAAAACTAAAGGATAGCCCCAACGCCACCCGAGCTCTGGCATATACGCAAAGTTCATTCCATAAATGCCCACCACAAGGGTCAAAGGAATAAATATCGTGGCAATGATCGTCAGTACTTTCATAACTTCGTTCATTCTATTGCTGATGCTTGAAAGATAAATGTCAAGCATCCCGGAGAGCAAATCACGGAGTGTCTCTATTGTATCGATAACCTGAATTGTATGATCGTAAACATCCCTGAGATATATGCCTGTAGTTTCGTGAATTAGGGGTGACTCTCCTCTTTCCAAACTACTAACAACTTCCCTTAAAGGCCAAACCGATTTACGCAAAAATATCATATCTCTTTTTAAATTGTGAATAGCCTGTAAGGTTTCTTGTGTCGGATTGGTCACCAACTCCTCTTCCATACCTTCTATTTCTTCTCCAAGTTTCTCCAGGATTGTGAAATAATTGTCAACAACTGCATCTATCAAAGCGTAAGCAAGGTAATCGGACCCCATCTTTTTGATACGACCTTTTCCGCTTCTAATCCTCTCTCTGAGGGGGTCAAAAATATCGCCTTCTTTCTCTTGGAACGAAATGACGAAATTTGGGCCAAGAATTAAACTGATCTGTTCCGCCTTTATTTCCTCGTCTTTTTCATCATAATAAAGCATTTTTAAAACGATAAAGATGTAATCCTCAAAATCCTCCATTTTTGGACGTTGTCCTGTATTTACTATGTCTTCTAAAACAAGTGGATGTATGTTGAAATGTTTTCCGATTTTTTCTATGAGTTCCACATCATGGATACCATTTATGTTTATCCACGTTACAGTGGGTTTCTCTTTGAATGGGAAACACTCCTCGATCTTTTTTGCTTCCTTCTCTAAAAATCGCACTTCATCATAATCTATTATTGTAATGCTCACCTTTGCAACCTTTTTCTCGCCCGCGTGAACGATGGTCCCTGGAGGGGTGCCAACCTTTTTTGAGATTTTCTCAATGAATCTGGGCATTGCGATTAACCCCTCATTCGCCTATATTTCCTAAAATACTTCCTCAGAAAAATTCTGAAGTCCTTGTCTTCTATCTTGGCGATTTGCGCGTCCTTCAGCACCCTATAGCCCTTTCCAATCGCCTCCGACACGTGCTTTCCCACCCCGCATGTTTTCAGTTTGGATTTGAGTAAATCTTTCGCTTTGGTGTACTCCCTAGAAATGTCCACAACATATCTGCCGTCCTGAATGTAAGGATGTTGGCTAGCGTACTTAATTTTAAATTTCTCAGCGTGTATTGATGATTCAACGGGTGGCCCAATGTGCTTTTTAACGTTTGGGAGAGTGGCGACCTCCATCTCCAGCAGGATAACTGACCTCACACCAGACCAGATGCCACTTCTGAACACCCTGAAATCATTCCTATGAAGCAACTCTTCTATAGACCTGACTGCCTTGTACAATTGAGGATAGAGTATATCATCCACGACGTTCGGTGTATCAAACACGACGGCAAGCAACTCAGTTTTCCTATGCTTCAACTCCTGTGCGAGTTCCTTGTCAGTGAGTGGTTTTACTGGAGGAGGGAAAAAGAAGTGAATGCCTGGCTTCTTCAGAAATTCCCTCGACGCATCGACGAAAGTGCAAAAGTTGTCCAGTGATACAGCAGCTGCAACGTTCCTAGACGGATCAACAGGATCGATGATGACCAGCGGGGTATCGTGCTCGAGAGTCCCGTGATTTTCTATGTCAATTATAACGTTACGATGCCATTTGCTCACACTCTGCACTACATCCAGGAAGGAGTTGTATTTGATGATGAGAAGTTCACATAGATATCCGGAGAAGCCCATCGTCTTTAACTCTGCACCATAAACGCCTATGCCCTTCAGGAATTGTTTGAGCAGGCGTACTTCATCCTCCAATCCCTTAATTTTGTTTTTGACGTATTCATTGTGAAACGGCGTCCTGTCCACAGCAGACCGTATAGCAGATGGGTCTGAAACGCGGAAGCATGGAACCAGATCGACCCTGTACCCTTGAAATCCCTTCGGGATTACAACCCTCCCAGATGTTTCATCTGGGATGCCCTCGAAAAAAGCCCTGATATATGGGTGTTCTGCATACCTCTCCTCGTATTTTGGCGCGACTTTTTTGGCTATCCCTAGCCCTAACGATTCGAGTTCCTCATGTGTTACGGACTCCGGGAACGTGATGAATATATCTAGGTCTCTATCGCCAGAAATCCACGTGTTTCTTGCAGCTGAGCCGACCAGCAATCCACGTACTTCAACGCCAAGCTCTTTTGCAGCTGCGTCGATTTGAGTGATGATGCGATTGGTCAATCTGTGCAACGCCTTTTCTTCACTTTTACTTGGCTTGATCTTTTGCAGCACTTGGGAGCATATTTTTCTGCTCAAAATCTCACCTCGTGCAGGGTTTCATAGAGCGGTCCCTCTGGCATCAACGTGCTCTTTTTAAATCTGATGTGATCGACCTTCATCCTTCCTATCCTCATATCAGACAGTTCTTTAATCGTACTAATCAAGTGCTCTTTCTGAGTCATGGGAAGGCGCTTAACCCTGGCTATGGTCGCGTGCGCCGCGAAACGATCGTTTCTTTCAAATCCCAGCGGCTGAAGTGCTTCCTCCACAGCATTATTCAAACGATCAAAGTCGTCCTCTGCGCCAACCCATATTACGTTGATGTGTCTTAGGCTGGGAAATACACCCACGCCCCTGACCTCAGTATCAAAAGGAGATACACGCACGCTCTGTAGAGCACTGCGTATCGGCGTGACTTGATGCTCTTCTATGTTTCCCAGGAACTTGATCGTAATGTGCACCTGCTCAGGCTTTACCATTTTCACATCGTAGTTTGTGAAGTGCTGCTGGAGTTCTGCCACTTTCTCTTTCAGCTCTGCTGGAAAATCCACTGCAATGAAAGTCCTGATCATTCTACTCCCAATCTCAGCTGTTGATATCTCAGGTAGAGCCCGCTGAGGTCCACCACTTCCCTTATTACGCCCGCAAGGATTTCTGCCCCGGTCTCTAGGATGGGGTTGTTCTCCTTGTTGATGAACTCATAGGCAGGATTATCTGATGGGATGTTGATTCTCTTCACCATTGCTCTATATTCCTTTAGATGCGGGTCTCTGGACTTTCTGGTCCATTCGGTATCCATGGGTGATAGCCCGATCGATATCAACTCCTGTTCAAAGCAAGGTCTTCTGAAGAGCGCGGATAGCACATAAACTCCAACGGCGAAGCGCTCGTTTCGTTCTATGTCTGGAATGCGCTCCCCTACGAGGGTATATATGTCCTTGCCCTTTCCGCCAACATAAGAGTACACCTTGGAGGGTGGGATGTCCTCTTCTACTAAATGCCCTATGTCTCTCAGGGCTCTCAGATATCCCGTCAGGATTAGCCTGTGCTGATCATAGCCTTGTTTCTTGAGCTGGCGGGTTATACCACTAATTGAAAGCTTCTTCGTCGCCAGTATCTTGGCCAGAGTGTCATAGAATTTCTGCTCCATTTCCCCACCGAGATATCAACTGATAACAGATATGATTAACTTGTTACCAGATCTGATAAAACTTTCTATTTTTTATTACCAAATCTGATGTGAAAAATCGTTTTAAAGTGCTACTCATATAAGTTCAAAAGGTTGTTATGATTAGCTCTAGCACGCTAAAATCAATCAGCCTGGACAAGGATAAAGAAGACGTGGTAGTCTATATCACAGAAAGGTGTCCGAGATGTGAGCGGTTGAAGCGCTCGTTAGAGTCAGATGGGGTGCATTATAAAGAGGTGGATATGACCACTCCTGCAGCACTCGCTGAACTGAGGGCAAATGGTGTATTCACCACATCTGCGCCAGTGCTGAAGATCGGGGAGCGATTCCTCACATCCAAGGAGTTGTTTGGCGAAAAGAGGGGTTAGATTGAGCTCAGATATAAACGTGATCCAGAAAACACTTGAGGGTGCAGAAGCGCCCACAATGCCCAAGATCAGGACATCGGATGGGCACATCTTAGATTGGGACAGGGAGGCCATCGTCAGACAGTTGCTGAGGGAGACAAAACTCAGCGAGGAATTTTACGGCATCCCGCCTATCGATGAGGGAACAGCCAGAGAAGTGGCAAAGAAGGCGGAGAAGCGCATCAGGTCGATGGGGGTAAAATACCTCTCTGGCCCCCTCGTAAGGGAAATCGTAAACGTCATCCTATTGGAAGACTACCACCAGGAATGGCGGAACATTGCCACAAGGGTTGGCACGCCGGTATACGATGCCCATATGATAGATATAGGAAACGGATTCGAAGCGAATGAGAATGCGAACCTGCAGGACAATGCCGAAACTTCGCACAAGAAGAAGGCGGATAAGATTTCAAAAGAGCAGTACCTGTTATTGCTGCCCCCGCACATATCCGATGCATATCTGAATGGAGACATTCACATACACGATTTGGAGTACCTTGGAACACGCGGTTTTTGCCAAGATTGGGACCTGCGGTACTTCTTTTATTATGGATTGATGCCGGACGGCTCCGGTACGAAGGCAAGCGTTGCAGGTCCGGCAAAGAAGGCGGAGGTTGCAATACTGCATGCTGTGAAGGCGTTAGGCAGCGCGCAAACGAACTTTGCAGGAGGGCAAGGGTTCTACAACTTCCTTACGTTCCTCGCCCCCTATTTTGAAGGGCTTTCGTATGAGGAGATAGAGCAATTGATGCAGATGTTCGTCTATGAAATGACGCAGATGATGGTGGCCAGGGGAGGACAAATCGTCTTCAGTTCTGTGCAGCTAACCCCAGGAGTTCCCAGGATATGGAAGGATAAGCCAGTGGTATACAAGGGAAAAGTATGGAACGGTGAACAGGCGCTACTCAGAACGTACGCCGAGTTCGAGAGGGAGGTTCGGCTGGCGTTTAAAGCGCTGATGAACGTCATGCTGAAGGGGGATTACTGGGGCAAGCCGTTCAACTTTCCCAAGCCTGAGATTTCCATCGAGCCCGATTTTATGACTGAGGACGAGGAGTTTAACAGAGCCCATCCAGAGTTGCCGACCTATGATGAATTGTATGATCTTGCGTTCGAGCTGGCGGCGAAATACGGCTCGCCGTACTTCGATAATCAACTGCCGGAGTACAGGGGCGCCGGAAAAGGTATTTCCTGTTATCAATGCTTGGGCAAAGACGAGTTGATACCACTTGTTCAAAACGATGAGATGAAGGTCAAGAAAATTAGTGAGCTATTTGATGATGCAGCTAAAAATGGTAAGGATGTCGATCCAAACGGCGTTGAATTCGTAGAGCTCAATGGCAGCACGCCGACTGTCAATTTTGAAACACTCGAGGCGCCAATAAGAGGGTTCAAAGGAGTTATGCGCCAGATGTATAGGGGCAAATTATTAAATATCATACTGGAATCGGGGCGGCGCATAAAGGTCACACCAGACCACCCGGTGTTTGTGCTCAAAAATGGCGTGTTTACTAAAAAACAGGCAAGAGAGCTTGATATAGGAGACTACATGCCAGTGTTGAAGAGCACAAACTATGAACTGCCAGCGATCACGTCGATAGATGTTGAAAAAACGTTAAACGATGCAGGATATTCCAAGGAGATTATAGTAAATGAGGGAGAGGTAAACATCAAGCATTCCAAAAAACCGGGTTTGCCCAAAAACATTCCGGTCACGGAAGAGCTGGCCAGATTCCTTGGATATTATCTGGCAGAAGGGTGCAGTGACCATAGTGGCAGAAGACATACTGTCCGCCTTTCCTTTGGCAAGCATGAGTCTGAGCTGATCGAAGATGCAGTAAGATGCATTCGAAAGATCGGAATCAAGCCAAAAATCTCGGAAGAAAAAACGGCTATAAACGTAGTAGTGAACAGTAAATTGTTATACTTATTGATCGATGCATTGGGATGCGGTCATGATGCCCCCAATAAATCCGTGCCAGATCTTTTGTTCAATGTGGAGCGCGAGTTAGTAGGACCTTACCTAAACTGCGCGTTCAATGGAGATGGAAACATCGATGTTCAAATTAACAGAAGAGGGGCGTATGACATTCATGCAAATGGGCTTCGACTGAAAATAATTTCAAGAGACGCTGTGCAGAAGTTAGTTTGGCTGGCACACAGGATTGGCGCACAAATGAACTATTACGAGCGCAAACAAACGGTTAAGCATCCACAAACCGGCGACGCGTACGGGCTTACGTCCTATATAGCACGAGTCACATCGCAGGATCAAATTAAGAACTTCAGCAAGCAGACTGGTTATGGACAAATCGCAATTGTAGATGGTGGAAGAGAGGTTGGGGGATCATTTACCAGAATTCCACTAGAAGAGACGGGGTTGGAGTACTCCGACCTAAAATATCCCAGTCAATACAGGTCGTCTGGCCATAAGAAGGTAAACAAATCACTGATAGTTGATGGTTCGCATGTACCCATCGTTGAGAAATTGATTGGTGGAGATGTACATGTCCTCCCAGTTAAGAGGATCGAAGAGGTAGATTATGATGGTTACGTCTACGATCTCGTGGACGTATCGCATACGCATAATTTCAGCAACGCCTTAGGGGTAATAACGGGAAACTGTTGCGCCTACCAATTCTCCTCTACGGCTGAGGATGACGAGGACTTCGAGAGAAAACTGCAGTTCCAAGATGGCAAACATTTCTCCATGGGCGCATGGCAGGTCGTCTCGGTCAACTGTCCCAGGGCGGCGTATAGGGCAGAATATGATGATGAGAGACTGTTCGGCGAGCTGAAGCGATTGATGGATGTAGCCGTCGAACTCTTCAAGATCAAGAAAAAGTGGATGGACATCATAACCAAGAACAACAGGATGCCATTCGTTATACAGCGCCCAAAGGATCCCTTAACAGGCAAGAAGGGTGATGCAGCGGTTTACACAGATGATCTTGTTTACACGATCGGCGTCGTTGGAATAAATGAGATGGTTCAACATCACATAGGTGCACAGCTGCACGAATCCCAAGAAGCGTTCAAACTCGCAATAAGAGCGATGACCGAGATGGAGTTCTATGCCAGAGAACTAAGTGAAAGACACGACATGAAGATCGCGCTAGCCAGAACGCCTGCTGAAACTACCGCGCAAAGATTTGCTGTAGCCGATCTCTTGCACAGCGATTTTGCAACCTTTGCCGAAAAGGTCATCAAAGGCGATGTAAAGATGGCAAAAGCCCTCGCGAAAGGGACGAGAGACCTGCCAATTTACTACACCAACGGCACACATGTATTTCCAGGTGCAAACATCTCGCTCGTCGACAGGATTGACATCGAACACGCGTTCTTCCCCATTGTGGATGGTGGAAATATCCTGCACATATTTATGGGCGAATCTACCCCGGATCCAAGAGGTTTAAAGGAGTTCGCCATGAATATCGCAAAGAACACGCAGGCTGGCTATTTTGCGTTCACAAGGGACATGACCCTCTGTATGGACGATTTCCACGTCGAGGCTGGTTTACATGATATATGCAGTAACTGCGAGTCGGACAACGTCGAGCACCTGTCACGCGTAACAGGTTACATCCAAGCCGTATCAGGGTGGAACGCTGCCAAGAAGCAGGAGTTGAAGGATAGGGTGAGATATGGGATTTAGGTTTCTTTCCGTAATGGATTGAATCTCTCACAATATTCCCAGTCTATCCTCCACCCCTCTAAGCTCATCCTTCAACTTGTGCAGTTGCTCCACCTCCTCAAGAGTAATGAATCTAACATGCGGCTGAATCTCATGAAATGTCCCTTCTAGCAGCTGCCTAACCTTTTCCCGGTCCTCCTCCTTAGCGATAAGATAGAGCTTGCTATTCCACAAATCAAAGGCGTGCTTCAACTTGCCCAAGCCCTCTGTCAGGTTCCCGCCTATTTGAATCTCGAAGACATAAGTTGGAGCTCCTCTATCCACTCTCCTCCACGTAACATCTAGCCTTTTACCGTCCATCTGGTACTCCTTTTCTGCCACGAACTTCTGCAACCCGCCTATCAACAGGAGCTTTTCCTTCACGCTCTCGTGCAGGGATGGCTTATATTCTGCAGGAATTTTTCTCAAGGCAGAGCCCACGATGACTGGTTCCCTATATAGTTTATTCACATCTCCTATCAGCACCTCTGCGAGGTCGTCGCCTATCCTCTGAAACCCCGACCTGACGCGGTGTCTCAGATCGGGATGGATTATGCCCAATCTATTCCATTCCTCTCGACGGAATCTTAAGGTAATGTCGAATTGAAATCTCAAAGGCCATATAACTCTTCCTTTGGTGCGCTCCTCTGGCCATAACGGCTTATCCTGTTTGAATTTCGAGAGAATTTTGCCGTAACCTACAATCTTACTCACGGGTGAGGTGACATAAAAGAAGACGATATCTCCGCTGGCTAACGCTTCCCATAGGTGAGCTTGATTCTGGCGCAAGCCCCAGATATTCCCTAAGTCAAAAGCCGTTTCCCAGTTCTCAGGTCTCCCTACAACCAGCCAAGAGGACATCGTCATCACCAAAAGGAGATAATCGCTAATCATTAATATTTTTACCGTTCTGACAGGGACGGAATAAACTGGGTGGCAAAGGCACGTATGAGGAATTATTAAGTATACTTGAAGAAGTAAGAAAGAGATTAAGCATCATAGGCTTAACAACGTGTAATTTAAAAAAAATAAAGGGGTGAAATAAAATGCAATGCAACAACTGTGGAAACAAAAAAGCCTTCAAAGCCATGATTACTGACTACAAACCCTTAGAAATATGGGAATTTGAAGATGAGAGAGAAATGAAGCGCTATTTCAATCCTGCTGATGGTGAATGTGAAATCAAATTAGCATGCGCAACCTGTAATTCTGAGGATGTAGATTACGAGAAATTTAAAATTGAAGATTTTTATTCTTATCCGATCGCTCCTCTGAAGAGAGAAAAATTAGAGGGCAAATTTTAGTCAATCATAGACATTTTCAGATAATTTAAAGTCCTGTGAGTGTTAACAGGTCATATCGCATGATTTGCGTGGGACAAATGGTGAGACAATGAAAAAGACATCGATCTTGTACGCACTCGCAGCGCTGATCTATATTTTATCGTTCATAGCGTTTGTTTTCGGCTTCTACTTACTGTATGGAAGAGATTATAAGGGCGCGGCCTATCTCATCTACGGCGGGGTGCTCTTCGCGATTACTCACATAACCCTCGAGAAGACGACCGAGTATGAGCGCAAGACGATAAGAAAGAAGTCAAAATGAGCGTGATCTGGTGAGGGTGAACTTCGGCGGTATCGTTCACATATCAACCGTAGACTGGTACGGCAAGGTTGCCATGGTCATATTTTTCAGAGGCTGTCCATTTAGATGTCCTTACTGCCAGAACTATGCACTCCTGACGGGAAAGAACTTCGTTGATGCAAAAAAGATCGAGGCAGAAATCAAAAAGGCGAGAAAATTTGTAAGCGCCGTCGTCTTCTCTGGTGGGGAGCCGTTAGCACAGCTCGAACAAATGAGGCATCTGGCAAAATTCGCGAAAGATCTGGGACTTCTCGTCGGCGTGGAAACCAACGGATACTATCCTATGCAGCTGAAGGAATTGATAGATGCGAGATTGATTGACAAGGTTTTCCTGGATGTCAAGGCTCCGCTATCCCCAGAGAAATATGAGAAAGTAGCAGGCATCAGTGATGGAAGTGTCGTCGCCCTGGTGAGACGTTCTTTGGAGGTTTGTAAGAACTTTGACCTAGAGGTTAGGACGACAATTTTCAAAGGTCTCATCTTCGATGAGAACGATATCAGAGCGATCGCAGAAGAGATGTCTTCATATGGGGATATTCCATACGCGCGCCAGCGCTTAAGCTTCGCATACGTGCTCCAGCAGGGCAGACCTGAGCAGGGATGGAGTGAAGAACTGAAGAAATATGGACCGCCAAGCAGAGAGGAGCTTCTAGACTTGGGCAAGATAGCGAAAGAATACCTAAAAAACGTGAAAATCAGGACAAAGGAGTTCGGCGAGGAGTCGATTTGAATATCATTGGCTTTGTTGGCTTGCCAGCATCGGGGAAGACAGAAGCGGCCAAGGTGGCGCAAAAACTTGGCATTCCCGTAATTAGAATGGGAGATGTCGTGCGCGAAGAAGTGAGAAGAAGGGGATTGGACATCACCGAGGAGAACGTTGGGAAAGTGGCGAATGACATTAGAGCCAAGGAAGGTATGGGCGCAATAGCAAAACGCTGCATCCCGCTCATCAAGGCGATGAATAGCGACACAGTTGCAGTCGATGGCTTGCGCGGAGGTGCGGAAGTAGAAGTATATAAGAATGCATTTGATGCGCAATTTACGTTGATTGCAATACTAGCCTCCCAGAAAAACAGGTTTGCACGCACAATCGCGCGAAAAAGGAGCGATGATGTGGTTGACTGGGAAGGATTCAAACAGAAGGATGAGAGGGAGTTGCGCTGGGGGCTGGAAAAAGCCATGAAGATGGCGGACATACTAATAGATAACAACGGTACCCTGGAGGAATTTAGAGAGAATGCCAGAGCAGTCCTGGAAGGAATCCAAGGTTAAAGTCAGGGTTTGGGCGCCCGTGTATGCAACAGAAAGCGTGGAGCGTGTGAAGAAGGTGGTCACAAACATTTTCCCTGATGCTCGACTCAGGTTTGAGGAAGATAAACTAACCGGAGATGCCTCCTTGGACAAATTGCAGGAGTTACTCAGGAAACAGAAGATACGCGATTCTGCCAGAACAGTACTCCTCAACTGCAAAAAGGGAAATAAAATTGAATTCGACCTCAACAAGCAGGTTGCATTTGTGGGCAAAGTAAACTTCGGAAGTAGTTCGCTGGGAAGCATTCACGTAAGCATCGAGACTGTGAACCCGGATGAATTGATAGACTGGCTGGCATCTTCGAGTGAGGTAAAACATGAGGATTAGTTTTTCCTCTCTGGCTACGAGCAACAACCCATTTGAGTGGGTGTATGAGTTAGATGAGATGGGATTTAACGGCTGGGAGATCGTTGGAGAGGGCAAACAAAGCCTCACAGAGGAGATGAGCAAAAAGATTAGGGAAGTACAGGAGACCACAAATCTGGAGTTCACGGCACATCTACCTTTTTCTGATCTGAATCTCGCGAGCCTAAATCAGGGAATATGGGATGAAACGATCAAACAGATGAGCAAAGCCATACAGTCTGTAGGAGGGCTCACGGATCTAGTGGTCTTACATCCAGGGCATCTCTCACCCCTAGGAGTAGAACTGCCCGATAAGGCGTGGAAGCAGAACATCGTCGGCATACAAAAACTATGCGACGTTGCGAAGGAATACGGCATCATGGTATGTGTAGAAAACATGCCAGATATCGGATTTCTGTTCGGCAAGTTCCCGGAAGAGCTGATCGGCATGGTGGAGAATGTGAAGAGGGAGAACGTTGGCATCGCCCTCGATGTAGGGCATGCAAATCTTGTGGACAAAGTGGATGCTTTTTTGAAATTAGAGGCAAAACACGTTCACCTGCACGACAATTTTGGTAAGAAAGATGATCATCTTCCACTCGGGAGAGGTATGATAGATTGGAAAGCGGTGATGAAAGAATTAAAAGATCACAAGGGCAGGTTTGTCGTCGAGGCTAGAACCCTAGAGGAAGGGGGGGAGAGCCTAAGGTACCTAAGACGACTTTGACGAGCAAAGTTCAGCCAACCGCTTCTCACCACCGCGCGGTCCTCTGGCAATAATTAAATCTCCTGCCTTAATTGTAGTTTTTCCACTAGGGCGATAGACCCATTTATCTGCCCTCCTAATAGCCAGAACGAACATGCCGGTTTCTGTTTCCAGCTGTAGCGCCTTCAACGTCTTCCCATCGACTTTGGCACCCTCCACTACCTCTATTTTGGTAATGATTTCACCTGATTCGCGAATAGCGAGCATGAATACAGGATGGAGCTCGATATCCCTCAGCACAACATCCGAGATCTCGTCAGCCGCATCTGAAATGACCTCTGAGGATGTTGCAAGATGCAGCAACCCCCTCAGACTATTCACATCATCGACGTGTTTTGATGCCTCTAATACCCAGTGCTCTAACTCATACTTCATCTCGTCCATCTGGGCTTCCAATATCTCCACCTCATGCGCGATTTCCTCGCTGTAAAAAAGTAGGGCAGAATAAGCAAGCCCAATTGCCAGTTCTGATAGATTCTTCATCTCGATGATGACGTCTACGGCTTTTGCTAAATCACTCAACAATCTCCCCTTCTTAGGAGGCTTGAGCTCATATTTCTCCCCGGTAGCCAATTTATACAGCCTTGTCACTCCTTCATCCGGTCCCTTGGCGAATAAAACGTCGCCTGCCTCCATGGCCGTCTTTTTATTGGGATTATACTCCCACTCCGCGTTACGTCTGAGTGCTATGACAACCATGCCTGTCTTCGCTTCCAGTCTGAACTCACCCAACGTTTTTCCCGCAAGAGGCGAGGCTTCATTAACCCTGACACGTGTGACAGTCTCCTCTGCACTCGGAATCGCAATTTTCAGCTCAGGCGGAAGACCCAATTCCTTGAGCACGATATTTGCAATATCTCCCGCTGCGTTGGACATTTTTTCAGCCGCAGAGGCGATCTGCAACACACCAGAAAGTTCCTCTGCCTCCTCTATACGTCTGGCTCCAAGCATCGCCGCTATGCGTGCATGATAGCTCAGAACGTCCATCTCCTCCTCAAGCCGAAGCACCTCTTCGGCGATGTCCTTGTCATCATACAGAACAGCCGAATACGCTAGGTCTACCATCAACTCGGAGATGTCCTTCATGTTCTTCAGAAGGTTTTTCATGCCCTGCGGTTCATATTCGATTTCTTCGACCATATCAATCCCAATCATTCGCTGTGGTTAATAAATGCTTTTCTCCAATTCATAACACCGCCATTGTGATGACAAACAGTATAAGGATGCCAAACACATCGCAAACACTGGTAACGATGGGAATCGTCGTATCATCGGGATCTATGCCTTTTTTATATGAAAGAAATGCAGCTAGGATCGTTGTGATGATGACAACTAAGATGAGTAATACTCCTGAGATGGAAGATATTAAAACCATTTTAACCAGACCTACGCTCTTAAAACCCATTAAAACGCAGAATAGGTACCCTAAAATCCCAACCGCAAAGAATGAAAGTACGCCAACGATAGAGACGCCAAGCACGTTGCTTCTCAACACATGGTCGGTTGGCGTAAGGCTAACAACACCAAGGTGAAGAGCTGAGGTAATCCGAGAGCTGAGTATGGCGCCCAGATTTCCGCCCATACCTATCGTGACCGGGATTAATACGAACAGTCCAGGAAACGTGAACAGGATGTTCTTAAAGGTGTCGAGGGTCAACCCAGATAAAATTCCGAGGACAGCGCAAAACGTTAGCACGGGGAGTGCAGTTTTCATGATTCTTATGGCATTGTACCTTCTTACTTGTAACGCCAACTACACCACCCCCATGATAATTCTTACTGCTATGAAGAGCGCAAGCACCGTAAGTACGTCTCCAGCAGAGGTCACCATAGGTCCCATGACATTATCGGGATCAATCCCGTGCTTGAACACCGTGAATGCAAATACCATAACCAGACTAATTAGTATGAATGCTGATAGCGCCCAAACCATCAGAGATATCGCTACCAGAGAGATTATGCCAATGCTCTCCCTACCAAGCACCAGCATCGTGACATAAGCGAGAGATGCGATCACAACTGCCATTGTCGCTCCTTCTCCTAGCGATGCTGCAACGCTGTGAACAAGGTTCTTATCGCCCCTCAAATCCGGCCTGATGAGACCTTGGTGTAAAGCGGACCCAAGCCTAGAGCCAAAGGCTCCAGCGATATTGCCCCGTTCGTCCAATAACGGCGGGATTAATACGAGTAGACCCGGAAGGATGCTCAGCGCACCCTCCATGCTTCCGAGTACGACCCCAGCGAACATATCGAATATGATGCATATCAGGAGTGGCAGAGAGGACTGTCTGATGATGAAACGCACGCTAACGTACTCTTCTAAATATTTCGCCCCTTGCTTTTTCTCCAGCATCTATGGTTTGTATCGCCGATTTCGTATTTAAGTGATTTGAAAAAGAGGCGCCTCTTGGTCGCTCAATAAAAACCCAGCATCATCCTGGTTTTTCTTCTTTCTCTTCTTCCTTTTTTTCTTTCTTTTTGATCATCTTGGGTTTCTTCCAGGATTCTAGCATCTCTTTTAACTCTTTGATGGGCTCCAGTCTCATGATATCTAAAAGGTTTTTCTCAAATAAATCAGTTAGGTCGCCTCAATGAATAAAATAGAGTCTCGCCAGTATGGAAAAAGTGTTCAGCCGCCTTAGCATAGCCTTCATACATCATCTCGTCCAGTTTCGTGACGGGTCCCAGAACAAACCAGAGAAATGCCACTGCCGCCTTCTCATACGCACCGTTCACAATCCTGTCAAGTTCCACTGCTGATCTCAGCATGGGTAAAATCCTCATTTTCCCCTCTATTTTTGTAAGATTTATAATGATTGAACCTCTGTAAGATATAAAGATTTTGCATCTTTCCTACACGTGTTTTAAGATGTCCCTGAGATCGCGCACCACGATGGATGCGTGTTTTATCAACTCTGGATCGGGGTTGAAGGCGATGCCCAATCCAGCGCATTTTAGGAATGTGATATCGTACTTGCTGTCGCCTACGGCAATGCATTTTGCGGTTGGTATGCGCAATTTCCGCATTAGGTTGCAGAGGACTTCATCCTTCCTAGCCACATCCACGTTGAATACCTCTTCACCGGTCAGACGTCCTTCTGCATCGCAGACTAAATCGTTCGCCATTACGTGTTCTATTCCTAACCTGTGTGCAATGCTCCGTGCCAAAACGTTAAGTCCGCCGGTGATAAGGGCGGTTTTTACGCCCCTGTTCCTGAGCTCTTTTATGACTTTAGCTGCATAAGGCGTCAACTCATAGTTAGATAGCACGTCTGTGATTTGTTGCATCGTGGGTCTAAAGGGAAGCCAAAGAGCTGCGTCTCTGCGCATAAACTCGGCGTAATTTATCTTCCCCCCTGCGTACTCTCTCAGATTTTCCCTTGCTTGCTCCATGGTGCCAAAATGCCTGTGCAGTGCTCCCCAAGAATTCCTTTCCTTGACAAGAGTTCCATCCATATCGAATGCGACAAGTTCATATCGGGGCATGATAAAACTACGCCTTTGCCAAAAGTGCTTCTGTCTCCCCCCTTGGTGTGTCCTTGACGAATTTATCCTCTAATTTAAAGGCGTAAAAAAAGATGGGTGCCCCTTCTGGAACGTTTCTCCACAGAGACTTATCAATGCATTCTGCCCCCAATTCATCAACAAGACCTTGATATGTAGCCGCCTCTATTCTGTAGATGCGTATCGCAAAGTTTTCAAGCGCCTCGCTCTGCTTGTTTCGCACCCTGTAGATGCCCTTGTTGTAAAACTTATCTGAGATGAACGTGCAACCTCCGCTTTTGAGCGTTTCCTGGATTCTCAGCGGGTCGAGAGGGATTACATGTCCAATCCGATCGATTTCCACTTGAAATTCATCCATGCAAGGGAGAAGTTATGGATTGTGCATATTTATAGATTCCGAGCTATTTCGGATATGGTATTACGATCTCCATGAATTCCTTAGCAATGGATGTATTCTTGAAGATTGGTTTTGCTTCCTTCAATAATGGTGTTGGGTCTTCAGAATAGCGCGAGCTGATGTGAACCAACACGAGCTCTTTCACGTCCGCCTTGGATGCAACCGTTGCAGCCTCCTTGGCTGTGGAGTGCCCTGATTCAACTGCCCAGTCTTGCAAATCGTCGCTTAAAGTACCGTCATGGATGAGTAAATTTGCATTCTTCGCTGCCTTTATCACGGCATCACAGGGTCTCGTGTCGCCAGTGTAAACGATCTTTCTCCCTGGTCTGGTTGGCCCAACGACTTGCTCGGGTTTAATTTCTTTGCCAGCAACGAAGACCGTCTCTCCAGAATGCAGTTTTGAGAACAATGGCCCAGGTGGAATGCCCAATTCAATGGCTCTCTCCCTATTAAACCTGCCCAGCAATGGCTTTTCCTCTAACACATATCCGAGACTTGGAACGCCATGGTCGGTTTTTATCGTCCTGATCGTATATTCAGGATTTTCAACGACGTCGCTCGGCTTAAGCTCGTGGTCTTCGATCTTGAAGGTCAGTTTGTAATAGCCCAATCCAATCAGTACGTTAACAAGTTCATGAATCCATCTGGGTCCGTAGATGTGTAATGGCTCAGTTCTTCCCTGGAAACTCATGGTTTGAATTAGCCCAGGGATGCCAAGAAAATGGTCTCCATGGTAATGTGTGATGAAAATAGAGGTAAGGTTCATCATGCCAGTCTTGGCCTTCATCATCTGCTGCTGCGTTCCCTCACCACAATCGAACAAAAGGAGCTCTCCTTTTCTATTAACCATGATGGCTGATGGATTTCTATTCGGTGTTGGGAGAGAGCCCCCTGTGCCAAGGAATGTCACCTTGAGCGTAATATCACCTCATTTTCTCAAGACGGTTATTTGACGAGTTAAACTTTTATGAACTCGTTGCCGATGGCTTTCTGCGATTGTGAAACCGGCACCCTTTGCGATCCTCTCTATAGGAGCCTGTGACACCACTATGGCCTTTTTGCCCTGCCTGAGGATGCGATGTGTCTCCTTTAATGAACTATCATATAAATCTTCCAGTGACCTAGCTAGGAACAACGCAGACCTGCCATATGGTGGATCCATCACAATCGCATCCACTGAGTTGCCTGCCAATCCCAGATTGCAGGCATCGCCAATCACCAACTCGCCACTTATGCCGTAGGTCTGCAGATTTGTATTGGCGCCAAGTATCATCTTGCGCTGCACATCCACGCCAATGCACCTAGCACCGATCAACCCTGCCTCCATTAGCACACCTCCAGTCCCGCAGAATGGATCCAACAATGTTTCTCCTTTGCAGATGGAGGAAATATTGACCAAGGCTCTTGCCGTCCTCGGCAACAATACTCCTGGATGGAAAAAGGGTCTGCGATGTGGACGGCGGTGTTCATACTGCTTCCTATCCACCGAGTACATCAACCTACCAAATATGCACTGGCCCTCAGTAAGGATGAGACGAAATACCACATCAGGATTCTCAAGATTGACCCTATATCCTCGCTTGTAAATAATGGCACCTGCCTTCTTCTCCAAGTCAGAGATATTAAGCACGTGCTCCTTGACCTGTTTGGCTCTAACGCAAAAGGTTTCGTCCTTTTTGAGGTCTAAATCCACAGCGCCAACTAAATCTGCGATTGCACCAAGCTCAACAGGACAAATCCCAAGCACCTCTAAGACGTGGTGAGTCATGGCAAGGCGCATTGCAATGGGTGGCACCTTCTCGATTTCAATAACGAACAACTGATCCAAATCGGCGACTTCTTTAAAGCGGGCGCCAAACGCCTCTAGGCAACCTAAAACCTCTGCTTTGGGTAGCGTTTCATGCTCGCCCGAAAGCTCGAATGCGACCTTCATGATGGCAATATATTGCGCACAGACCACTTAAGTTTATATAAGAACGAAAAAAGTAAAGACCTTTGTGATTTTAGGTGTTGAACATGTTATCCCTCGTACATGCGAAAAAAAGCATTAGGATCGAAAATGTTGTAGCATCTACAGCAATAGGGCAAGAAATAGACCTCAAATCGATTGCACGTAGACTTAAAGATGCTGAATATGAGCCAAAACGGTTTCCTGGCTTGGTATACAGAACCAAGAACCCTAAAACCGCCGCACTGATATTCAGATCTGGAAAGGTAGTGTGCACAGGTGCGAAGAGCGTAGAGGATGTTGCAGGGGGGTTGGAAAAGGTCTTCAAAAAGATGGGGGAGATTGGCATCGATGTCAAAGAAAGCCCAATAACGATTCAAAACATCGTCGCATCCGCTGATATTGGGGGAGAGTTAAACCTGAATGCAATTGCAATTGGATTAGGTTTGGAAAATATCGAATACGAGCCTGAGCAGTTTCCAGGGCTGGTGTACAGGTTATCAGAGCCGAGGGCGGTGGTATTACTGTTTGGATCCGGCAAGTTGGTGATCACTGGCGGTAAGAGTATAGAGGATGTCGAGGCGGCAGTGGAAAAGATTACCAGGGATTTAGAAGGATTGGATATCTTGTGATTTGGGATGAGCGAACTACACGATGCATTATTAGAAGCCTATGAGATTTGGGGTGAACGAAGTAGGAGGTACACGCAGCCTGCATCAAATTATGTTAGAAGCCACCCCAAATCCACTGTAGCCCTAGCGTTCTTGATTGGCGTCATGTGCGGTAGCATATTAAAATCTGATATCGCCAAACTACTGACGGTCACCTTGGTCGGTGGAATCCCCGGCGCAATCTCCCTTGGAGCGCTTATGGGGATACATCCAGTTACTTGCTCGTTGATAGCAGTTGCTGCCAATTTCGTCGTTGCCGCAGCTGCCATAAATTTGCTATATTCTATAGAAAAAGAGCCGAGGATTGCGATGATTATAAGCAGGATCAGAGGACATTTTTCTGGCTTCTTAGACCCTTTTATGAAATTTGCCGGTAAGAGGGGTGTTTTTCTTTCTATAGTGCTGTTCACATTTGGCATAGGTCTGGTGACGGTTTTTATAGTCGATTTGATCAAGGCCGATATGCAGGATGCAAAGAAGGCGATACTACTCGGACTTATCCTTGCTGCGGTTTTCTGGACGACGATATATCAGGTCTTGGTGACCGTTGTCCCACCAACAGTCGTATCCATGATAATTGTCGCCATCATACTGCTCATGGTGTTCTATTCCAGGATAAGGGAGTTGATTACACGTCACTTGAAAAAACATCCTGTGTGAAGGGCAGATTAAAGATTAACGATGACTTGGTGAAATATCTTTCTGGGGGGCTAGTGGATTTTTCGAAATACGACGTAGATCTGCAACACCTAACGCCTTTTCAGCAGGCTGTACTGAATGAGGTCAGAAAGATCCCATATGGAAAGACGATTACCTACGCTGAGCTAGCGGAAAGAGTCCGTCGCCCTAACGCGGTCAGAGCGGTGGGCAATGCCCTGGGCAAAAATCCTGCGCCACTCGTCATCCCATGCCACAGAGTCGTGGCGAAAAATGGTCCTGGTGGATTTTCGTTCGGCGCAAAAGCAAAAGAGAGATTGCTTAACCTGGAGAGTCCGTCTTGGAGAGTTTCTTCAACCTCTGCACGCCGTCGATCTCCTCGATGACCTTGACCACCGCTTTTGGAACTAAATCTTCCCACTTCTCATCGTTGAGCATTCTTCTCCTGATCTCAGTGCCAGAATAGGCACCCCTCTGGAATAGCGGAGATTTCTTGATCTTAACACCTGCCTCGCTGAACAAATCGATTACAAGCGGGTTGTTTGAATATACCACGTCAAAAGGGGGTGTCAGCGACCTGATGTGCGAAACCCAGATTGCATGTCTGTCCACATCCATGATTGGAATGACGTAATAGGTAGTGTCCAATTCTTCTAACGAGCGGGAGATCATCATAACCCTCTCACCCGCCGTAAATGGGTCTTCAAGAGTGTGACTCTTCTGCGCGCTACCGATGCCGATGACGATTTCGTCCACTTCTTTTGCAATCTTCTGAATGACGCTATGATGCCCCAAATGGTATGGTTGAAATCGCCCTATGTAGAATGCTCTGTGTCTGTTCATCTTACCCTCCAAGGTTTGCCACCATACTAACTTACTTCTTGAATTAAAAGGCTACCGTTTCAACCTAATGCGCACGAGGTCAGAGATGCGCAACTTGAGCAGTCTTGCTGCAACGCCCCCTCTTACGGAAATTTCGAGAAAGCGGTGACTTCCAATCGTGATTAATGGTCCAGATGCCTCTGCGTACGTTCTTACGAAGGGCATTCGCTGGCCGCATACCTCCACCTCGTCACCGTAGTGCATATGTTGCAAGGCAAGTGAGCCTGGAATGTTGGTTATGACGTTCCCGAACGCATCGATATATACGACCTCCCCATCCAGCGCTCCCTTCGACACCCTGGTTTTGCCAAAATCAAGGTTCACGAAATCGTCTATTGACTTGAATTTTGAAGTATCATAGTCCTTTGATAGACGTGCTGCCACAGGAGCGAAAACGTCTCTACCATGAAATGTTGCTGACTTTGGTGAAATGACCCTGATCTTATATACGGTAAAATCCCCCAGATTTCTCGCCGCCGGAATCAGAAGACCGTTGTCTGGCCCAACCAAATATTGCTCGCCGGCTTTAATCACCAGCGCGCGCCTCTCCGTGCCAACGCCCGGATCAATAACTGCTACATGGATGGTTCTGCCCGGAAATTCCTCGGTAGCATACATCAGCGCGAATGCGCCCGCTCTAATGTTCTGGGGCGGAATGTTATGCGAGATGTCGATGATATGGGCATCGGGATTAATTTTAAGAATGACGGCCTTCATCAGCGCCGGGTACAAATCCCCGAAATCCGTGAGCAAGGTGATTATGGGCATGATTACACCAATTCGTCTTTCATCCATTTTCGCAATCGCAATAATTAACCAACCTTATTAGCACTTTCGCAGTACTATCTTAATCTTATAATACTAAGTTGAGACTTAAATTAATGGTGTGTTTTAATCAGAGGGAAGTAGATGTTTGAGATAAGAAATTATAGAACACGAGATCGTAACGCGGTGATCGCGCTTATTTCTGAACTGGAGAAATTTTACCCCGATGTTAAAAGTTGGCTTCCCCAAAAAATAGACGGAATAGAACGGGGGAAATAGATTGCTTGGTTGCGGAGATCAACGAAGATATAGCTGGCGTCTCAATTTCGGCTCCAAAAAATAACAGAGTAGCCAAGTTAATGGTATTCTATCTGAAGGAGGTGTACAGGGGATCTGCAATTGGTCCACATTTATTACGTAACACAATTGAAAAATGGATAAAACAAAGAGTTGGAAGGACCATTGTAACGTTTGCATCCGATGAATTTGACCGTCTTGCACCATTTTTTTAAGAGATATGGTTTTTTGATAGACGGCATTTCTCCCCAAAGATATCGCTCCGACTTATATGAGATCGTTATGGGAAAAACCTTCCTTTACAAACGAATTTCCGATGAACAATTTTCTGAGACAATTCGTAAATATTTGTTTGAACTCCGAGGATTTGAGATCGAAGAGAGTGAGGAGGGTGAGAGTGAATTTATAGCTAGATCAAAATATGGAGTGCTAGGTTTTTACAAGGAGAGACCAAAAGAGGAATACTTTGTCAAGATCGTTACTTCACCAAACGTCAGTCACGCTGACATAAAGGAGTTTGAGAGAGAGTTAGACAATTTAGGTATGCAGGGCTTATTTATCTCGTTTCATGGTCTGCCACAAAAAATCGAGCGAATAAACATGATAATTTTAGATGCATACGACATAGAAACGCTGTTTTACCCACTCGAACTTATCAAGAGGGGGCGAAAAGCCATTATTTACTCCATCGAAAAAGAATATGCCGATGTTTTAATCCCACAACGTCAACAGACTGTACTGATCCCAGAGAAACTTTTGTTAAGAACCGACCACGTGTACTATAGGTGGCCAGATAGATACAGAGAACTCAGAAGAGGGGCGCCGATCTTGTTTTATGTGTCAGGAGAGGATATACGGGGAGAGGCGAAATTAGTCGAGTATGAGGTTGAGAGCCCGGAAACTTTGTATGAAAAATATGAACGTCTTGGGGTTTACGGGTTAAGAGATCTCCAAAATATCGCGAAAGGCAAAGGGAGAGTGTTAGCCGTAAAATTTGATTGGTATACAGAATATCCTAAACCAGTCCCTTATGATAAGGTTAAAGAGATAATACCTAGGTTCAACCCCATAACCGCAAATAAGATAACCTATGACGATGTTATAAAAATCAGGGGATGGGGGGAGCGTGAGAGCGGTATTACTTTCGATAAAACCTAAGTATGTAGAGAGAATCTTTTTTTCAAATAAAAGATATGAACTTAGAAGACAAAAACCAGGTTTTAATGGTGGTACAACTATTTTGGTATATTCCACAAAACCAGATAGATATATTATTGGGCATTTCAAGTCTGTTGATGTAATTGAAGAAACGATAAAAGAGCTCTGGAATAAAGTGGAAGCGTATGCTGGCATGAACTATCAAGAATACAGAAATTACTTTAATGGAAACAAACTAGCGTATGCTATTAAAATTGCGGAGCCGGTCCTGTGGGGCACACAAATATCATTAGAAGATATAAGGTGTGCATACCCGGGCTATAACCCCCCTCAGACATATCATTATCTCGATAGGGATCACCCAGTCATAAAAGTAATCAGACAAGTAGGTAAGGAGAATGGCGGAATTCCCTGCATAATCTAACAATCTACACCAAATTCCTCAATCCTGCTTCTTCTACTATTTCCAGCGCTTTCTTCCTTTCGTCACAACTCAAGCGCCTGTTGATCTCGGGATATTGATGAGCCTTATAATATGGCGTATACTGAAACATGAGATTAAACCTCACGTTAGGCATATGCTTCGCAATCCACTGAACGATCGGCTTCGTACAGCATTCGAGATGGTTCGGTAGCACGAGATGTCTTACAATAACCTCCGCATCCTCGTGTGCTAACAGAAAGTTGCGTGTAGTAATGTCCCAGTAGTTGTTTACGTTTGAGTATTTTCTAGCGCACATATCGCTCCCATACCTGAAATCCGCCAAATACACATCTATCACGCCACTCAACAACCCCATCGTCTCTCTGGAGCAGTACATGTTGGAATTCCAGACCATGGGCGTGTTTACGTTACATTTATCCATGATTTGTAATATGGTATGCAAGTGCGGCGTTGGGTCGCCGCCAACGAAGTTTACATTTCTCGCGCCCTGATGTTTTCTCATACCTATGATCTCTGCCATTCTCTCCGGCAAAGCGGGCGTTCCTGAAGTTGGAGCAGTCGATATATCCCAGTTCTGGCAGTAGACACATGAAAAGGTGCAACCTGTGAAAAAAATCGTGTGCGATGGCACAAGCTCGGGCTCCTCGCCATAATGCATAAACTCCGAGGCATAACGAGAGATTGCTTCAACACCACAGTATCCGATTTCGTGCTCCAGCCGGTTCACACCACAGCGACGTTCGCAGAAATGGCAGTTTCGCAATATTTCATTTGCGTTCCCTATCTTTGTGCTTAGCGATGATGTCCGCTTTGTAAGCAGGTATTTCGCTAAACACTTCTCGCTCAAAACGTCAAAGTACCTCTCCAATCCCTGTACTGGCGATATATACAACATACGCATTACGCATCCGCTTAAGCCCAAAGGGCGTACGCTACCGCTTAAACGAAGTGTACGCGCAGCTTAAACTTAAGTGTATGTCTCAGTGAGGCACTGCCTTATCCGGTCGTGCAACTCCGATCTTGGTTTCAGAGGCGAACTTTTCGAGGCGCTTGAACAACCTGCGTTTTCTCCTGCCCACAAGAGCATGCTCAAGAACGTCATTGATCGTCGCCACAGGAGTGATCTTGATCTTATCCTTATACCTGTCCTCGATCAGCACGTCGTTCTCATTCGCCTTGGGAATCAATACCGTTTTAATACCGGATTGGGCGGCTGCCTCGATTTTATACGTCACTCCTCCAACTGGCAATACCTCGCCCCTAACGGATAAGGAGCCTGTCATCGCAACGCTCTGATCAATGGGGACCCCCTCGAGTGCGGATATAACCGCCGCAGCGACAGATATGGATGCACTATCGCCTTCCACGCCTTCGTACGTTCCAATGAACTGGATGTGAATGTCCTTGTTCGAGATATCCTGGCCAGTGAATTTCTTGAAGAATGCCGAGACGTTTTGCACAGCCTCCCTAGCTATATCCTGAAGCTGACCGGTGGCGATGACTTTTCCCTCTTCCTTTGACTGGGCAGGCGTCACCTCTGCAACAATGGGGAGCACAACTCCAGACTCACCACCGATGACAGCAAGTCCATTAACCCTGCCGATCTCCGCACCCTTGCTTCTGAACATCTTGTAATCCGTTCTTTGCTCGAGATATCGATCTGCTACCTGCTGCTCTATGGAGCGGGCCATCTTCTTGGCGTTCCTAACATGCTCGGCCGTAGTGAGCTCGACGCCTCCTGCTCTAGCAACGTCACCAGCAACCCTAACCAGCCCGCCTAGATCTCTCAGCTTTAGGGTTAACTGACCTTTTCGGCCGGATCGTCGCCTTGCCTCTAAGATGATCTCCTTGACAGCATCCAAGGTGAAGT
Organism: Methanocellales archaeon; assembly: GCA_030018435.1. Classification (GTDB taxonomy): domain Archaea; phylum Halobacteriota; class UBA148; order UBA148; family JAUWXC01; genus JAUWXC01. The sequence goes on from JASEEY010000007.1 coordinate 47,449, forward strand.
GTGGAATCTTTTTGTCTTTCTCCACCTCTTGCGCGACAAATCTGACCAATTTGCGCCGATTCTCTGGTGTGTCATCCATGGTATCCCGCATGTAGACTTCATAGCCATATCCCTTTACCCTGGAACGTAGCGCGGGATGCATTCCTTCTATTGCGTCCAGATTGCCGGCAGCCACCATGATAAAGTCACATGGTACGGGCTCTGTTTTAACCATCGCTCCTGAGCTGCGCTCAGACTGTCCGGTGATCGGATACTCACCTTCCTGCAAAGCGGTAAGCAGGCTCTGCTGTGACTCAATTCGTAGGAGGTTAATTTCATCGAGGAAGAGGACTCCTTTATGCGCCTTATGAATGTTTCCTGCCTCCACCCTCTCATGAGAGGGTGTCTCAAGCCCTCCCGATTGGAAAGGATCATGTCTTACATCCCCCAACAGGGCGCCTGCATGCGAGCCTGTAGCATCGATGTACGGAGCAGTATCCTTGCCCTCATTTGATACCAATAGCTTAGGAACAAGTGCTTCTTCTCTTGGTGTGATATACCTGAGCGCGACAAAGATGAGGACGGCAGCAATAATCCCGAAAAGCAACTGTCCTGTATAGATGGAATACATGATGATTGCCATGACGAATAACATATACATCAAACTGCGCATCTGGATTTTTTTCTGCGCCTCTGCCCTGTGAGATTCGACGATCTGCTTTCCTTTCCCGGCTGGAACGACCCTGACTCTTGGATTGTTGGAGTCCTCTGGATTATAATAAACCAAAACGTCCTGCAACTCTTCTTTTGGAAGAAGTTCGGCCATAGCCCTGGCTAACATCGATTTGCCCGTACCAGGCGTCCCGATCAGCATCACATGGCGGCGCTGCTTGGCCGCTTTTTTGATCACTTCGACCGCGTGCTCCTGACCTATGACTTGATCGACCAAAAGCTCAGGCACCTTGATGTCGCCGGTCGTGGTTATTTCCAGTCCACCTAAAACATCATCCATCGTTGTCCTCTTTTAAGATTGCAATCTAAAATATAATATCTTTCTGGCCGATATATCTATCTCTTGAGTGTTTCAAGGGCAAGCGTCAGCACATCCACCACTGACGATACCGGAGGCGCATAACAGGTCTCGATGTGTCGCAGTTGCTCATATGTCACCCCGCTTTTAATCAGAAACGATAGCGTGTCAATCCTCTCTTTCACACCCTCCTCTGAGATGATTTGTGCGCCAATCAATCGTTCCTCTGCGAATAATAGCTTGATGTGTATCTTTTTTGCGCCAGGATAGCAGTGAGCTCTGGTCAATCCCTGTGCCCTTCCTTCAATTGGCGCCAACCCGGCCTGCTTGGCAGCATGTGAGGTTAATCCAACGGATCCGACTTGAAGACCTGCGATCACTGATACGGCAGGGTTTACGACTGGATCAAACGTTGCATCTCCTCCACAGATATTCTCTGCTACAACTCTAGCTTGTTGAATAGCCGTTCCTCCAAGCATGCTGAGGGTGGGGCGGGCAGTTATGTGATGGATGACTTCTACACAGCCTCCTGCCGCATATACGCTTGTGCTCTTGGTGACGTGCATTGAAGGGTCAACCTGAATGCCCCCTGTTTCGCCAATTTTGATGCCTGCCTGCTTGGCAAGATTGGCGTTTGGTTTTGCGCCAGGGGACAGGATCACCAGATCAGCGGGGATTATCTCTTTCCCAACAGTAACAAATTCCACATACTCGGGACCGTTAATCGAGCCAAGTGGAGAGCCTGTGATGACCCTCATGCCCAAACTTTCCAGCTTATTTTGAACGGTGACCGCCATATCTGGATCGAGATACTGAGGAAGTACATATGGAGAGGATGCCACCACTGTGGTATTAATTCCAGAGGTGAGAAACGCCGATGCGATTTCAAGGCTTACAGGGTCTGCGCCTGCTACCACTGCGTTTTTCGCGCTTTTCATGGCTTCCTTAACTTTTTTACCGTCCTCGATGCCTTTAATGAAAAAAACGCCTCTTTTGTCGATGCCTGGTATCTGCGGGATATCGGGAATAACACCGGTCGCTATCACGAGTTGGTCATAACCGCGCCTTTCGCCTTCGACGATGACGGATTTATTCTCAAGATCGATGGCAGTGATCTCTGTGTCGATGCGTAGATCGATACCCTTGTCCTTATAATATGAGAAATCATGCATCATTAGGTCTTCAAAAGATGCAATGTCACCAGACAAAACAAAGGGAGTGTCGCGTGGGGAATAAGCTACATATCGATCTTTGGTAAAAAGCGTTATACTCATATCAGGGTCTTTTTCGCGGACGTATGAGGCAACCAATGCTCCTGCAAGTCCACCACCGATGATCGCAAGTTCTGACATGACATCAATTTATTGAACGCCCTGTTTATAATATTGTGCATTAAAGAGCCTAAGTTTTTTAATAATAAAGGCGATTATGTGTAGGGATTAACGTGAAAATCGTTGGCGGTCCAGCATCACAATTGCTCGCAAGCAGGGTTGCATCCATACTGGGCTGCGAACTTCTTAGGGTTGAGTACAAACGGTTCCCTGATGGCGAATCGTACGTGCGCGTGCTGGGCGAAATCGATGATGTCTTGATAATCCAGAGCACCGTCACAGATGGCGATTGGATTCGTCTACTACAGTTGATCGATGCATGTGAGGATGCAAGCAGGGTTAGAGTGGTAATACCCTATGTTGGATACGCGCGCCAGGACGGTCGAGCACATCCAGGCGAGGCAATAAGCGCAAGGGCAGTGGCAAAAACCGTTCATGCAGATGAAATTTTCACGGTGAACATCCACAACCCATCCATCCTGAAGTATTTTAGCGGAAATGCACGCGATTTGGATGCAGCACCTTACATCGGAAAATATGTCAGTTCCCTTGAGCTTAACAAGCCCATCATAATCGCACCCGATGATGGTGCAAAAGCACTGGCGGAGTCCGCTGCTTCAAACCTCGGCATCGATTTTGATGTTTTGGAAAAGAAGCGGCTGAGTGGCGATGAGGTAGAGATAAGGGCAAAGCACCTTGACGTCGCGGACAGGGATGTCGTCATAATAGATGATATGATCTCAACCGGCGGAACGATGATGGAGACAATTGAATTACTCAGGAGACAAAAACCGAGCGACATTTACGTGGCCTGTGTACACCCAGTACTCGTGAGGGACGCAGTTGGCAGACTATTCCAAGCAGGCGCAAAGAAGATCATCGCAACAGACACCATCGAAAAGGGTGTAAGCGTCGTCAGCGTCGCGCCGCTGATAGCAGAGGCGCTTAGGTGATGCACACAAGTGAGTCATAGCCATGCTACGCGAGAGGCTTGAGATTCTCAGGGAAAAAGCACTCCTAGTGGATAAACTCCCAGGGGGGCTAAAATCCGGTCCATTGGAGCGAGAATACCTCGAGCTTGAAAATATGGCAAAGCTAAACCCAGAAGTGGGCGAAGAGCTTGAGGAAGTATATCTCCTTCTCATCAGGGCTAAATTCGGAAAGATTCAAAAGTTTTCCTTTGCTGGGCTACTGAGAAATCTTCTCATCGCCTCCGCACTTGCATCGATGGTGGGATGCACAATCATCCTCCTGATTGGCATCGCTACTGGAGCGCTTCGATACATGGCAGCACCGATGATGTCGGCCGTCATTGGAGTCACCTCGGCGATATTCTGCCATGAACTTGCACATACGCTGATTGCCGAAAGAGCCTTTGGCATTGTAGGAACGGTGAATGTTTACACGCCGATCATGATTGGACTGATACCACGCGTCAGCGAAGAGATCAAAGCATCTCCACACATGAGACTGGCTGCATACACATCTGGACTCATTGCGAACTTAATTTTATCCTTTCTCGTCTTAGTTCCATCCAAAATTTTTATGGCAATCGGAATCGTCAATATGCTCGTGTTCATCACGAATTTGATTCCCATCAGCAGGGGATTGATCATGACGGATGGGAGACAAATCTTGCGAGAGATCGAATTTTTGAGAGGAACGTAATGCTAGAGATAGATGGTTCGTACGGAGAGGGCGGGGGGCAGATTCTCAGGACGGCAGTTGCACTGGCTGCCTTGACCGGAAGAGAGACCAAAATTAAAAACATAAGAGCGGGTAGACCAAAACCTGGGTTGGCTCCACAGCACTTGGAGGCTGTGCGCTGCGTGTCATCGCTGACAGATGCAGATGTTAGGGGATTGACATTAGGATCGACGGAGGTCACATTTGCCCCAAAAGGGATTAAAGGTGGCAAACATGAAATCGACATAGGCACGGCAGGCAGCATTCCCCTTCTTTTACAGTGCATCATGCCTGCAGCCACACGTGCGGAGAACACCCTTTTCTTGAGTATAAAGGGCGGTACTGATGTCAGATGGGCGCCATCGATTGACTATTTAAGACACGTCTTTCTGCCGGCAATAGCCAAAATGGGCTATGATGCCGAGGTTGAGGTTGTCCGGAGGGGGTACTACCCACGCGGTAGAGGGTTGGTCAAAGCCACCATCCGTCCTTCAAAATTAAGGGGAATTGTGTTTACACCCCCGGAAGAGATTCTAATAAAGGGCATCTCACATAGCTCACGTCTGCCGGAGCACGTCGCACTCAGACAGGCAACGTCTGCCAGACAGATTTTAAGCGGTGCAGGATACGATGCCTCGATATCCGCAGAAATCAAAAACTACGAATCCACCGGCAGCGGCATCACGCTCTGGTGCGATAACATCGGTGGATGCGCAATTGGCGAGAGGGGCAAGCCTGCCGAGGAAGTGGGCAGAGAAGCGGCAGAACCCCTTTTGATGGAGCTAAGCTCGGGTGCGAGCGTTGATGTTCATCTCGCGGACCAGCTCATACCGTACATGGCGCTTGCAGAGGGAAAATCAAGCGTTACCACAAGAGAGCTTACAGTGCACACGAAAACGAATATCTGGGTGGTGGAGCAGTTTTTAGATGTAGAGTTTGACGTGCAGGAAAACGAACTCGTCCAGCTCGTTAAGAAATGATTTCTAAAAATGCGGGTGGAATGCTTTCTGACAGGCAGATTTGATCGCTGACGCTCATTATCTTAATTCCATTTTCCTGTGCTTGTTTGGCATTTACGATTATCACAATGGGCTGCTCAGTCCTATATTCCGCAACTCTGATTGCTTCATCAAAACTGGTGCTTAAATGGAGATATCTCTGATTGACTGACTTCAGCCCAACCTCGAGCGCTCTGCCTGCCTCTTCTTCTGTCGTGCCATAGTATAGCTCTGGCAGCTCATTGGGGGGGAAATCCAGATCGACGTTAACGGAGTGTGCATACCTTGCCCTGATCTTGCCCTCTTTTATTTCATACCTTCCCTTGACGTCGGATTCGATCAGCGCGAAAAGATATTCCCTATAAAACCACCTGTACCTGTCTTCCAGTGCGGTGATTAAGGATTCCACATCCACCCATCCTTGTTTGTCCATCTCAAGATGCAACTTTTCTGGGAAATGTCGTAGCGCACCGGACACCATCTTTCCAAGCTGGGTCGTCCTTCTTTCATCCAAAATGTAGCGTCCGACCTGGTTGCATTGGCATTTCTCGCCCCTGAAATATCCATGGGTGGGGCACATCCTTATTTGTCCTGTTTCCATTTTTATCCCCCTATGTCAAGATTCTGGTGACGTCTTCAATCACGCTCACCAACGCATCCACCTCTTCCTGTATGTTGTAGAGCGCGAAAGATGCCCTAACAGAGCCGGAAATGCCTAAAAATTGATGAGCTGGCATGGCACAGTGATGTCCGCTCCTCGTGCAAATTCCATGCTCATCAAGTACCATCGATACGTCATGAGAATTCATCGATGCGACGTTGAATGAAACCACCCCTGCCCTTTCTAGCGGACCATAAACCTCGATGTTCGGCAGCTCAGCTAAACGGGATGCTGCATCTCGCGCCAGCGATGTCACGTGATGCTCTATGTCGGTTATGCCAACTTTTTCCACATATTCTACGGCAGCGCCAAGCCCTATTACCCCTGGGATATTGGGCGTACCGGGTTCGAAGCATGCCGGCGATCGATCCAGTTCAAAGGAGTTCTTAGCGACGGATTTGATGCCTCCGCCTCCTAGATATACGGGCTCTAGTTGCTCTGGATGTTTAACATATAACACGCCAGTGCCAGGAGGGCCCAACAATCCTTTATGGCCTGAAAATACCAGAAAGTCGCAATCCAGTTTTTTCACGTGCACGGGCATGTGACCGATGGACTGCGCCCCGTCCACTAAGAGCGTTGCACCGTTCTCATGTGCGATCTTTGCAATTTCTCGAATACTCTGGATCGAGCCGAATACATTTGAGACGTGCGTAATCGCAATCAATTTCGTGCGCTCTGTAATCGCTTCCTCTATCGTTCTTGGATTTAGAACACCCTGTCGATCGGACTCGATGACGCTTACTTCAACGCCTTTGGGGCGGAGCCTGAGCCATGGAAGCAGATTGGAATGATGCTCGAGAATGCTCGTGACGATATGATCACCTTTTGACCATTTCGTCCCTAGGGCGACCATGTTGATGGCTTCAGTTGCGTTTTTGGTAAAAATCGTCTGGCTCTCCTTTGCGCCTATGAAGTCCGCAACTCGTTTCCGAGCTTCGTCATATCTCTCAGTCGTTTCCCTTGCGAGTCCATATGCTCCGCGCCCATAGTTGGCGGTGTATTTGAAGAAATACTCGTTCATCGCCTCCACGACCGGCCTTGGAGTCTGCGATGTGGCGGCACTGTCGAGATAGATGACGTTCTCCAGAACCGGGAAATCTTTCCTGAGTAACATGACATCGTACATGAGATTGAGAGATGTGTTCTTAGATAAGAAATATGTTACGAGTTGATTTTTGTACGCGAAGCTTAAACGTAGTGTACGCGAAGCTTAAACGTAGTGTACGCGAAGCTTAAGCCGAAAGGCGTACGCGAAGCTTAAACGTAGTGTACCCGCAGTTTGTGCGAGATGCATTCAAAGCCAATTTCTCTGAACTTTTTTATTATTTCCTCTGTGTTTGCTAGTATGACTTGCATACCATCCTTAGGCAACTCTATACATGCTGTGTTGCCATGGTGCCTGACTCTTAGATCGGTGATGCCCTTGCTTTGGAGGAATTGTTCCGCCTCCCTTATCTGGTGTAGTTTCCCCTTCGTGATTCTCTGCCCGTAGGGTATGCGCGTGGCCAGGCAGGACATGGATGGCTTGTTCGCATTGGGTAGATTTAAGCGAGCTGCCATCTCCCTGACCTCCGATTTAGATACGCCGAAATCGAGCAGGGGTGTGAAAACGTCAAATTCCTTCAGCGCTCTATGACCGGGACGATCCTCACCAAGATCGGATGCATTGGTCCCATCCATGATGATGCCCGCATCTGCAATCTTTCTCAGTCCTGATAGCATGCGCTTCTTGCAGTGATAACACCTATCAAGGGGGTTTTCCACGAATTTGGGGTCGTTAAGCACATCCAATCCAATAATCCTGTGCGGGATTCCTATCCTAGTGGCGATATTCTTCGCATCTTCCAGCTCCCTAGGAGGCAGCAACCCCGAGTCAATCGTGATAGCGGATGCTTTCTCAGCTAAGGCGTCATAAGCTAAGGAAGCTACGACAGAACTGTCAACCCCTCCCGAGAATGCGATTAAGACAGCACCCTTCTGCGCAATCGCTTCCCTGATCTCATCCATTTTTTCCGTGATATAATCCGTCTTCATGCCAGCAAAATTATCTATAAGGGTTTAGGTATTAATTACTTGCATGAGCTGGAGACCGACTTTTGGAACGAATGGGGTTAGGGGGATCGCAAATGAAGAGCTCACACCTGAGATTGCGCTAAAACTGTGCTTAAGTTTGGGAACGCTATGTAGTGGAGATATCGCTATAGGAAGAGATACGCGAGTTTCGGGTGAGATGCTCAAGAGCGCTGCCATTTCTGGCCTATTGACGACTGGAAACAAGGTCATCGACCTTGGCATTACGCCAAGTCCGGCGATTCAGTATTATGTAAAGAACAACGCTGATGCTGGAGTTATCGTAACGGCATCGCACAACCCCAAGGAATACAACGGTCTGAAGTTCGTAGATGGCGTGGGTATGGAGTTCAGTAGGGATGGGGAGAAAGAGGTTGAAAAGGTATACGATAAGGGTGAGTTCAAGAGGGTTAAGTGGGATAGGACCGGCGAATTGATTATAGCCGATGCAATTCCAGACTACAAAAAAGGCATCATGAAACTGATTGATGTCGAAAAAGTACGAGATAAACGATTCAGGGTAGTTGTAGACCCTGGAAATGGTGCAGCGTGCGGAGTGATGTCTTCTCTGCTGCGTGAACTTGGGTGCGAGGTAATTGAAATAAACGCAGAGCCGGATGGGGCGTTCCCTGGAAGGCCTCCTGAACCTACCGCTGATGTGTTGGGAGAGCTAATGGCGATGGTTAAAAAGAGCGGGGCAGACTTTGGTGTTGCCCATGATGGAGATGCTGACAGGGCGGTCTTTGTTGATGAGCGTGGCAAGTTCGTCAGCGAGGACGTATTGCTTGCAATGTTCACGAAAAGCGCGCTGGAAAAGAAAAAGGGCGTCATCGTAACGCCCGTGAGCTCATCGTCATGCGTCGCTGACGTAGTGGAGCGTTGCAGTGGAGAGATCGCTTGGACGCCTGTAGGGAGCATACACGTCGCGAGAAAGATGCTCGAGCTGGGTGCGGTTTTCGGCGGCGAGGGGAACGGCGGTCTGATCTTTCCAGAGCACCAGTACTGCAGAGATGGTGGCGTAGCAGCGGCAAAGATGCTCGAAATATTATGCGCTGGAAAAACCCTGTCACAGCTCGCGGATGAGATTCCCAAGTATTACCACATAAAGGAGAAATTGAGGGGTGAGGATAAAGATGGTGTTATGCAGAAGGTCAAGGGTATCGCCAGGGGCAAGGTGGATACGACCGATGGCGTGAAGCTCTGGTATGATGATGGCTGGGTACTGGTTCGCGCCTCAGGAACCGAGCCCATCATCAGGATATTCGCGGAGTCAAAATCACAGAAGAGGGCAAAGGAATTGCTGCAAGAAGGAATTGAGTTGGTCAAACGGGCGAGTGGATGAATTTGCAGAAGAAGACGATGATCACGGGGTGCAGCGGTTTTATCGGCACCCATCTGGTCAGGCGATTGTTAGATGAGGGTTTTCAGGTAAGGGGATATGACCTAAACAAATCGTCGATCGCTTGCCCCAACTTTGAGTTCGTCCAGGGCAACATACTTGATATGGAAAAACTGCGCGAAAGCATGGATGGATGCGAAAGCGTGTTTCATCTCGCAGCCCAGACCTCTGTTCCAAAAGCGACAAAAAACCCATTTCACGACTTCAAGGCAAATGCAGAGGGTACCTTCAACGTGCTTCTCGCTGCAAAGGAGTTGGGTGCCAGGGTCATCTATACGTCCACCTCCACGGTTTATGGGCTTGCAGATATACCAACCAATGAGTCTCAAACGCTGAAGCCGATCTCATTCTATGGGGCATCCAAGGCAGCGGGCGACCTGTACTGCTTTGCATTTTACCATACCTTTGGTGTGGATACCGTCATACTCAGATTGTACAACGTGTACGGTCCTGGCAACAGGAAGGGCGTGATGTACGATTTGTTCAAGAAGCTGGAGCGCGACCCCTCGCACTTAGAGGTCATCGGAACGGGATTGCAGAGGAAGGATTACATCTACATCGAGGATACAGTCGATGTCCTTCTGGTTGCGCATGAAAAAGGAGCGTCTGGCGAGGCGTACAACGTTGGCAGCGGCATCTCCACGACCGTGAACGAAATCGTGAAAATCATACTTGATATTTTGCAACTGAGCCCAGAGATCATGTATACAGGCCAATCCTGGAAAGGAGATGTTGTGTCTGCGCAGGCTGATATATCCAAGTTTAAAAATCTTGGGTGGAGCCCAAAAGTCAGCATAGAGGATGGAATAAGAAGGACATATGAGTGGATTAAAGATTAGCGGTCTCTACTCATTTGCTCTGCTTCCTCTAGAACCCTGTCGTAAACCGTGATGTCAATTCTAAAGCCAGAGTCAATCAATTTTTTAAGCAGAACTTTAAATTCACTGAGATCGATTACCCCTTTCTTTAAAGCCTCCAAAAGAACCCCTAACGTTCCAGTAAAATTAAGTCCGAGGAATTCGGCGGCAATTCTCGCTCTCTTGTCATCCACGATTGTCAAATCAGCTTTTCTCTCAAGGGCTAAAAGCAGTGCATGTTCTTCGCCTTTATGGATGTTCAAATCGCTTAAATTTTTGTCGTGTATGTGAATCTCTTCGATTTTTATAAACCCTCTCTTGAGAAAATCGGTGATCTCTTCAGGAAAATCTGCTTTCTTTGCTACGATCTCTTTAAAAGCAGTCTCTGGTATGTGAATTTCTCCATAAAATGATTTAAGCAGGTCAAGCCTTTTTATCTTCAAGAGAAAAATTAATGGGGAGGCATTGGATACTACTAGCACTTTTTAATCCTCTTCAGATCCTTTTCAAGTTCCTGCAGGTCGTAGTTTATGGTTATCCCCTTTGAGGATAGAATTTCAATCATTTCCCACAGATTACGCCCCGCTATCTCTGCTGCTTTCCACAGGGAAACTTTACCCTCTTTGTATAGGTCCAACGCGTGATCAACCTTGTATTCCTGCAAGGCTTTGTGAATGAGTTTTCTGATAAAGGTTGCCTTGTCTAGGTGCTCTTTTTTTGTGAACTCTTCTATTTCTTTCACGTCCTCAGGGAAGAGGCGCGTGGATACGGTTATGGCTTTAGTCGTCATTTTTATCACGTCTGCATTTTAATTAAATGTAAACATCTTATTTAAGACTTTTGATAAGAGAAATTTAGAAAAAAATTCTGCAAAACGTATTTTATTCCCAAGATTCCCTCTCCTTATTGAGGTATTCCTCGGCGACGATGTCTTTTCAGACCTCCTTGTGTAGCCCTTTCATCATATCAACCAGGCGAGTTAGTGCCTTTTTCATCACAATCTTCTCATCTTGATGTCAACGATCATAGAAAAATTTAACCGTGAAAATACGTGTTGGTGAGTGATATGGAATATAAATGCAAATGCGGCGGAGAATTGAAAAAATCGCATACTGAAGTTGAGTTTTACGGTATTGACTTTGGGGTCAGAGAGTGCGAAATTTGTGATACATGCAAGACAGAATACCTTAGTGAGGATGTGATAGAGGAAATAGAAAAAGAGATCAAAAAGAGGGGGGTCTTTGCCTTAGAACGTTCTGTCCATGTCACAAAATCGGGAAACTCGCTCGTCCTAAGACTTCCTCCAGAGATCGTAAAATTCTTGGAAATTCATCATAAAAGCACGGTTAGATTATTTCCAACAGACAAACACAGATTAGAGGTGGAAGTATTAGAATAGTTTCAATACTACCGTTCAAGTTCATGTAGGATGCCGAGTAAGACTAAAAAATTAGGATCGCCAGACTTGAACAGCTTTTTTAACATGTGCTCTGCCTCATCACTGGCTACAAGATGTTTCTTAAACCCCCATAATGGGAGATAACAAACAGAAACACACCTAAGCCCGACCTTTGATGCTGTGCTAATTGCGAGTTTATCATCCAATAAAACCTCTGGTAAATCCAACTGAAGTGCCAGTGCAATAGCTGCACACTCGCCCATCCCCAACCGTTCCCTTCTAAGAAATGATCTAAAGTACTTCATTCCGATGTCATTCAGCTCTTTCCTCTCGATAAACCCCTCTTGTTCCAAAAGATGTATTCGCTGAACGTGTCTTTTCGGCTTTTTATGTTCGTCAAAAACCTCGGTCGGAACATAAATTTTCGAGTATCTCTTCTTTGCGAGCGATATCAGACGTTCGTCTTTAGGCAAATCGATGATCACAGATGCGTCGGCGGAAGCTTTCATTCCTAAACCTCGACGTCAAACTCCTCAAGAAGTAACTTTTTTATGTTTCCGACATCTATTTTTCTGGATACTTCTTTGCTTTCGAGAAAATCGATGAAATCCAGTAGCGGTAACTTTGCGAGCTCTGCTGCTTTCTGGATAGATACGTCTCCTTTTTTATACAACTCCAATGCCAGTTCTTTTCTTTTCTCCTCGATTCCCATCTCGAAGATTTCTCTGATAATCATTGATTTGCCCTTTCTCTCCAATTTCCCCAACTCATCAAGCTCTACCACAAAGTTTTTTGGGACCCTAAAGCCGACATACTCGGTTTTCGCCATTTAAATCACATGAAAACATTGTTGTCATATAATTTAAAACTATCGCCAAAAGTGTGATCCTCTTCTAAAACAACTTTGAAAAATCGTCGTAAACGTTTTTTCTATGTCCAATAAACAGAACAACTACCCGTTGATTTTCCTTATCTACTTCATAAATTGCCCTATAATCGCCTATTCTTAGTATCCAAAAGTTAGAGTGTTTTAAACGTTTACCTCTTTCTCCTGGGAACTCTTCGAGTTTCTTAATTTTGTTTTTTATCCTCTCTCTTGTTTGCTTGTCCAGTTTTTCTAAAAATTCTTTTGCCTTCGGGTGAAGAAAAACCTTGAATTTCATCAAAGTTCCTCTAATGGAACTAGAATCTCCGGTTTTTCTCTTGCTTCTTCACTTCTTTCTACAAGCATCTTGTAAAACTGGCGAGTCTTTTCTCTCTCCTCGTAGAAGGCTATTATGGTTTTAATGGCGTCACTTCTGCTTTTAAACCTGCCTTCGGCAACCCATCGATCTATTTCCTTAACGGTTTCATCTGGAACCCTTAATTGAACCTGGACCATTATCATCACTTGTAAACATTATTGTTTACAAATTACTTAAATGCTTTGCTTAGAGAAGGTGGATTTAGCTAAAACCAAGACACCTGCCCAAGTCTCATTTACTCTGTGATGATCCTAGACCCATCTGTGAGATCAAAGAACATCGATAAGATCCCTGGTCTTCCAGACTTTTACCTCGTTTTGCCCCTTAAAGTGGTCGTCTTCGCTCCAGATTCCATCGTTCTCAAATGACATGGCTAATGCTAGGAAGGGTGTGTCATTTTCGTCAATCTCAGCCATGATCTTCCACGCTTTGGGAATATATTCTGCAAAATCCTCTTTGGATACGATGGTGATGCGATCCATGATGGTGTACAGTAGAATGTAGAGCTCATCCTCACTAAGACCACTTCTATTGATGATCTCATCTTTGTGCCTCTTCAGCTCGCAGAATACGTAATCTGGTAAATACAATTCGAGTTCGGGGTTGAGCAAGAGTCTCCTTGTGGCTGAATTTCTGATGAGAGCGGCTATGATGATGTTGGTGTCGACGACCAACTTCATCTGATTAGCTCCCTGTAGTGCTTGAATATGGCTTTTTTGAGCTTATGATCTAACTCCTTCACATCCTCTTCGGTCAACTTGCTCTTCGCAACTATTTTGTCCATCAGCTCAAGTCTTCTCGCATAGTCCCACATCGCCCGCCTTGCTATTTCGCTCCACTTGACCTCGCTGTGCTGCTTCACGATGCGATGTAGCTCCTCTGGAATTGCAAGCGTTATATTAGCCATCAGGATCACCTCTCCATAATATGTGAATACACATATTTATGTGTTTTGATAGATTGGGGGGGGTCACGCTTGCTTATGGCAGAGTCTTTCGTGGAAGAATAAATACGAAAGATAAATCAAAAATAAAGATAGGAAAGAAGGGTGCTTAGTCCCTTCTTAATTTGTGTGTTTTCAGCTCACTCACTCTTCACGCCTGAGCACCAGATATGCTACTGCAAGCAATCCTACGATTGCAAACACAGCCTCAAATCCTGGTGTCGGTGGTGTTGGCGTAGGCGTTGGCGTTGGCGTAGGTGTTGGTGTCGGTGTTGGTGTAACCGTTGGCGTCGGTGTTGGTGTTGGCGTAGGTGTCGGTGTCACAACTGCTGGCGTTGGCGAAACAGGGCTCCTCCAACCCAGTCTTTCTACTGTGGTTGTATCAGTCGCTTCGTTGTCAGTTGCATCAACCACCCTTGCTGTTATGGTGTTGGAGCCAAGT
>JASEEY010000008.1 GCA_030018435.1 Methanocellales archaeon
GGAATCGCTTTTAGATCAGGATATACATCCAACGGTCATCGCATCTGGGTATAGGATGGCAACACAAAAATCGTATGAAATCTTAGATGCCATAGCGTTCCCCATATCACCGGATGACGAAGGCGTGCTACAGAAGATTGCTGATACTGCAATGACCGGAAAGGGCGCTGAAGCAGCAAGGACACCCCTCTCTAAATTGTGCGTGAAGGCTGTCCAATCTATAGTTGAAGATGATTTAGCCGACATAGACAACATCAAAGTCGAAAAGAGGGTTGGCGGAAGCATCGAAGACTCCGAACTCATAGAAGGAATGGTCATAAGCAAGGAAAGGGTACACCCCGGCATGCCAAAAAGGGTCGAGAATGCAAAAATCCTGTTGCTTGATACCGCCATCGAATTAAGAAAAACTGAAGTGGACGCCGAGATTTCCATAACATCCCCCGAACAGATGCGGGCCTTCCTCGCCGAGGAGGAGAGCATGTTGAAGAGCATGGTGAACAAGATCGTAGAAAGTGGCGTGAACGTCGTATTCTGCCAGAAGGGCATCGACGACCTGGCGCAACATTACCTCGCAAAGGCGAATATTCTAGCTGCAAGAAGGGTCAAGAAGTCGGATATGGAAAAATTGGCTAGGGCAACCGGTGCCTCTATCGTAGCGAGCGTAGATGAGATCACCAAAGACGATTTGGGCAAGGCTGGTTTGGTTGAGGAGAAAAAGGTGGCTGATGAGGATATGATCTTCGTCACGAAATGCAAAAACCCCAAAGCGGTATCCCTGATCATACATGGCGGAACAGAACACGTCGTTGATGAGGTCGAGAGGGCGGTGCACGATGCATTGAGGGTCGTGGGTGTTGCAATAGAGGACAAAAAACTGGTTGCAGGAGGTGGCGCCTCTGAGACGGAGGTGGCGCTACAACTTCGGAGATATGCACCAACGGTTGGCGGTAGGGAACAACTGGCTATAGAGGCATTCGCAGACGCGCTGGAGACCATCCCTCGAACACTCGCAGAAAACGCTGGTTTAGATATCATCGACTCGTTGGTGAGATTGCGTTCTAGGCATGAAAAAGGTGAGAAAAATGCCGGATTGGACGTCTACTCCGGCAACGTCGTTGACATGCAGAAGGCTAGCGTTCTCGAGCCTCTTCGCATAAAAACGCAGGCCATAGGATCGGCCGCAGAGTCAGCAGTTATGATTCTGAGAATCGATGACGTGGTAGCTGCCAGTGGTTTGAGTAAAAAAATGCCGGAAATGCCGCCAGAAATGGGCGAAGCTAGCGGTATGGGTGGCATGCCGCCAATGTAGCGGGTATGAGCAAAGCACAGAAAGTCGTAGATAGGCTGGTTAAAATTTATGGGCATCCTGTGCAGAGGGATGATGCCCCATTTCGCGTGCTGATTAGAACGATTCTTTCGCAAAACACCAACTACCGCAACACGAGAATCGCCTGTGAAAATCTGTTCTCGAAATTTCGGACGCCGAAGCAGATTGCCAACGCTAATATAAGCGAGCTCGCCGACCTGCTGAGATCGGCTGGTTTACACAATATTAAAGCAAGACGCATAAAGGATATATCAAAGCTGATCGTCGAAGGACATGATCTGAGCAGAGTTATACAGAAAAACGTGGATGAAGCGCGTAATGACCTTTTGAAGATAAAAGGCATAGGACCCAAAACTGCAGATTGTATCCTTCTATTTGCGGGTGGACGTGCTGTTCTGCCTGTGGACACGCATGTATTTCGCGTAGCAAAGCGACTTCACCTGGCACCAGCAGGTGCCGATCATGAGGGGGTAAAGATCGCTTTGGAAAGACAGATACCTCCAGAGAAAAGAGGGGACGCGCACATCGCACTCATATCATTTGGCAGAGAATTTTGTAGAGCAAGAAGGCCAAGATGTGATGTCTGCCCTTTGGCTGACCTGTGCGACTTCAAATAAGCCGCATCGTCTCCAGGTTCATTGGCGCTCTCGTCTCTATTTTATACCTCTTATACAACGAACTCGCAAGATCCAAGCACTTGCTTTCCTCGCCATGATTGACCAATATGCGCTCAGGGCGGGGTTTCATCCTCCTAACAAAATTCATCAACTGCTGTCGATCGGAGTGACCGGAAAATCCGTCAACTGTCTCCACATCCAAATTAACCTTAACGGTTTCCGTCTTTCCTTCTATTGAGAATGGGAGTTCCTTCCATCCCTTTTGGATCCTCCTCCCCAACGTTCCTTCTGCCTGGTAACCCACGAATATGAGCGTATTTCGCTCATCGGGAGCGAACGCCTTAAGATGTTCCATCACAGGTCCGCCATTTAGCATGCCCGATGTGGCGAGTATGACACAGGGGTCGCCACCAATGATGTCCTTGCGTTTTGCCTGCTCAACTTGGATGAAATTCTCTGATAAAAACGGATTTAGCCCTTTGTGGAAGATCTGATTTCTCAGCTCACCATTTAGGTACTCAGGGTGTGTGGTATGGATTGCAGTGGCCTCCCAGATCATGCCATCCAGGTACACTGGTACATCGCCGAGAATGCCCGTCCTAATCGCCTCCTCCAACACGACCATGACCTCCTGGCTTCTGCCCACAGCGAACGCAGGAATCAAAACCTTGCCACCCCTGGCGATCGTCTGCTTCACAATGGTATGAAGCTTGTGTTCCGCTTCCCTGCGAGACGGCTGATAGTCGTTGGTGCCACCATATGTAGCCTCCATTACCAGCGTCTCCAATCTCGGAAAATCGTTCACCGCTGGATCGAAGAGCCTCGTTGGTTCATATTTGAAATCGCCAGTAAAGGCGATATTGTATAACCCCTCGCCGACATGAAAATGTGCTACCGATGATCCAAGAATGTGTCCAGCGTTATAGAATGTCAATCTGATGTCCGGCGCAATGTCGGTGACGTCTCCATAGTTCAGCATGATCGTGTGCTTGAGCGCTTCCCTGATTATCGCAGACTCATAAGGCGTCTTCCTGCCTTCTCTTGCTGCCACTTCGATGTAATCCAATTGCAGCAACAGCATCAGGTCTCTGGTCGGCGGGGTCAGATAGACAGGACCTTCATAACCGTACTTGAATAGCAATGGTACTAAACCGGCATGGTCTAAATGGGCATGTGTGATGACCACCGCATCGATCTGATTGATTGGACTGACCTCTGGCACATAGAGATATGGAGTTCCATCGTTTTCAGATCCAAGGTTAACGCCACAATCGATTAACACCCTCGTCTCAGGCGTGGATAATATGTACGAGCTTCTTCCCACTTCCCTACAGCCGCCCAGGGCGGTTATGCGTATCCATGAGTCCTTAGAGGTTCTCTCCCTGTGGATTTTTCTGCCAATTTGCCTTAAAATGGATTTCCTAGCGTTGCTCTCGGCGCGCATATACTGGCGTATGTTTTTAATGATGGGTGACTCGATTGGAGGCGTCCTTGCCACTTTGGGCGACCATCCAATGCTCTTCGTGATCTCCCTGAGCATAGTACCGTGCCGTCCTATAACCAATCCTGGCTTCTCTGCCTCGATGATAACCTCGCCTCTGTCTGTATCGAAGAAGTAATCGGTGATTTTAGCCTCTTCTGGAACTATTTGCTCGATTTTTTTGATGGCATCTTCAGGTTTGGCAAGAACTTCGGGATCTGGTCGCACAACAATTCGCTTGCGCAGGTCCTTTGCGAGCGCTCTGACCATATCTCCATTATCTGCGAATTTTCGAGGCTCTTCCGTATATACAACAAGTTCCGGCCCTTCAAATTCGAGGGCAGATATGGTTATGCCTGCTGGTAACCTCTCTTTGATTCTCTCTTTGAGTTCGTTTAAAACTTCTTCTACCGTCATTGGGTTTTCTCTCGACTCGATGTGTATAAAAGCAAAACGGCTACCCTAATTTGCCCATCCTTTTGGAAATTTCCTCTTCACTTAAGGTTTTATATGCATCTGGCGTGATCGTGACTACCTCGATTCCATCACCGGAAGCAGTATCTCGCTTGATGGCGGCCTGTAGCGCCCTTATTGCCAAGTTAATACCTTCGTCCAGTGATATGCCATCTTTATATCTGTCCTCCAAGATACCATACGCGATTGGCGAGCCTGAGCCCGTGGCAACCACTTTCCTTTCCTCAATCTGACCGCCCAGTGGGTCCAATGAATAGAGACGCGGTCCGTTCCTGCCAACCCCGCCCACGATCAACTGAGCCATGTATGGCAGATATCTCTGTGTGCTCAGGATATTGGATAATAGTGTAGAAACCGCACCAACTGTCATAGGCTCCTCTCTCCTGATCTTATAGAGCTTCGCTTCTACTGCAATTATCCTCGCTAGAATCTGAGTATCACCAACCGCGCCCGCGGTGGTCACGCCGATTCGATCGTCAACCTGATATATCTTTTTCGCTTCCCTGCTCGCGATGAAACTACCCATAGTCGCTCTTTTTTCGCTCGCCAGCACAATGCCTTTACTACAAACTAAGCCAACTGTGGTTGTACCCTTATATCTATCGTCGCTGACCATCTTTATCTCCTTTAATCAAAGTCAGGAAAACCAGTTACACGGAATTCATTAGTCATTTCTGTATTTAAGCCTTGCTATGCAAGGCACCATCCTTTAAAATCACAAATCTCACATCTCTTTTTCCTACAGAAATCCTTACCTACGCGTAGGAGCGCAACTTCTAGGTTTACAACGGGCATATGAAGTTTTCCAGCAGCTTTTTTTAACTCGTCTTTATTGCCAACCTTCATCAAGCCCAAGCGTTTCCCAGCCAAGACTTCCAGTTGAGAGGGGTTTGGGTCTGCTTTACTCCATATACTCCTCAGTTCGCGCAGGAAAATCTGGGCCGTTACCTCACCGACACCATTGAACTCCATCAATCTTCCCTCCAGGTCCTCTGCACCAGATGCAACATCGTGCAGCTTATTGAAATCGCCATCGTACTTCTGCTCTAGCATTTTGGCGATGTCCAAAAGTTTATCGGCGGTGCTAAAGTCATACCTGACATACCCCCCTTCGTCCAGCGCCTGAACCAATCCATCCCATCCCGCCTCTAAGATCGCATCTGGGCTCGTAAGGGCTCGTTTTTCGAACGTTTTGTATGTGTTCTTTGCTATCGTTTCATTTATTCGTTTCCCAAATAGAAGCGCAGCCAAGAACCATTTGAATATCCCTGGGCGTTTATGTAACTCAATTCCAAGTTCCTCTGAGAATGGAGTCGCATATTTATTTAGCGCATCCCTTAGCGTCATAGAAATGATCAAAGAACTATATAATATGGAGAAGGAATATAAATGTGATACAAACGGATGTACCATGAGTTTGATAGAAAAATACGTTGAAAGTGTGCTCGCATTCTCCGCCGAGGCGTTTAAAGAGGCGTATCAACAAAGCCTAAAAGCAACACATACGCCAGAGCGGGAGTTGACCGTAAGGGCAAATGATACGATAAAAAACCTTGAGGCAAAAGGGCACAAGATTGACTTAATCGTCGTAAGCATGGGCCAGATGATCATCCTGTATGGAGATGACAAATACGTTGTGATAAAATGAACCCCGATCTCACGCGCCTATTAACTTGGATGTGCGCATTCTTTGCAATAACGTTGACCGTGAGGTTCGTCTTTTTAGTTAGAAATATCGTGCAATCCGGTAGAAAGGCGATTAGAGATGTGCTACAACAGTCAAGTGGCGAAATATTTTACTCCGACATCATAGAACGAACTGGTTTTTCTAAGGCAAGGGTTGAGATTTTGCTCAGGAGTATGGAAAAGAAGGGCATGATTCAAAGGGTTGCGCATGGAGAAGACGTTTTGATCAAACTCATCGAGTGATGGTCGTGAGATTTGTAGTGGACAGAATGCTGGGCAGACTAACCACCTGGCTCAGGTTGCTCGGTTATGATGTGGTCAGCGCAAGCGATTTTGACCTGAGTGCAGAAGAGGATGACTTGTTGTTGGGCTTAGCAAAAGAGGGAAGACTTCTTCTCACAAGGGATAGGACGCTTAGGTCAAAGGCAGAGAAGAGAGGCGTTCCTATTTGTTTTATCCATTCTGATATGGTGATGGAACAGCTGGAAGAGGTATATTCTTGCTGCGATATTCAGCTGGAGCCACAGATGAGCAGGTGCACGATATGCAATGCCTCCATCAGGAAGGCGATGCCAGAGGATGTGGACATGCTGAAAAAAGAGGATTATGTGCCGGATCGATTGATCGGCATCATCGATTTCTGGGTGTGCGATAACTGCGGGCAGGTCTACTGGGAAGGTAGTCACTGGGATAATATCAGAAAAAGAACAGATGAGTTGAAGAAGAGGGTTGGTAGCAAGGAGAAAGAATGACCATAATCGTCAAAAAGGGCGATATAACGAAGATGGAATGCGATGCAATAGTAAATCCAGCGAATTCTTATGGGCATATGGGCGGTGGAGTCGCCGGTGCAATAAGGAGGGAAGGGGAAGTGGGTATCGAAAAGGAGGCGATGGACAAGGCGCCGATCCCAGTGGGCAAAGCGATAGGGACCAAAGCCGGAAAACTGCGCTGTCGCTATGTGATTCATTCTCCTACCATGGAAAGACCCGTGATGAAAATAGGAGTAGAGAATGTTAAAAAAGCAATGCGTGCTGCGCTATCTTTGGCGAAAGAACTGGGGATAAAGAGCATAGCGATTCCTGGGATGGGGACTGGCGTCGGGGGCGTTGCACGTGATGAGGCGGCAAGAGTCATGTTTAAGGTTGCAAGGCAATTTGAGAAAGATTTTGAGATATTGTTTGTAGACCACAATGAAAAGATGGTGGAGGCACTTAAAAAGTGCTTAAGCAGTGTAATGATATCATGATCACAATTCATCCATCTGTGCTGAGTAAATTCGACTTAGGCATTCGCTATTCTGTGATTAAAGGCGTTCGCGTCGAAGAAGAGAGCGATGCATTGGAGAGATTCAAAGAGACCGTCGCAGATGAAATCAGAAAAAAGTACACTTTGGAAACGATAAAAGATGAGGACATCTTCAGAAAATATAGGGATTTCTTCTGGCAACTTGGCATTGACCCAACGAAAAAGAGGCCTGCTGCGGAGGCATTGACAAGGAGAATCTTGCAGGGAAAACCCATTCCCAGGGTGAGCACGCTGGTCGACTCGTACAATCTCGCTTCCATCAAGACTGGCGTGCCCATGGGCGCCTTCGACCTGGACAGATTGGATGGCGTTTTGACGTTAAGATTCGCGAAGGAAGATGAGTTCATTGGTATAGGTATGAGCGAGCCGGTTGTAATAAAAGATGCATTGGTGGTGAGTGATGAGAAAAAACTCATTGCGATATACCCTTATAGGGATGCTGATGCTACGAAAATAACACTTCGCACGAAGAATGTCTTTTTGTTGGTATGTGGCGTGCCTGGCGTCGATGAAGAAACGCTGGAGAAGGCGAAGACTGTCGCGGAAGACATCATAACCACCTTCTGTGGTGGCATTTCTCATAAGTGAATAACGTTGACCTTCATTTCTTCGAGGGTTAGGGAGATAAATCGCCTATGGCAGGCTTTGGGAGAACGTTCAACGCACATGATTGCTACGTTATCCTGACTTGCAAGTGCTAAAAGCCTCTTTATGCCATTCCTGTACTCTTCCGTTTTCGTGTACTCTTGATAACCACCCTTGCGGAAGCCTCCCAATTCGTTCATTAGCACGTATTTTATACCCGAATTTGACAGCGCACTTTCCAAGTTCTCCTTTTTAAAATCCGGAGACTTGCTCGTCGGAAAACGCCTGACATCAACAACTATGCCGATATCATGCTTCTTTAAAATCGAAATGAAGTCTTCTAATGTTCTGTTTCCATATCCAATGGTAAACACCGTATGCATGAAAACTAATACGCCCTCGCCATCAGCACGACCTTGTCAGTTTGCTTCTCGCAAATAGGACATTTGCCCTTTTTGGTCTGCGTTAATTCACCTAGTACGTCCGCTCCCGTGATTTCCTCCATCCTTAGACCACATTTTTCTGCGCCACACCAGTTGATTTTTGCTATGCCCTTTTTGACTGCGGTTTTTACCTCATTCAGCGTCGTACACTCCACAATTCTTTCATCGAACGATTTCTTGACCTTCTCATAGAGATTTGTATGTATGTCTTTCAATTTTTGATTAATTGTTGGAACTAACTCAGACATAGGTATGGACGTCTTTTCAAAGGTATCTCTCCGCACGAGCGTTACTGAATTGGATTTCAAATCGCGTGGCCCTACCTCTATTCGCAGGGGAACGCCCTTCCTCTCCCACTTATAGTATTTCGCACCCGGTCTTTCATCGGAATCATCTAACACCACGCGGAATCCTTTATTGCTAAGCGTCTTGTGAACGCGTTTAGCCGCTTCATACACACCTTTTCCTTTACCAAATAGAATGGGAACGATCACGACTTGAGTCGGCGCAACCTCGGGAGGGAGGATTAGGCCTCTGTCATCGCCGTGTATTGCGATGACCGCTGCTACACACCGCTCGGAGATGCCATAACATGTCTGATGAACGTATTGCTGCTCCCCGTTCACATCCTCATACTGGACATCAAACGTTTTGGCAAAATTAGTACCCAGGTGATGAATCGTGCCTATCTGCAGCGTTTTGCCATCTGGCATGAGCGTATCAACCGCAATCGAGTAATCTGCGCCAGGAAACTTGTCCCAATCCGGGCGCTTTGTGAAAATATGCGGAATTGCCAGTCTATCATAGAAATCGGAATAAATCCGCACAGCTTCATGTACCTGCTTTTCTGCATCTTCCCACGTGGCATGAGCGGTATGCGCCTCTTTAAACGATGTGATCTCCCTAACACGTACGAGCGGCCTGGTGTGCTTTGTTTCATAGCGAAACGTGTTCACTATCTGATACACCCTTAATGGCAAATCCGTATGAGAGCGTATCCAGAGCTTGAACATGGGATAGATGGCGGTTTCAGATGTGGGGCGTAGCGCAAGTGGAACCTCCAGGGGCGTATCCCCACCCTTCGTAACCCAGTAGACCTCTTCCTCGAATCCCTTGATGTGTTCGGCCTCTTTCATGAACTCGGTCTCTGGAATGAGCAACGGGAAAAGCGCCTCTTGATGATCAACATCCAACAATGATCTGAGAATCGAATATACTCTGTTCCTGAGGGTCAATCCAAAGGGATGCCACACAGAGAGGCCTTTGATCGGGTATCTGACATCCACGATCCCTGCCATTGACAGTATCTCACTGTACCATTCACTGAAATCCGCTTTCTTGGGGAGCGCTTTTGCCACGAAATCACCTATACACTTCGTTTAAGCTTCGCGTATACTTAAGGCTTAAGAGGGTTATAAGATATATCACTTTTACTCATATGATGAGTGCTGTCTCAATGGCGGCTGCTATGAACAAGAGCGGCAGGATCCAGAAGGCATATATTTCGAGACCTTTTGTGAGCTCCTTTTTAACATTTCCCTTGCTCAATAGCTTTTTGATTGTCTCTTGGCCAAGGCGGATGCCGATGGCAGCGCTTAGAAGGATCATCGGAATTTCGATGACTCCATGAGGGAGGATGTTGATCAGGATAAGCATTACTCCATGCTCTTGGCTTACTGTATAGATTACTGCGCCGATTATGAATCCATTGTAGATTATAAACAGGATCGGGACGATGGCAAAGATAATTCCTAAAATCATAGCAAAAAAGGAAAGGGCTGAATTCTGGATAAAAATTCTGAGCATTAATAGTGGCGGGGGCAGTTCAACCAATATGCCAAACCTACTGCTCAATTCGCTCGTCAACTCCGCTGAGAATTCTGGATTGAGAGCAGAGTATCCATATCCCGCCGTCGTGGATGCTACAAACATCAGCGCTGCTAAGAGCAGATAATATCTCATAGCGAGGACATATTGTTGAAATTCTCCACATGTCGGTCTGTGCTTTAGCATGTCAAATTCACACACCCAGCGTTATTCTGAGCACGTTCCTCGTCCCAGGAGCGAGCCCAAGCACCAGAATTACAAGTTTTGTCAGATTTTTAAGATTGTCGTTTTCATCTAAGTACGAATCGATGAAGAATAAGACTGGGATAATCACCCCGATCTTCAGCGGGTACACCACCAGCGCGGTTCCACTCAACTTCGCTAAGAATGCGCTCAATACATGCTTCTCCACATATCCCATATAATCCGCCCCTATGAACGTGGAGGATGCGTCAAACAAATGCGCCCAGATGATGGATGCATTGAGTTTGTCCAAGAGGAAATGTAGGCGCAGACCTCTGGCAGCGGAATATATCATAGCTGACAGTAGCGTGGCGATGCCGATGACCGCAAATGGCACCCAGGCAAAGAGGATGTCTTGATTCCACAGTAGGACAAAAAGACATAATAGCGTCAACAACACCCCAATGTAGCCAAATGCTGGCCTTATGTCACCCATCCTGTCGGCGCTATGTAGCCAGGTCAACATCAACAATACACTTATGCACCCTGCAAATACGACGAAGTATATCAGTGGCGTTGCGAATAAGTAACTCAGCGGAGGTGTGAATATCTCTGCATCTTCCATGACCCTGAGCGTGCTACCAGTGAGGATATATGGCACGGTCGCGAGTATGAACCGCTGGTCTACGATAATCTTCAACTTTTCCAGTAACTTTAATAATCCCCAGAGGCTAATGCCTAACAAAATGCCCCACGTCAGTGTATTCACAGGATTGTAGCCCGTGTCATACACAATGGGTTCGATGTAGTATTTGACGATAAAATCCCGGATTAACAAAGCAACACTCATGAGGTGTCAGTTTGAACGAAGAGAACTTAAATCTCTCTAAATGGATGCAACTGCCAAGGTGTGTGATCATAGGGTATGATGCGATAAACGATGTCGGTAAGGTCTGTAAGGATCTAGGGCTGAGCGGAGAGGCGATAGTGGTAACCGGTCCAACCACCAGGAAGATCGCAGGCGATACCATCGCTGATCTATTGTCGGATGAGGGTTATGACATCAGTGTAATTGAGGTCTCATCTGCATCCATGCACGAGGTTGAGAGGGTTAAGGAGCGCGCCAGCAAGACTTCCTTTTTGCTCGGCGTTGGAGGCGGAAAATCGATAGATATCGCCAAACTGGCATCTACGCAATTAAACATACCGTTCTTGAGTATTCCCACAGCCGCTTCTCATGATGGAATCGCATCTTCAAGGGCATCGATATCCCAGGGCAAGGGAAGTGTTTCAGTCTCTGCGCAGGCACCACTAGCTGTAATCGCTGATACAAGAATAATAGCATCCGCACCACATCGGCTGCTTGCATCCGGCTGTGGGGATATTATCTCAAATTACACCGCAGTCAAAGACTGGCAGTTAGCGCACAAACTGCGAGGCGGAGAGTATAGTGAGTATGCTGCAACCCTTTCCCAGATGACTGCAGAAATCATAATCGATGCAGCAGGGTCGATCAAGCCAGGATTGGAAAAATCTGCGCGAATCGTAACCAAGGCGCTCATCTCTTCCGGGGTGGCGATGAGCATTGCTGGAAGTAGCAGACCTGCCTCCGGCTCGGAGCACAAATTCAGCCATGCGCTGGATAAGATAGCGCCAAAACCGGCTCTGCATGGTGAGCAATGCGGTGTAGGCACGATCATGATGATGTACTTGCATAACGGTGACTGGCGACTCATCAGGGATACATTAAAAAAGATAGGTGCGCCAACAAACGCAAAAGAGCTTGATATTGCAGATCAGCACATCATCGAAGCGCTAATACATGCACATGAAATTCGTCCAGAGAGGTATACCATTCTGGGAGATGGGCTAACTAGAGAGGCGGCGGAAAATCTCGCGAGAATCACCAATGTCATATAAGGTGTTGCGATGAGCAATGCAAACGCGAAAGTAACCCTTATAGGAACTAAGCTAGCGAGGATTGGGAAAGAATTCGTGTTTTTAGGTGCTAGCAACGAATGTAAAAAATGCAAACTCAGAAAAGCGTGCATGAATCTTGATGTCGGGAGGAGATATCTGATAACAGGTTTAAGGGATGTGCAACATGAATGTCCGATACATGAGTCAGGGGTGAGTGTTGTCGAAGTGGTGGAGGCGCCAATTACAGCAACGATAGACAGCAAGAAGGCGCTAGGGGGCGCGAAGATATCATTTAAGCCGCAGAAATGCGATGAGAAGGATTGCGGGTCGTATGATTTCTGCCATCCAGTTGGGCTGCGAGACGGCGATAAATGCACGATTGTCAAAGTGATTGGCAGTACACCAGAGCGCAACTGCAGGCGCTCGCTCAAACTAGTCGAATTGAAAAGGTCTACTTCTTAGCAGCCTTCTTTGGCTTTGACGTCTTCTTCGCCGGCTTCTTTGTTGGCTTTTTGGCCACCGTGTGTTTTTCCACATACTGGACTTCTTTGATGCCTGTGTGAGCCAAAATATCGTCGGCGATTTGCTTCTTCGATAACAACCAGCGCTGGTCAAATGATAATGCGTAAGGGACATTAACAACGGCCACACTCTCCTTAATATCAACATCGAGGTCGGCGCGCGCGTACATATCTATGAGTTCACTGATCTTACTTTTAGGCGTCTTTATCTCCTCCTCGATGGTGTAATCATACACAATGGTTTTGCCAGCCAGAGGATGATTAAAGTCGACCCTTGCACGACGCCCTATGACAGTAGCAACGGTGCCCATCCTTCCATTTAGATTAACCCTCGCTCCCACTAGGGGTCTTTCCTTGAATTTGGTTATGGAAAAAGTCTCGATCAGCTTTGGATCGTGCGCTCCAAATCCTTTTTCGGGTGGAATCTCGACTGTACCTTTATAGCCGACGTTCTCTCCCAGAATGTCCTCCTCCAATCCTTTAACGGCGTATTCCGAGCCAACTACAATGAGCTGTGCTCCATACTTGACGTTCTCATTGAATATGCCTGCCTCTTTCGCAACCTTTTCGTCGGTCGTATCAAAAATGTCTCCACCCTTCACTCGTCCCGTATATGATACCTTGATGAAGTCTCCTTTTTTGACCGGCATGATATAGCCTAAAGCAAGGCTTTATACTTATTAATTGCGGCGACTGGTTTCTGCCACCGCCTCTGGAATGAGAATGATTTTCTTGGTTACCGTTTTTCGGCGATGTACATACCAATGCCGAGGGATGCTCCAACAATTGTACCAAAAATTATGTAACTCATTAAATCGGTTGGTTTTATGAAAATACCAGAGACCATGCCACCCACCGCAAAGCAAATTGCCCCATTAATAGTCAGTTGCTGAATTTTTTTTACCGCAAAACCATAAAATGCCCCAACAACAGCGCCTCCTATCATGACGCCCATGATCATAAAGCAAATCAAAATGATAATAAATAGTATTTCTGACATTAAACCAATATCCCCGAGGATCCAACCTAAAATTAACGCAGGGATAGAGCTCATAATTAGAAGTATTTCTGATATAACGCCTCCAACTGCAAATCCAATAGCACTGAATAAACCAAATAGTATTTTGTTCATCGTTATTTTAGAAACATATTGTAGAAAGATTCCACCTATTATGCCGGCCATAGCATATCCAACTGCTCTATAAGAATAAAAGAGACCAAAACCTACGTTTTTTGGAGCGCCAGGAAACATATCAGTATAACTTACCCATACATACATAAACAAAAATCCAATCCCAAATCCCACCGCTCCCGCTAACACGTATTTGAGAAGATTTACACGATCTTCCTTCATCGCCTGAGATAAGTCTCTAAAAAATGCCAATGTCTTTACTTTCCTCCTTGTCCACGACCTTTGCCTTTATCCTCACTTTGTTCAGGTGGCACCCAATCTTCGCCTTTCTTCTCCTGACCTGGTGGAATGGCTGGTTTACCTCCACCACCACCTCCGGAGTGAGAATGACCACCCGCAGAGCCTGATGCACCTTTTTCAATCACTCTGATCGTATCGTTGCCTGCGAATCGTAATCCTTCAATTTCCCCAGTTATCGTTATGTTTACCTCTCCTGGACTAAATATCTTCTGCACTTCTGATCGATCGAACTTCACCATGAGGTCTGGAATTCCGTCGCTATCATGATCTCCAATCTCTGTGGGTTGCGACTCGGCTGGAACAGTTCCATTTAACAATATACTTGATACATTAATCCTACCCACATCACGATCTGGAATCTCTATGTAGCAGGTGATCCATCTGCCTTGGCTTTAAAGAGGTCGCAACCGTGGTCAAGCGCAGAAGAAGGTATCAGTTGAACGACATCAACATATCAATCGATGATGTGCGAGACCTGGGAACGTATATGGAAGTAGAGGCAATGGTATCGTGCGAGGAATATCAACCTCTGCTCAAACGCATTTTTGAAACGCTGCACAAGTTGGGGCTGAGCAAAGAAGATACGATCCGCGAGTCTTACCTAGAGCTCATTCTACGTCGATGAAATCCACTTTTATCTCAGCGTTGAGCGTGATGATGGCTGCGTAGCCATTTGTTGCTTTTCCTGGATTGACGATCGTCGTGTTTCCCACCTTCTTAACGCCCCTCGCTTCATGTATATGACCGCACACGACCAAATCAACCTGGCCCAATATTTCCCGTATAGCCTCGCTACCAACGTTGCCGTTCGCCGTTCTGTCCAGCGTATCCCTTGGTGGCGCATGGGATAATAATACCATCCTGCTGGTGCGCGGGGTACGCAAGAACAACTCTCTCAGCATCTCTCGAATCTCCTCTTCTGAGTGTTCGAAAGGTGTATTGAATGGAGTTGGATTTGATCCACCCAGTCCGATGAATGTCACATCGCCCAATTTAAATGATGAATTATGAAGACTGACTGCCCCTGACGTCTCTATGACATTAAGCACGCCTTTTGGATCGCAGTTTCCAGAAACCGCTAATACGGTCTTCTTTGGGAGGAGATCGAATATCTCCTTAGCCTTTTCCTCCGGACCGAAATTGGTGATATCTCCTACAATGAGGATTGCGTCCACATCTCCCGCTTTCTTTAATATGGGAGTGACCTTGGAGAAATTTCCATGCGTATCTGAGATGGCTAACAGTCTCATACTGCCCAGATATCACCACATAAACCTATATAACTTCAGCGATAATGAGGATTTTGTTATGCCAGGAGATATGATACCACAAGTCGTTAGGGCGCTTTCGGTTGGCACTGAACTGGCTTTTTCTATAATCATCGGTGCATTCATAGGATATCTCGTTGGAAAGATGCTGGATGGCGGGTGGTTAGTAGTTGGCATAACGCTCGGCGTTGTCCTAGGATTCGTCGCTGGCATCTATCGCCTTTATAAGGCATATGGATGAAATGATGCTTCAACTATCCAACTTCTATATACCCTTCAGTTCCATTTACCAGAATGGGATCGCCATCGCGAACTATCTCAAGTGGATTAAGCTCCAATTGGTCCACTGCTGGAATATTGGATATGATGGCACCTATCGCGATTATCGCCTCACATCTGAGATTGATGATCGCACATGGTGCAACCCCATTTTTCTTGAGCTGGTACATCACGTACGAGCCGACAGTAGAGCCCTTACCATGTGGAAAAATGAGCACGCAATCCTTAATTGAAATCCCCTCCAATTCGTGCCCATGTTCGATGATTTGTCCTGTAGATGGATCAACGCCACCGAGAAATGAAATCGGCTGGGATGTTATCAACGCAGGTCCACTAGCAATTCCCTTGGATATCGCCCTTCCCTTAACTTTCATCTAACCACACGCAGTTTTTATACAGTCCTCAGTGCTCCCCAGCACGGCATCAACACCGCATAGATTTGGTAGATACTGAAGAGCCTTACCGGAGTTCACCATTACCCTTTCGAATTTTTCAGTAGCAGGCGATACGACCATGCATGTATCGCAGATAACCTCGGCGCCACTTTTTTCTATCAGTTTTACTACATCCTCATGCTGCTCCCTTATCCTGCGGGATGTGCAGACCCATAGTTCAATGCGCACCTTTTTACCCTCCAGCAAATCCGCAATCTTTCTCAGTTCAGCCCCCGAGCAGTGTGGACATCCAAATGCGATTAGGTCTGGTTTGTTGCCACTACATACCTTCTTGATGTCTTTCGTGTCCAAGGATATGCGCTCCGCTGGCGTATCAAAATTGCTGGACTCTGGCGTGACACCTTTCACATGATAAAGGGCTACCGCTCCAGATGCTCCCAAGGCAGCGCCGAGTGCTTTGAGCTCATCCTTGGAAGGTATCGATGACAATTCGAACAAAGGAATCCCATCACCGACCGCCTTTCCAACTATATATCCTAACGCGCCATAGTCCACGTCGTGCAGTTGTGCATCAACTCTCACAAGCACCTCCGGAACCCTATTTTCATCCAGATGAAGTCCGTAGCAAGGAGTTTTTCCGATTAGCGCTGCCGCCAATGCACTTGGTCCCCCTTCGCGATTGGTTCTTGCGCCCAAGACGGAGTTCGCATATGCTACCGCAGACGACTCTGCCCAGGCAAGATGAACGCCGAATGCAGGCGAGTCGATGTAATAGGGTGTACACGTGCACTCTAGGGAAATGCCAAGTCGTTCATAAACCCTCAGTATCTCTTTTTGCTTTACAGTGAATTCTTCTGAAACGCCCATCCCTCTCCACTTTTCCCTATCCATTCCTACGGGGTTTAGGATGGTGGGGACTTTCACCTTTCCCTCCAAACTTGAAATCCACTCTAATCCAGCATCGCCTATGGTTTTGTAGGATGCTCCTGAAACTTGCGCGCTTTTAATCTCAATTAATCGGTCGGCGCCATAGATGTCACCCAATGCGACGAGTATTTCCATGGCTTTTTGTCTCGTTGCACCAAACTCGCCATCGTAGATTGCCTCTTCTCCTTTTGTCAGATACATCTTGACCTCAGGCTTTTTCAAAACGGTTCGTCGCCCTCTCAAATTTTTCTTCGCCGATGGTTTTGGTAGCGTCAATGCCCATCTTGGTCGTCGTACCATCTGGAGCATTGCATGGATCCAGCGATGAACCTCTAACATGTGGAATCGTCATTACATCTCTATCGCCCTTTACTCGTGTCGCCATCGCATATTCGATGTCGTTAAGGTCGAAGATGTTTATGTCATCATCGACAACTATCACGTGTTTCAGGCTGTGATGCGCGGAAAGTGCAGCTAATATCGCATTTTTGCCATCTTCTTCTCTTTGTTTCTCAATCTGAACGACTGCATGGAGATAACAACATCCACCTTCAGTCAGCACGACGTTTTTCACCTTTGCAATCTTGCCGACCGCTTCATAAATCCTAGGCTCATATGGCACGCCCATCAAAAGTTTGTGCTCACCACCTGCGGGAAGAATTCCATGATAGATGAAATCCCTGCGATGCATCATCCTTGTTAATTCTATCACAGGCTCCTCCCTCGTGAGGTCATATGTGCCGGTGATGTCCACAAAAGGGCCTTCTGGGGCGCGTCTCGTCGGATGTATGTATCCCTCTAACACCATCTCGGCATGCGGCACACGAATACCATTCTCGCATCTGAATAGCTCAACTGGCGCCCTTTTCAACGCAGATGCGTAATTGAACTCCTCTCCTTCTGGCACCCTAGTACATGCAGCGAATAACGTAATGGGGTCGATTCCAATTGCAATCGCTATTGGTAATGGCTTGCCTCGTTCGGATGCTTTTTTGTGCAGAAGATAGGTATGGCGTGGCGCCACCAGTCTCGCTACCAGCTCGGTCTTGCTGAGCACCATCAATCTATGCACAGACGCATTCATGACGCCTTCAAACTCAGATACAAGCACACCTGCTGTTATGTATGGCGCACCATCCTTATCGAAGTGGGTCATTATGGGAAGTTTGCTCAAGTCTGGCTCGGAAACAACCTCCTTCGTTGGCGAGTTATCTACGATGGCCGTGCTCCCACCCCTGGCATTGATGAGTCTGTTAATGATGTCTTTAGGAGAGGTGTCCAGTACCATAGCCAATATATCGCGTGAGTTCAGAAGGTTCATCACGACCTTCGAGCCATTCACGTTATAGAACAGGATCGGTTGCCCCGCTTTTTTTGCCATCGCTGGGGCCTCTAACTTAGGCGATACCGGCTCGTGAATCTCCATTAACTTGCCGGCTTCAGCCAATTGTTTGATGAAGTTTCTAAAACTCAATGCACGCCCTCCCAGCGCTGGTATAGCTTGTGTTCTATGCCTAAAACGTCAAAAATACGTCCAACGATGAAGTCGATGACATCAGAAACGTTTTTTGGCCTGGAGTAGAATCCCGGGCAGGCGGGCAAGATTATAGCTCCCGCCTCCTTCGCCCTCACCATGTTTTTCAAGTGGATAAGACTGAGGGGCGTTTCCCTTGGCACCAAGATCAACCTTCGTCCTTCCTTGAGACATATATCGGCTATGCGCGTGATTAGCGTGTCTGAGATGCCGTTTGCGATCGCCCCTAACGTCTTCATGCTGCATGGTGCGATGACCATCGCATCGAACTTGTATGAGCCGGATGCGATATTTGCGGCAAGATCATCATGAGCGTAAACATAGGATGCAAGCTTCGCAACTTCATCAGCACTATGATCGGTCTCGATCCCAATGATGGACTTCGCGGCTTCAGAAATGATCAAATGTATTTCATGATCCTTTAATGCTTCCAGCAATCGTATCCCATATTGTACGCCAGATGCGCCGCTTATCCCAATGACAATCCTCATCTAATCCCCTGACAATCTGTGTTGAACGGGTGGTTTTCTGATGCCCAGTATGACGCTTGCCGCCTCCCCTACCTTTTCCTTGTACTCCTCTGGCGCATAGACGCCCAACTTCCAATTATCCCACTGTGCATCCACCAAGATGCGTACGAGATGTGATACTTCGTCCAAGCGCTTCATCTCACCATTGACCAGAATCCTTGCCTTCATCTCAACCATTTCTGGTCTTTTAGGGATATCCAATAGCACATGACCTTCAGGAACTCCAGACTCTTTAGCAATTTCACTCTCCACTTTTCTGGCTTGGTCCCTGAGCTTCAGCATCCTCTCCACGTTCACGCAATCCTTGCCCACGTAAAGCGCCCTTTTGAACAATCTGCGATTATCCATGCACTCGCATATCTTCTTGGGATATCCTTTGGAGCTGCGTAGTAGTGTCATCAGCTCATAATCATCCATCCTGCTCAGCTCCACAGGGTCCAATCCAGAGTGAATCAATTCTTCTATTGCATGCGTGAACATCGCTTCTGCAATCCTACTTACATGGTGATAATACACGGTTGGGTGCATCAAGAAACGTGACACCAACAAGGATTCCGCAGCCTGTATGCCGCCTTCTCTTATGACCAGTTGCTCTTCGCAAAGCTCCATTTCGTGTATCAGTCGCACATAGTCGATGATTCCATATGCGACCCCGGTATAATGGGCATCCCTCACCAAATAATCCATCCTGTCCACATCAATCTCGCTGTTTATCAGCTGCCCATATGCTGTTTCGCCTCTGATGATTTGAGCGATATTCGCAGGATCCAGCGAATGTGCTTCTAGTACGTCTGCGATCGTGCTGCTTGAAATGAGTTTTTCCACATCAGCATGACTCCTGCCCATATGTTGAAGTATCAGTCCTTCTGTGGCATGTGAGAATGGACCGTGCCCGATATCATGTAGCAATGCAGCTGCCCTAACGTCGTCTCGCTCCTTTCCCGTTACTTGCAATTGATCCAGAAGCTGATCTGTAAGGTGTAACGTACCAAGCGAATGTTCAAATCTGGTATGGTTGGCCCCTGGGTAGACGAAGTTGGATAAGCCAAGTTGCCTGATACGCCTCAGTCTCTGCATTTCTGGTGTGTCGATCAGCGCCAATGCAAGATCATCTAATGCTATGTATCCATGAATAGGGTCTCTGATGACTTTCATCGCCAACAAGTAATACTTCATATTAGATGGATATATTGGTTTGGCGAAGGAATGGAAAACGAACTTAAGTGGATGAGTGAGCTCAGAAGCTGCAAGCTCTGCGAGTGGCGCTGTGGAGTAAACAGGCTTGAGAATGAAAGAGGAGTTTGTGGAATAACGATACCTCTCGTAGCAGCCTCCTCGTTACATCCCGCTCCTCCCGCATCCTATGATGCCTTCTTAGTAGGATGCTCGTTCTGCTGTCTTTTCTGCCAGAATTGGAGGATTGCAAATTATCCGGAAAATCCTTCCTCAGGAGAGATAGAGGGTTATTATGCGCCCAAGGAATGGGGCGAGCTAGCGGTTCGTAGTCTACGTTCCCCTTTGGCGAAGCTCATCGATGCAGACAGACTATTCTTCACGGGAGGTGAGCCCACTTGCTCTCTCCCATGGGTTGAGGAGGTGGTGAAGGAGGCAAGAAAGATCGATCCAGAGGTGAGGGTCAACTACGATACCAATGGCTTTTTGACGATGACATCCATGCGAAGGGTCATCAAGTTCACTACTTCGGTCACCTTTGACATTAAAGCCTACAATGAGGAGACGTTTCGCGCTCTGACCGGCGCTCCAGTGGAGCCCGTGCTCAGGAATGCGGAATTTATCGCGAGAAGAGCGAGGGACAAGCTCTACGAGTTCAGAATCATGGTAATCCCTGGCGTGCATGAGAAAGAGGTGCCTGACCTATGTGAGTTTCTCGCGAGCGTCGATCCATCGCTGCCTACCTGCTTCCTCGCGTTTCGCCCAAATTTCGTCATGGACGTTCATCCTGGTGCTACACGTGAACTAATGGAGCGTTGCGTGGACGCGGCGAAGAAGAAAGGACTTGAGAATGTCAGCTGGAGCGGAGGTGTGAACATTCCTGGTGAGATATCCAAGAGCATTAAGGATAAGATGAGGTTATCAAAATTGTGGCCAAAGCAGGCTAGACTGGTTTCTGCCTATGCACTTGAGCGAGGGTGTGTTCAAGAGAGGAGGAATTGTGGCGCCTGCTCCGCACACGAAACATGCAGGATCAGGAGATACGTGCCTTATAGGAGCACTTAGGAAGAAAGATGCCAGCAAAATACCCTAGGTTTGTGATGCCGGATTCAGAGCCCTTTGATCCTGTTAAATTAGCCAGGGAGACAGAAAAGATCGTCTGTAAGGGCGACAAAAGAAAATACACGGATTTTTATGCCACAGGCGTCTATGGTGGCATCGCTACTGGCTACGCTTGCGGTTGTTGCTTACGTTGCATCTTCTGCTGGGTCGACTGGAGCAGGGACTTTCCAGAGAAATACGGCGAATTTTATTCTCCAAAAGAAGTTTTTGAGAAACTGGCTGACGCCGCTCATAGATATGGAACTTCCAAGCTGAGAATATCTGGGGCGGAACCCACCTTGGGAAAAGGACACCTTTTGGCGTTGCTAAAGTATGTCGAAGATTCCGAGTTCAGGCTCTTCATTCTTGAAACCAACGGTATCCTCTTCGGAATCGATGAGGATTATGTTAAGAGAATTTCAAAGTTCACCAAGCCCCATGTTAGAATTTCCCTAAAAGCGGGCACGCCTGAAGACTTCACGAGGAAAACCGGAGCCGTACCCGAGAGTTTTGATGTCCCCTTTCAGGCTATAAGAAATCTTTTGGAGTGTGGAGTGGGTTTTCATGTGGCGGCTATGAGCGCAGACCCTAGGGTGATGAGCTCAGAGGAAAGAGCTAGCCTTGCGAGGAAACTGGCCGAAATAGATCCATCCCTCGTAACTAACATAGAAGAGGAAGTCGTGGACCCGTATCAGACGACTTTAAAGAGGTTGGAATATGCTGGACATCAGCTTGAGTGGCCTTTGAAGGAGATTTATAGGCCGATGAAATATCTTTTGGAGAGCAAGAAGTAGGTTTAATCATCCATAGGAATAACCGATAAACTTATTAGCTAATTAGTTAATAACAAAATATCATGCTAGATAAACTGCTGAAACCCTCCTCTAAGAAGATAATAGAGAGTTTGCTTAAAAAAGAGAAGAGTCTATCAGAATTAGCTAGTGAGTTGAATATCAGCAAGCCAGCCCTACTGAAGCATCTTAGGAATTTAAAAGACATTGAGGTAATTTCTGAGAAGGAGAAAAAGACCCACGTCGGTAGAGAGATTTACTATTCCTTAAATCAGCTCTCTTTGGTTTTATTAATCGATCCGAAAAAAGCGGGCATCATTGGCCTAAAATCAAAATCATCGTTAGACCCTAGATTTCTCTTGCTCGAACAAGTGGAGCAGGAGGAGTTCAAATCCGATCTAAGAAAATATCTAGAAAAACTTGAAGACATGAAACAAAAACCCGAGTTCCATGTGGTTCTTTTTGGCTCTGTTGCACGAGGAGAAGGGACCTGGAAGAGCGACATTGACCTGCTTTTTTTAAGGGCGCAGTGGAAAGAGGACATTAAAAAGAAGATCCTCGATGCTCTCTCAGAGGCTGGGATGGATACCAAACATAGGGTTAAGCCACAGTTTATGAGAATTGATGAATTGAAGAGCGACCTATTGCTCCCTAAAGAAGTAAAAGACTCTGGGCTTGTGATTTACGGTGATCTCAATAAGAGGCTAGACATATGGAAGCAAATGAAAAGGTACAAGAATATTACAATTTGAGCAAAAGTTATCTTCAAACTGCATTAGATAGCTTAGACTCTGGACGCATTGAACCCGCAATGTTCAACGCGATACACGCCTTAGAACTGGCGATAAAATCTACTCTGCCTGCCGTATCCGGAGATATTCAAAGAACACACAATGTAGGTGGTGTGTTCGGGAGACATTTTCGAGATGAGGTCAGGAAGACAACTTGTAAACGAGTAAATACCATCTTATCAAAATATAACTTACCAAGATATCCTGGTGCAAAGCCGATTAACAAAAATGAGGCAGAGGAGGACATTGAGTTCGTAAAACATTTCATCGAGGTTGATATACCAAAGCTGCTTAAAATGCTATAGGTGACACATCTCAGATTCACAGTTATAGTCGATCCAGGAGGTCGTGGATTATATCCAACGACTCTAAGGATATCTAGAGGCCGATGAAATATCTTTTGGAAAACCAGGAGAGGTGACGTTTGATCATACTATCCGGCGGAACAGGAACGCCAAAGTTGCTGAGGGGGCTGAAGAACGTAATCCCTGAAGAGGGTATCACAGTAATCGTAAACACTGCTGAAGATCGATGGGTTTCAGGCAACCTAGTTTGTCCGGATATCGATACCGTTTTGTATACGTTTGCAGGTCTGATTGATGAGAAAAAATGGTGGGGTATTAAGAACGATACCTTTTACACGCACGAAGCGCTGAAAAAGTTAGGATATCGCGAACCTATGAAATTGGGCGATCAGGACAGGGCAGCGCATATTTTTAGATCGGAGTTAATTAGTAGTGGCTATACCTTAACCGAGGCAACAGAAAGGTTGCGACTTTCTTTGGGTGTAAAAGCAAGGGTATTGCCGATGACCGATGATCCAGTGGCGACGATGATTTATACATCTGAGGGAGAGATGCATTTCCAAGATTTTTGGATTGCGCATAAAGGAGAGCCGAAGGTATTGGATGTCAGATTTGACGGCTTGGATGCAGCCAAACCCACAACAGAGATGATTAGCGCGTTGAGCTCTGAGGATACTATCATCATCGGACCCTCCAATCCGATTACGAGTATCGGTCCGATTTTGGAGTTGAAAGGAATTATTCCCATACTACAAAAAAAGCACGTGATTGCTATATCTCCAATTATTAGAAATAAGCCAGTGAGCGGTCCTGCGGGAAAGCTCATGAAGGCGATGGGTTATGAAGTGTCATCTGCTGGTGTCGCACAATGCTATGAAGATTTTTTGGACGTGTTGGTGATTCACAGGAAGGACGATTGCGTTGTTCATAATGTCAAGGTGGTAAAGATAGACACAATGATGACCTCACCAAAAGAAGGCGAAAGACTGGCAAGATTTATCATTGAACTAACCAAGTATTAATTAGGAAAATGAAACGCACTGGCATCACAACTCTTCCTTTGCATGGAGGAAAAACCCCGAGATGGTTATTTGAACGAATGGTCAAGTTAGCCGGTGGCATCACAGAAGTCCTCGTCTATGAATATGGTCCAGAGGAGTTTTTAAGGAGGGTCGCGGACCCGTATTGGTTTCAGGCATTTTCCTGCGTTCTGGGATTTGATTGGCACTCATCGGGCACGACGACCACGACATGCGGCGCCCTAAAAATGGCAATCGATCCCGAGGAATATGGCATCAAGGTCGCAGGTGGCAAGGGTCGCGCGTCAAGAAGGACGCTAGGCGAGATAGAAAAGACCGCTGACACATTCTCCCTGTCCACGGACAAAGTCGAGGGACTAAAGCATGCGAGCAAGTTGTCCGCCAAAGTGGATAACACCTGCGTTCAGGATGGTTACCAGCTCTATCATCATTCCTTCATTTTTACTGAAAAGGGCGACTGGGTGGTTGTGCAGCAAGGCATGAGCGATAGATATGCAAGACGATATCACTGGTTATCCGATGCCGTTGAGAGTTTTGTGGAGGAGCCCCATACCGGGATATGTTCTGATAAAATAGAACAGATAGTTTTGGATTTGACCTCCAGAGACAGCAGGGAAACAAGGGAAGGCAGTCTGGAGCTGGTCAGAAGCGAAAAGGACTTGGGGAAATATCTTCGACCTGCAAAGCAGAAACTGCTGACCGACTTCGAAGCAGAAGGATTCACCATGCCCGCTCATCATCCCATACTGGACATGGATATCACCAAGCAGGGAATGAAGGTGCTGCAAAAAGCACACGAAATACAGCCAGAGAGCTACGAGGAATTGCTATCATTAAAGGGGATGGGGCCGAGGAAAATAAGGGCGCTCGCCCTGATTTCCGATTTGATATATGGCACGCAGCCAAGCTGGAGGGACCCCGTAAAATACAGCTTCGCCCATGGAGGCAAGGACGGTCATCCCTACCCAGTTGACAGAGCAGTATACGACAGTTCGATTCAAACTCTGGAGGATGCAATAGAAAGCGCCAAACTCGATAGGAAAGACAAATATTATGCCATCAAGAGGCTAAAGGATTTTTGCGTGGTGTGATGCTGATCGGTTTAATAGCAGACATACATTCAAATCTGCCTGCGCTTAGAGCCGTCCTGGATCATATGAAGGTTGATAAGATTTTATGCGCCGGTGACATCGTTGGATATTATCCTTATCCCAACGAAGTCATTGAAATTGTGAGGAAACACAAAATCGTTTCGATTAGGGGGAATCATGACGTTGCAGTAATCACCGGCGATACGAACTGGTTTAATCCACTCGCCGCGTCCGCAATAGGATGGACGCGCGACAATCTCTCACCTAAGAACATGGAGTTTCTGAAAACGCTTCCCGAACAGCTCATTTTTGAGGATATCGCCATCTTTCACGGTAGCCCATCTGATCCAGACGAATATGTGTATCCGATGACGTCTCCCACACGACTTAGTGGATTTTTAGACCAAGCAGGCAAGAAAATCCTGGTTCTGGGCCACACTCATGTTCAGTGGGGTCTTGAACTCGACGACAGAAAAATTATCAATCCAGGAGCGGTAGGTCAGCCCAGGGATGGAAATCCCAAGGCGGCGTATGCTATCTTTGATACAGAGTCGGGAAAGCTAACAATGCACAGAATCGAATATGACATCGAAGAGGTTGCATCCAAGACCATTAGCGTAGGGTTGCCACCATATTTGGCGCAGCGTTTGTTCACTGGTTTATAACTCTGCTCCAACGAGCGTCCTCGTTCGTGCAACCCCTTTCACGGACTGAATTTTTTCGAGTATCTTTGCGGTTGCGCTTCTCAGGTCAGGCGAATCCGCTATCACTATGAAGTCAAACTCGCCGAACAGTGGATGCACTTCTGCGCCGATCTTTTTGAGTTCTGTATAAACATCCCTCGCCCTGCCAACTTCAGCATTCACCAGCGTGAATGTCTTTACCATATTTTCACCTCTTTTTCCAGATTTTCCCAACATCTATTAACATTTGCGCAAGATATTTGTGATTATGAACCCAAGTTACATCGCCAGATGCGCTCAGCTCGCCATGATCTTGGAGGTTTCGGCTACGCCAAAGCCTGGTAACGTTGACAGAGATCATGATTTCGTGGACATCAAATACGAGCATTTTCTAGCCTCCGCAATCGGTGTTAGACCTGTGTTCGAGAAGGCCGCTATGAGCGATAATAATGTAGGGTCGTTGATTAGAGAGGCCGTAGAGGAAAGCGCAAAATGGAGCGGGGGCAAAAACACGCATTTTGGCACGTTTCTTCTAATAATGCCGTTGATCATGGCAACCGGCAAAGGAGACGTTTGCGCCGCAAGCGAGATTGTGCAAAAAACCACGGTCGAAGATGCAATCGAATTTTATAAAGCGTTCGAATGCGTTGATGTGTACTTAGGAAAGGTTGAAGATTTGAGCGTGAAGGATGCGACGTCAATCGACGAGATTGGAAGAAGAGGATTGGCACTGTATGACATCATGCAGATATCTGCAGAGCGTGATGGAATTGCGCAGGAATGGGTGCACGGTTTTTCAAGAACGCTCGCTGGTGCCAGAATGCTGGCGGAAAAAGTAAAAGAGATGAGTATGAACAATGCCATTGTGTACACCTATCTCACGCTCCTCGCAGAGCAACCTGACACCTTGGTTCAGAGGAAGTTCGGCTCATCGGTAGCAGAAGAGGTCAGCAGAAAGGCATCCACTATGCTAAAAGATTGGGATATCAACACCATACGCCAATTTGACGATGAACTGATTCGCAGGAGAATAAATCCCGGTACAACAGCAGATATCGTAGCAGCCTCCCTATTTGTGCACCTTCTGGAGGGATGCAATGAAATTGCGTGATTTTGGCATTCAGGATGGCATATCTGAGGTCATCGCCACCACGATATCGCCAACTGGAAAGCCAAATGCTGCGCCGATTGGCATCATATCTGATAAAAAGATATGCGCTAGAATATACCCTGATACGCACACCTATTCGAACATTCAAGCAACGAAGAAACTCGTTGCAAATGTCGTGAGCGACCCGCTAGTTTTTGTGTTATCCGCGCTAGGAGATTTAGACGAGAAGGAGTTGTATATAGTCGATGAAATACCAGTATTGAGATGCGCGGATGCATGGGTGTCATTTGAATGCGAGAAGGATGAACAAGATGATACTCTAATATATTTGCATCCCATAAAGGGCAAGGTCCTTCGAAAGAGAATATGGACGATTAGGAGAAGCACCAATGCCATCATCGAGGCGACGATACATGCTACGAGGTATCTGGCCACGAAAGATGAAAAGTATCTCAAGTGGATCGCGCATTACGAGGAAATCGTAAAAAAGTGCGGCAGCATGCGCGAAAAAGAGGCGATGAAAAAGTTGAAGGGGTTCTTGAGGGGCAGATATAAAAAATTGTAATTCGCACCATCACTTCTTATAAATTTTGCCCTAACCTCGAAGTATGCTACTTGTATACTTTGCTGCGGTGCCCGATTCGTAAGATTAGCACTCCTTCCTTGGTTTTAGTATAGATGATGCGATAGTCGCCTATGCGGTATTTGAATAGTCCCTTGAATTGCCCTTTGAGGGGCAGACCACAGTTTGGATTTTTAGATAGAGAAGTTTCTAATTGCTGAAGGATGTCTTTAGCCACGCTCTTGTCCAATTTTTTTAGATCACGAACAACTGACGATTTGTACTCAATCTTGCAGGGCAAGGCGTTCCCTCATTTCTTCACTTGAAATGATCTCGTCACCTTTATCATTCAAACGTTCTAAAGCAATTAGGTAGTCAGCGGATTCTTGAAGATATGATTCTATCGCCTTGCGAATGATGTATGTCTTGGAGCGCTCTGTAGCACTAGCGAGATTCTCCAGCTCATGTACGATTTCATTAGGCAGCCGAACCGAAATAGCAATAGACATGCCGGTCACCAGTGTAGTACATAGTATTACTAGTATATCAATGTATTGCAAATAAACATTTTATTCTAATCCAAAATGCTTTCTAAAATCCTTTACTCTGGCAGTAGGTTCCTTCTCCCTACCTCTCATTTTTTCTATGAACTCTGGCCTAAGTTCTGGTTCTAAAAATTCTTGTTCGTATTCGTCGATTATTAATCTGACCGCTTCTGACTTATTCCGTAAACCAAATTTTCCTTTAACAATATTCACGATTCTATCCTCATGCTCACTTAGATCTACAATTGCTTTGACCATGACAATCACCAATTATGTTTTATTATAAATTATAACATTATGTTATTTAAATCCTTCTCGGATAGGAATGAATTGCAATTGCGTATAACAACATATTAACGCATTGCGCTAATACTGCTTAAAAAGGTATATTGGATTGTCTTGATACAATAATCAATAATCCAAGTTAGCAACATAAGTTAACAGATCAACAGAATTGTGAGGTAATGGAATGAACATCGCATGGGGGATCACTGGCGCAGGGCATTTGTTGAAGGAAAGCTACGAAGTTTTCAAGACGCTTGCGCAGAAACATCAAATCACCACGTTTGTATCTCGTGCAGGCGAAGAAGTGCTGCGCATGTACGGCTTGCTTGACAAATTGGGTGAAATATCTAACGGAGAATATCTGCGCGAGATCATCTTCGAGAGAGAAGCGGGAGCGAGTGCCCCAAAAGCAGGGCGCTTTTTACTGAAGAAATATGACGCATTGGTCGTCTCACCCGCAACGTCTAACACGGTTGCCAAGATTGTACGCGGAATTGCAGATTCCCTTATTACAAATGTAGTTGCGCAAGCCAATAAAAGTGAAACGCCGGTGTATATAGTGCCGGTGGACCTAAGTGGTGAGATGAAATCGCCACTTCCATACCATATAGATAGAGAGCTTTGCAAGAAGTGCGATGCATGCCCGCCAAAGGATGCGTGCCCAGAACATGCAATCTCAGATCAAATCGACCTGTTAAAATGTACAGGGTGTGGGATCTGCATTGACCTTTGCCCGTACGATGCCATCAAAGGAGGAAATGTGAGACTTAAGGTACGCGATGTCGATGCGCGTAACATAGAGGAGTTGCGCTCCATGGACGGCATCACCGTCTTAGAGCATCCGAGCGGGATTCTAACAGTGCTTTGAAATAAACCTGTGCACGCGACGCGGCACACCCCGAAGAGCTTGTTTAGCGAATATGTGCAGCGGAATTTTCTTCCCCCTTATTTTAGTGTCTCCTGTCTTAATCGCATCCAAAACCTCGTTCATAAGTGGCTTTGCGTTTAGCTCGGTTATCGCATATCCTATCGTGGCCGCAGTATGCGCATCAGAGCCGGCGACCATGCTTATGCCCATACGCGCTGCAGCATCCCTTGCGCGCCCATTCGAATATCCTGTGATACACCTGGAGTTG
The DNA here is from genome assembly GCA_030018435.1 of Methanocellales archaeon. Classification (GTDB taxonomy): domain Archaea; phylum Halobacteriota; class UBA148; order UBA148; family JAUWXC01; genus JAUWXC01. The sequence goes on from JASEEY010000008.1 coordinate 29,351, forward strand.
TACACCTCGATGGCATCTACATCCTTTGGAATGTAACCCAATCCATGGCGAAATGGATGAAATGGATGGGGCACGATGATGATTCCCCCCAGATCTTTCGCGATTTTGATCGTTTCATCCACAGGCAAGTCTGGTGGAATATCCTTGGTGATGCCCAGCGCGACGAGATGACCTTCTGCGGTGGAGACCTCGACCCCGGGAATCACCATCAAATCCAGTCCAAGAGCTCTTGCCCTCTTTATCCCAGTCAATCCACCTTCAATTGTATTATGATCGGTTATTGCGATGCCATTCAATCCAATTTCCTCAGCGCGTTTGAGGATCGAGTCTATTGGATCATATCCATCGCGTGAAAAATTCGAGTGAACATGCAAATCAAATCGCAACATGATATCAATAACGTTTTGTTTTAGATGAGATATAAAACCTTAATATGCGCATTTTAGTAACGACCGGACGCAGGGCATACGATTCGGTAAAAAAAGCAGTTGGCAATAAGGCTGATGTCCTCTTGTTAGATGTAGATGTCGCTGCGCTCATCACGCCTTCGCTATTACGAGCGGTTTCAAACATAAGTTCGTACGACCTCGTTCTTGTTCCTGGTTTGGCATCAGGTGATTTCGCATCTCTTGAGAGGGGGCTCGGTGTTAAGATAAGGCTGGGACCCAAACATGCATGCGATCTTGACTGGGTGTTGCAGCATTCTGATGAGATTGAATTTTCGCACACCGTGCCTGCGTGCCAATTGTTATCAAGCAAAAAGCGTGGCGAAGCGCTGGAAAGGATTTGTCAGCTGGAAGGGCGCGCAACGCCACAGTTCACAATAAAAGATGTAAAAATCGGTGGCAACTCCAGGATGAAGGTGACGGGTGAAATCGTGGATGCGACGCGATTGCACGAGAGTGAGCTTCAGAGAGTTGCAGAACGTTACCTGCAGGATGGTGCAGACATCATCGATCTCGGAATCCCCTTGGACGCAACTCCCGCTGAAGTAAGGCGTACCGTCGAAGCGACATCCTCTCTTGGCGTTCCAATCAGCATCGATACTCTAGATTCCAATCTGATTTTGGCGGGTGTTGAAGCAGGGGCAGATATGGTGCTCAGCTTGAACAGCAGCAGCATCAAATCAGTGGGCTGGGCGGTTGCGTCCCAGGACATAGCGGCTGTGGTGATACCGGATGATGATTTCGAAAGCCTATGGAAAAACATAGAGATGGCACAGGAAATTGGGATTAAGAAGATCGTCGCAGACCCGATTCTTGCTCCTATAGGGCATGGATTCATCGATTCCCTAACATCTTATCACAAGTTCAGACAAGTAAGTAATTTACCACTATTCTTCGGCGTGGGGAACATTACAGAGCTTATGGATGCCGATTCTATTGGTATTAACGCAACTCTGGCAGGTATAGCCATGGAGCTTTATGCCAGTATATTATTCACGCCACAGTACAGCGACAAGGCCAAGGGGAGTATTAAGGAGCTGAAGACCGCTACCCAGATGATGCTTCTCGCCAAGGATAGGGGCACTGCTCCCAAGGATTTGGGGTTAGATCTCTTGATCATCAAGGAGAAGAGGCGCAGAGAAGATGAGATAAAGGTCGAAAATCCAATTGAGGCAACGCCGCACACAGAACGGGCGCGGGACCCCAAAGGATGCTTCAGAATCGCGATCCACGATGAAAAAATCGTCGCCAAGCACGAGAAAGAGGGCATAACCATAACCGGTACCAATGCCAAAGCCATATTCGACACAATACAAGATTTAGGATTGGTATCCTTGACAGAGCACGCTGCCTACCTAGGGCGAGAGCTGATGAAGGCAGAACTTGCACTGAGGTTTGGAAGAAGTTATATACAGGATGATGAGTTCTGAATAGGGATACGATTTGATCGCCTTTCTTAATGTACTGGAAACCATAGTAGAAGACAAGATTGGCCACCTCAATCCCGCAATCCTCGCGCACGTGATCACAAACAGATGTAATTTGCGATGTAAATACTGTGTCTTCTGGCGCCGCAAGTTTGGCGATGAACTACGAACCGATGGGGTATTTTCCGTAATCGACCAGGTAGAAGAGCTTGGCATTTCCTTCTATTCTGTTACCGGCGGAGAACCGCTTTTGAGAGATGATATTCCTGATGTATTGAAATACGCTCACGATAAGGGTATGGTTACCACGTTGGTAACCAATGGCATCCTGCTCGAGAAACAGTTGGAGAAAGTGGTTCCACACCTAAGTGCGCTATCCATTAGCCTCGACTCGCATCTCGCAGAGCACTCGACCCACAGATGCGATGCAAAAACGTACTGGAAAATACGCAAAAATATAGAGAAGGCGGCAGAATGCAGGAAGGAGCACGAAGACCTCAAAGTGAATATCAATACCGTAATTACTCAAATCAATCTGCACGATTTGATGTCTCTGGTCAAATTAGTTGATGAACTGGAAATTGGCATCACGTTTGAGCCCGTGGTGGTCATGGTTCCCGAGTCACCCACATTGGCATATGATGAGGAGTTTAGGCGCATCATTGATACTCTAATCGAGATGAAAAGTTCAGACTATCCCATCTGGAACTCGAAGGAATACCTGACATTAATCAGGGATAAGGAGACGTTTGATTGCTGTAGTTTTCTTCTCATCAGACTGGACCCAGATGGAAACGTCATCGTTCCGTGTTATCATCCAGAGGTAACGACCAAGGTTGGAGCGATCAAGGAGAGGACGCTCAAGGATATCATCGATAGCGGGGAAAGAAAGCGAGCGCTGATGACATCTAAAGATTGTCATCGGTGCTATCTCACCAACTACGCTGAGGTCTCCCTCGTGTATAATAACGTTTTCAAGACGGGATTAGAGCAATTTAGATTATGGTTGGAGGCATAATATTTATTGACGGAAAAGGATAAGTACAATTGGTACCACCAACCTATGCACCCGCCTTAACTCAGTCTGGTTAGAGTGCGCGGCTGTAGTTTGCTAATGCGCCTTAGAGCGCACATTACGCATCTGCTTAAGTGCTGACGCGCGTACCGCGCAGAGACCGCGATGTCCCCGGTTCAAATCCGGGAGGCGGGATCGGCCCTCAATCTAGAGGGTGCAATCTTTTGCCCGGGTAGTGTAGTGGCCTATCATGAGGCCCTGTCGAAAAAGTTTGCAGAAAGGCTTCGACTCGGGTTCAAATCCCGACCCGGGCGTTCGCTTATCTTTGTGATAACAACGACGTCTTACGCCACATCGTTATTAACAATACGCGAAGCTTAAACGAAGTGTATAGAAAAGACCGCGCCCACAAATACCAGGAGATCGCCAATAACATCTACATCTGATGCTGTATAGTAGCTATAGAATTGAAGAGATTCAAATGCGATCAACATGGCTATGATGATAAAAATTCCGATCCATGTTCTTTCTATAAGGCGGCGGTTCAAGAAAACTCTCGCTCTAAATGCCTCTACGTCCATTTGTGTTAACCCTCTATATATGCCCACCATCATTACAAGGAGGACAATGGCCAAGCAAATGTGCGCCAATCCAAACAGCAGAGTGTAACTCAGCACGTTCCCCACCCCCAATGTCATCTAAAATAAGTAGTCATATTAGTCATATATTAGTCATATATAAATGTCTTCTTTGGGGTTAACGTTCCAACATCTTCTCAAGTTTTTCTCTAGTGATGGGCTCCCACTTTTCCCATTTGGTTGTTCCATATTTTTTGACACCCCTTAGCACCATGGGCTCCTCGCCTTTAGCCTCGGCGGCCGACAAAACCTCTTTTTCGAGTTCAACTGCTTTATCGTAGACGATCTTTAAAAGGTCCTTGTACCTGTAGTCCCTCATCAGATGATGATCAAGTATTATCTTTCCCTCGATTTTCCCGACGATTTTCTCGATGTTTGAGATGGCTCTGGCCAGGTTTTTGTAAGACATTATATAACCCAAAATATAGGTAGGCGGTCCATCCAAAATCAATACGTCTGGCTTCTCCTTGATGATCATGTCGGCATACTCTTCTATCATCGGTCCGCTTATGTCTGATGAAAAGAGCATTTTCTCCTTCTCTTCTATCGCAAGCATTAGCACATAACCCAGCTTGGAGTTTTCGACGCCGTGCCACAGCGGTCTCGAAAAATCCAGCTTAGTGCCCCCAAACTTAATGCTCTGCCCGTCTGCTATTTTGATCTCTTTTGCCACTCCTTCAACGAGGTTCAAAAATTCACTCGCACGATATCTTTGTGATTTGTTGATATAGCGCAAAGGGTCCTTGATCAAGAGAATCTTATCTCCGTACATCTCCTTATCTGCTACTGGTATGTGATGGTCGTAATGATAGTGTGTGATTACTATGACATCGGAGATTTCACAGCCCTTTCTTATTGCTTCTTCGTATTCCATGATTAAACGAATTTTTTCTTCATCTGGCAATGGGAACGAACCCGTTTCGACTGCTATACCAGGATCAATGGTTACTGTGACGTCTTTGGTCTCCACCCTTGTGCACATGCTTTTAATGCCAAATGAGTCGAAGGCAACCAGGTCTATCTTCATATATTTCCATCTTTAACTATGACTTTTAACAGAAGTACCTGCTGTTGACCAAATTTGTTACCAATACTGTATTCATATATGATATAAGAACCCATAACCTTATATAATATCATGCTCAATTTTTTGTCTGACAAACGTCATACAAGGTGGGAGTACATGGAACGCATAACAATCAGGCTCCCAGAACAACAAATAAAGATGATCGACTTAATGGTCGATGCAGGAGAGTTTCCGTCCAAGAGTGAAGCAATCAGGGCGGCTGTTAGAAATTTAGTAGATGATAGGAGTGACAAACTCCTAGACATAATAGAGAAAATATCTGCATAGCATAAAACACAAAAAGAGGGGATGGGAATGCAATCTATTGTAGAAGAGGCGTTAAAATACGCCGAAAAAGAGCGAGCGCAAACTAAAGACATCGATGATTTTGAGGAATTCGGACAACCACGAATAGTGATCATGGGATGCGGCGGAGCAGGAAACAACACCATTAACAGATTGTTCAACATGGGTGTCGAGGGCGCAGAAATGATAGCCCTAAACACCGATAAACAACACCTAGATGCCGTCAAGGCAGACAAAAAAGTCTTAGTGGGCAAGTCGCTTACCAAGGGACTTGGTGCTGGCGGCGACCCAGATGTCGGAAGGCGAGCAGCTGAACTCGCAAGAGGGACGCTGGAAGACCTATTGAGAGATGCGGATTTGGTATTTCTCACCGCGGGCATGGGTGGAGGAACCGGAACCGGTGCTGCGCCAGTAGTTGCAGAAGTCGCTAGAAAACAAGGCGCCATTGTCGTTGGAATGGTATCAACCCCATTCAGGGTAGAGCGGGCCAGGATGGTTCTAGCCGAGGAAGGGTTAGAAGACCTAAGAGATGTGGTAGACACCGTGATAGTTCTGGATAACAACAGGCTTTTAGAATATGTGCCAAACCTTCCGATAGAACAGGCATTCTCAGTGATGGACCAATTGATCGCCGAAACCGTCAAGGGCATATCCGAGACGATCACTCAACCATCATTGATCAACCTGGATTTCGCTGACATCAAGACGGTCATGAGTTGCGGCGGAGTTGCGGTCATGCTAGTTGGCGAGACAAAAGGACAGGATAAATCTGAGGGTGTCGTACGGGCGGCGTTGAGTCACCCATTGCTAGATGTCGATTATAGAGGAGCGAGCGGCGCGCTAATACACATATCGGGTGGACCTGACCTGACGCTGAGTGAGGCGGAAAACATCGCACAGCAAATCACGTACGAACTTGATCCACACGCAAACGTGATCTGGGGCTCGCGGATTAACCCTGACTTTGAGGGCAGGGTCAGAGTAATGGCCATTATGACAGGTGTGCAATCGGCACAGGTGCTTGGACCAACGAGAATGCTGAACATGCATGGAGAGCCTGAAACACAAGAGAGACGGCTCATCGACATAATTCGATAACGCTCTCTTTTTTATTTTTTAACCCTTTTTTTATTTCCTAATTCTCTCAATAGCTTACATGCTTGGCATATTTTAGCAAATGTGGGCTCTCCACACACGCTGCACTGCTGAAGATCTACTTGTGTCCATCCTTCCTTCAGTAAATCCAACATTTTATAAAAGCTACCCATTGTTGCATACATGGTACCAGGATGTTTATCCTCAAAATTGTTTAATATGCACTCTACTTCTCCCCTGAGGGACAGGCCCTTGTATGGACACTCGACGAAATCTACGGGCAGATTCTCAACCTGTGCGTAGAGGGCGATCTCTGCCTCTGGAACATTTCTCAGCGGCTTAATCCTGGGCACCAATCCTGGGCGGACGCTCGTGGGAACTAATCTGACCAGTCTGTCCACGTCCCCCCGTAAGATGTTCATGAGCACTGATTGTGCCTCGTCATCCAAGTTGTGCCCCGTTACCACTTTGGTGGCACCTAACGCCTGGGCAGTCCTATTTAGAAGGGTTCTTTTGAGTACGGAGCAAAAACTGCACGGGAATTTGTCCTTTCTCACCTTCACTATTTGGTCCAGCGTCCGTCCGAAACTCTCATCGAATGACACTATGGTGTGCGATACGCCAAGCTTTTTGCATAACAATTTCGCTGCCTTAATCGTCTTCTTGCGGTATCCTCTTATCCCTTCGTCGATCGATATCGCCATTATCGAGATGTCCGGGCGGTCACAAAATAGCGAGTTCAACACGTGCAGCGCAACCATACTATCCTTTCCTCCACTCAGCGCAACTGCAATGACATCATCTTTTTTTATCATCTTGTATTTCCGTATGCTTGTCTTGATCTTGCGCTCGACATCCTCTTTGAGATGCTCCTCACAAAGATGCATGCCAGAATACCTTTGATAGTGAATCGGCCGGCGATTGCACTTATCGCATTTCGTCTCCATCAAAAGCTATCTTTATCATGATACGTTATAATTGATTTGGAGCGAATCATGCGATCCAGAAAGAGGAGATATCTCATCGTTGGCGTAGACCCTGGCACGACCACAGCGATTGCAATACTCGACCTGAAGGGTAAATTACTAAGCTTATCCAGCTCCAGATCGATTCCAACCTCGAGTATAGTAGAGCATATAGCCGCATATGGACATCCACTAATCATAGCCACAGATGTGACTCCACCGCCAACCATGGTAGAGAAGATTAAAAGAGCGTTTCATGCAGTCCTATTTTCCCCAAAAGAGTCACTACCCACCGACGAAAAAATCGCTTTGACAAAGTCTTTTGAGTGTTCCAACGACCATGAACGGGATGCGTTAGCCGCTGCACGTATGGCGTTCAAGGACTGCAAAAATAAGTTTGCTCAAATCGAAAAGAAAACACCTGCTGGTATTGAGCCGGATGAGGTTAAAGCACTGGTAGTTCAAGGCGTCTCGGTAGATTCTGCCATCACCAAGTTATCTGCGGTGCCTAAGAAGATGGCTGAGGAAGTCAAAGAGACCAAGGAAGTAGATGAGCGGGTGCAAACGCTACAAGAGGCAATACATCGTCAAAAAAGCCAGATCAATAGGCTAAGAGCTTATGTCGACGAGTTGCAATGTAAATTATCCGCAAGAGACGAGAAGATTAAACGGCTTACTAGCAAGACGGACAGGATGGCGCTGAAAGAGCTAAGAAAGTTGATGAAGACGAAAGAAATCAGTGCACGCAATGAAAGAATCGCGCAACTAAGGAAAAAAGTGAAGGAGTTGCAGAATAAGATATCCCGTTTGTCTCACCAAATCGATCAATTGAAGGGCATTAGAGCGCTGGAGACGCTTCATGCCAAGCCTGTAAAAGCCATACGTTCCTTTACCAAGGACTCCATTTTAGAGATAGACGTAAAATACGGGTTGAAAAAAGGAGATGTGATTTTTTTAGAAGATGCCAGTGGCGGTGGAAGTGTCACAGCCAAAATGTTAGTAGACAGAGACATAAAGGCGGTCATCATTCAGAATGAGATGTCTCATTCCGCCATGGAACGATTTCTCGCGAGCAATATCCCAGTTTTCACGACCGAGGAAATTTCAATTAGGAGAGTTGATGACCTAGTAGTCATCGACCCAAGCACCTTAGATAAAGCGATTGCTCGATGGAAGGCGCGCAGCGAGAAGACAAAATTCAGAAAGAAGATCGAAATTTTAGAGTCCATCCTCGAAGAATATAGGAATAGAAGGCTAAAAGGTCATTAGCTCGCCCTTTATGACCATTTCGGTGATTTTGGAGATATCCGATAGCCATTCATCGATCACGGTCTCGGCTTTGGGTTTGATGGCGCTCATATTAGCTCCTTTTTTAGGTATGATCTGCGCACTTGCGACCTTTGGATTGTCAATTGGCTGTCCTATCTGGGACAGGATGCGTATATACACTTCTTCGATGCCGTCAATCGCCCCTACCATATCGTGCGCTATTTGGTTTGCCAGTAGATTGTAGATCTTGCCTATGTGATTGACTGGATTCTTGCCGCTAGTAGCCTCCATGCTCATGGGTCTGTTGGGGGTGATGAGCCCATTACAGCGATTTCCCCTGCCCACAGAACCGTCATCACCCATTTCGGCTGAGGTACCGGTGACGGTTAGGTATACGCAGCCCCGTTCATAGTCATCTGCCACATTTACAGCTACTGACACCTTTCTCTTGGTGTGTTGTTCAGCCACTTCCTGGACGCATTTTCTCAGCATCTCTTTTATTGCCATGTAGTGTTCGAGATCATCCACATACCTAGAGACAAGGGCATTGGCGACAGTCACGTGTATATTGTCACCTTCGCGCAGCCCCATCACCTTTATATCCTCCCCAATGGCTGGCTGTTTCTTGCTCAAATCGTTCGTTATTGCACCCTCAACCTCGTGCACAATTCGCTCCAGCTCTGAGAAAGGAGCATGACCCACACCAAAGGATGTGTCGTTGGCTTTTGGCACCCCACTTCGTTCAAAAACGTCTACGAGATCGGCGGAACCCTGCCCCAATCGCTGGTCGATTACCATGTGCGAGGTTTCCAGATTTTTTATGCTCTCTGCCAGATATTCCCTGGCTGCATCAAGGGCGATTCTTCCTACAGGAACCTTCTCATCACCGACGTATGTTGTTGCCCTCCCACTCAACAAAAGGTACATCGGTCTTATGACTTCTCCTCCGCCAAAAGTTGGGGCCGCCTCGCCACCGACCAGCTCAACCTGGTCTGTATTATGGTGTAAAATTCTGCCGAATCGCTTTAGATATTCTCTGGATAATGCCCTACTCACAGCTTCCGCCACACCATCGCATATTGAATCGGGATGTCCTATCCCTTTTCTCTCGACCAGTTCGATTTCTTGTTGTTCGATTGGCACCTGTGTGATTTTTTCTACCCTGATGTTTCGCTTCATTCGACTAAATGAATGTAACACAGACTTATAATGATTTCTGGTATATTTATTACAAAACTTTCGCTACTGCGAGAATTAAATGCCAGATGCCATCTCGGCGACTTGTAGCCCATCTTTGTAAATTCGCACAACTCCGCCGCTTTGAGATACTGTAATGGCGATCGCCTGCGTATCCCTGCTTATCGCCGCCGACGCTGCATGCCTTCCACCCAGTCCCTTTTTGACCTTGATACCGCTTGCGTCGATATCCAAGTACCTTCCAGCCGCTATGATATACCCATCCTCTCCAACGACAAATACGCCATCCAACTGTGCAAAATTTTTGATTGATTCCCAGTTGTCTGGATTTGCTACATCTCTATTCTTCTTCTTGTGTCCTTCATATGGATTCAAAACCATCTGATGGGAGCGCTTAAGCACCTCGTCTGAGTCGCCGATTATGAAGGCAGTACCAATTTTTCTACTCTCCCTCCCTTCATATCCCAATTCCAGAGCCAGTCTCAGAACGTTTCTAATCACCCTTGGATTTATTCTAATGCCCTCATCTATGCTTCTGATTATAGGGGCTTCGCTAACGTCATACACCATGATCGTGTCGGCACGCTCGCCACCGATGACGCCTACCACTACATCACTTGCCCTGATACCGCCCTTGAGATATGCATCCATCACAGCACGCCTCAGTTGACTAATCCCGATTGATGCCCTAGAAAGCAAATTGACAGCTAGGTCGTCCTTGATCTCACTAGCACCCTTCCCCACAGACGCGACTATTACCGGGATGTTGGTTTTGATGCCTCCCTTTAACCCATCATCGACGATGATGATCGCGGCGGCGCCAATGTTCTCTGCCAGTTTCACTGCAGCATTACTGATGGCTGTTTTTACGTCTCGCTTCATTCTATTGTCCGCTTAGTATTATCATCGGTCAAGATATATAAGAGGTGTGTAACATTATGTAGGGGTACCAATGGGCAAAACGATGGCGGAGAAGGTTCTTTCAAAGAAGAGTGGTAGCGATGTTTCACCCGGTGACCTGATCATTACTCCAGTCGACTTGGTTTTTGCTCACGATGGTACCATGCCGCTTGCAATACAGCAGATGGAGCACGGACTATCAAAACGAAGTGTTGAGCTATCAAAACGAAGTGTATTTGACCCTAACAAGGTTGTGGGCGTATGTGATCATGCATCGCCCTCTCCGAGTGAAAAAGTGTCCAACATTCATAATTTCATGCGTAAATTCGCCCTAGAAAATAGACTGCAGTTTTTTGAGAATGGCGATGGCATATGCCATCAGATTGTATTGGAGAGATTCACTGCCCCCTGGAAGGTCATCATAGGGGCTGACAGTCATACCTGCACGCATGGCGCCCTTGGTGCATTTGCAACGGGCATGGGTTCTACCGATGTGGCAGCGATCATGGCCTATGGAAAGACATGGCTCAAGGTACCGGAGTCGTTTAAGGTTGAAATAACAGGACAGTTACCAAAGCACGTGTATTCCAAGGATGTTATCTTGCACATAATCGGAAAGATAACAGCAGACGGTGCGACGTACATGTCCATGGAATTTTTGGGCAACACCGTAGACAGGATGGGTCTTGCATTGAGGCTAACGATGTGCAACATGGCAATTGAGGCGGGCGCTAAAACCGGTCTGTGTAAAGCCGATGAGAGGGTTAGAGAATTTTTAGAGTCATATGGCAGAGGGAAAGAATATGCACCGCTCGCTCCGGATAAAAACGCAGCCTACACTGATGAAATCGCCGTCGAGGCGAAAAAACTTGAGCCAATGGTGGCATTTCCACACAAAGTGGATAACGTCGCTCCTGTGACGCAGTTCGAAGACGTAGAGCTGGACATGGTGTGCATAGGAACCTGCACGAATGGACGCATAGAGGATTTGCGCGTCGCCGCTCAAATACTAAAGGGAAAGAAGGTAGCAGAGGGTACGCGATTGATTGTATATCCTGCGAGCAGAGATGTTTTGCTCCAGGCAATCAAGGAAGGCATCGTAGAAAAATTCCTCCAAGCAGGAGCATCCATCGGAGTGCCTGGATGCGGTTTTTGCATCGGCAGGACCGTAGCGCTGGGAGATGGTGAAGTAGCATTGTCAACGCAGAACAGAAACTTTAGGGGAAGGATGGGTAACGATAAGGCAGAGATATACCTTTGCAGTCCTGCTACAGCGGCAGCAAGCGCTATAACAGGACGGATAACAGACCCACGAGGTGTGTAGGATGAACGAAATCAAAGGAAACGTGCTGCGGGTGTTTCCAAAAGATGTCAACACGGATGAGATAATATCTGGAAAATACAAGTACGATGAGCTGGATATCAAGAAGCTGGCTATTCATGCGTTCGAGGCTATTGACCCTAAGTTCCATGAAGATGCAAGGAAGGTGAAAAGTCCGATACTCGTTGCCTCCGAGAATTTTGGATGCGGTTCGTCCAGAGAGCAGGCGCCACTGGTTATCAAAGCATGTAATATATCTTGCATCATTGCGGAGTCATTCGCTAGAATTTTTTATAGAAATGGTTTTAACATAGGCATGCCGCTGATAGAGTGCAAGGACGTATCAAAGAAGGCATCTCAAGGAGACGGACTCGAAATAGATTTTAGCGCAGGAACCATTAGGAATCTTTCGAAAAACGAGACGTACAAATTTAAGCCAATCCCAGAGTTTATGCAAAAATTATTGGATGCTGGCGGATTGATGCCATATTTGAGGAAAAGTGGTGGCTTTACGGAGTGAGAGTATGACCAAAAAAGTAGCTGTCATCAGAGGAGATGGCGTTGGACCAGAACTTATCGATGCTACGCTAGGAGTCCTAAAGGTCACAAACCCTGATATCGAGATCCTCATGTGCGACGCTGGCCTAGAGTGGTGGAAAAAGCATGGAGGAGACTCGCTGATTCCAGAGGAAACATGGAATGTGCTCAGGGAAACGGATGCGTGCTTTAAAGGACCGACGACGACTCCTGGCGGAGAAAGCACGCCAAAAAGCGTGGCAGTCTCGATAAGGCAAGGGTTGAACCTGTACGCCAATGTCAGGCCTATTAAAACCTTTCCAAACACGCCCAAGCCGTTAGGAGACGTCGATTTCGTCTGCGTTCGAGAGGGGACGGAAGGGCTCTATTACGGCCTCGAAACCCAGGAGGATGATACGTACATCGCGCTCAGAAAGATCACGAAATCCGCGAGTGAAAAAATTGCCAAATTTGCGTTTGAGGAGGCGAAACGTAGAGGTTGGAAGACCGTAGTAGCGATTCACAAGAGCAACATTCTTAAACTAACGTGTGGCGCATTTTTAGATGCAGTTAGAAGGGTGGGAAAAAACTACCCTGATATAGAGATAGAGACGTATCACATCGATAACATGGCGCAACAGCTCATCAAAAACCCCCAGTTATTCAATAATAAGGTACTCCTTTCGACCAATTTGTTTATGGATATTCTAAGCGAGGAGTGCTCTGCCCTGGTAGGAAGCATTGGTTTGGTATACTCAGCAAACTTCGGCGACGATTATGCGATGTTCGAACCAGCACATGGCTCTGCGCCCAAGTATGCCGGAAAAGACAAGGTGAACCCCACGGCAACAATTCTTGCAGGCGCCTGGATGTTGGAATATTTGGGTGAGAAAAAGGGTGCAGATGCAATCTTCAAAGCGGCGGAAAAGGTCATCTCAGAGGGCAAGGTCACCTACGATTTAGGAGGAAAAGCAACGCTCAGCGAGATGGCTGGTGAGATTGCAAAACGTACAGCGAATATATGAGGAGTTAGCCCCTGTATTCTATATCCACGGGTTTGGGGGGCAAAGGAAACATGCTCTTGAATTTTTCCGGGTCTTCTGCTGCTTCCTTTAATTGTTTTTTGGTCATGTCCAGAAGGTCTTCAAGATAAATCGTCTCTGTGGCCTTCTTCACGTCCTCTGCCAGTTTTTTTACCTTTTCGATGTCTTTCTTAACCTTTTTGGAGCTACAGTTCCTAGGACAGTACTTCTTGAGGTTGTTTAACATCGAGAGGTATTCCTTTATCTTTTGTTTATCCAAAGATGCAAGCTGCACCTCTAAAGAGCGCTTAAGCTCCTCTGTTTTAACCTCCAGAGAAATTGGTATTGGCTTCGCACCGTCTTTCGTGGAGAATATTGCCGGAAAACTCTCTAGGTAAGCACTATACGCAGCGTCTAAATTTTCTCTTGCCTCCTTAGAATACGAGACTTTATCCTCAGGACGCTTAGAATTTTGACACATGGAGCAATATCTCACGAATCTCTCCACCGCCTGGTAAAAGTCGATGACGCCTCTTAGAGGCGTTTCAGTTCTCATTTCTATTGCCATGACTACTTCTCTTCCCTTGAAAGCTCCTTCTCCACGATGGGTGCGAACATGAAATACTTCTCGACATAGGCCTTAATCTCTTCATCGGAGATGCATGAACGGCGATGTCCTTCATCATAAAGTCTTTGAATATCCTCATGGATGGCTTTTACGCGCGGATCCTTTTTGTCGATCTTGGTTTTAACGCCCATCAGCTCTGATAATGCTTCCTCAACCTTCACCCGTATGACCTCCGCGCCGGATGTGTCACCGATCAACAGTTCGCGCTTTGCACCAACCAATTCTGGCGGAAACGGTTCGTATGTAAACGGATTTCTGATGACTCCTGCAGTATGAATGCCACTTTCATGGGTAAACACGTTCTTGCCAACTATTGCCTTGTTTCTTGGCACCCTGATTCCTATCTCGTCTTCCATGTATCTCGCAAATTGGACAAGACTTCTTGGATTGTATTTTTGAAATCCTTCGACCCTGTATATCAAGAACAATAGAACTTTTTCCAGTTCGGTATTTCCTGCCCTCTCCCCTATACCCAGGAACGTCAAACTTGACCAATTCGCACCATACCAGTACCCTGCTATGGTATTCGTCATACCAAACCCAAAATCGTCATGGACGTGTGTCTCTATGTTTTTGACTCCAATTTGCTTGAGCTGTTTGATTATCTTGGGTATGCCGTATGGGAAATCGGTCTCTGGGAAGGGCAACCCCATGTTTACGGTATCACAAATCCTGATGACCGCATCTGGTGCCCTGTCTACGATTTTTTTTGCCAATGGAATGACAAAACCTTCTATATCAGCCCTTGTCGTGTCCTCAAGATGACACCTGACGCGGAGGCCATGGTCAAGAGCATAGTCCAGCGCATTCAGATACTTTTCCTCCGCCTCTTCTCTGCTCTTGAGCCTCATTTTATCGAATATGTGCACATCGGAAATCGACATCAATATGCCCGTCTCTTCTATACCATCCATATTTATGGCTAGATCTATGTCCTTTGGATTTGCGCGTGCCCATGCAGTCACCTCGGGAACTTCGTAGTTCCTATCCAACATTCCCCTAGCAGCAACCCTGTCCCTCTCGTTATAGAGGAACGTCTCAATTTTCTCAATTCCAATATCATGTAAAAATTCGTAGATTTGCAGCTTATGCTCTTTTTTGAGCACGATGCCTGGCATCTGTGCGCCATCCCGTATGGTGCTGTCGCTTATCTTTACCTCCATGTCGTGAGGCAATTTTATCTTAGGCATCTCCTCATACGTGCGATACATCATTTCACCTAATCGCTGGAATGCACATAAAATTAACTATGTGTAGAGTAGATAAAAAAGCAATGAAAATCGTTGTACTTCGTCTCGGGCATCGCCTGTTTCGCGATCAGAGAATGACTACACACGTCGCTCTAACGGCGCGAGCTCTGGGTGCAGAGGGTGTATTGCTCACCTCCAGCGATAAATCCATAGGAAAGAATTTAGATGATGTCGCGAAACGATGGGGGGGCGAGTTTTACGTTAGGAGCGGCATTAGTTGGAAAGGTGAAGTCAAGAAATGGAAAGATGCCGGTGGGAAGGTCTGCCATCTCACGATGTATGGGATCAATTTGCCAGATATAATTGATGAAATTAAAGATGCCGAAAAGCTTATGGTCATTGTGGGCGCAGAAAAAGTCCCAGCCGAAGTGTACGACCTAGCAGACTGGAACGTTGCCATCGGTCATCAACCACACTCTGAGGTGACAGCACTGGCAATTTTCCTTGACAGGTTGCAGGAAGGAGTAGAGCTAAAACGTAGTTTTAAGGGGGGATTGAAGGTCATTCCCAAGAGAAGAGGTAAATGCGTAAAGAGGGGTTAAATGGATATTCGACGCGTATTGATCATAGGGGGCAACACACGACATATCGCATGTTCTGCAAAAAGGGCGGGCTACACCGTTTACGCCATTGACAGGTTTGGAGACGTGGATACGGAGCGGTGTGTTGATGGTTTGCTCACTTTCGACCATCATTTGTCAGATGAAGAGCTCGATGAGTACGTGCGTAAATTCGATGTGGATGCCATAGTGCTGGGCTCCGGCTTCGAGATGAGGGAGATATCACAAGGCAGGATATTGGGCAACGATCCAAAGATAGCATGCAAGGCATCTGACAGGGCACTACTGGTAAAGAAATTGGACCAACTTGGTATACCCCATCCACGTGTTTTTACAGATGAGATCGAATATCCTGCGATCATCAAGCCCAGGTATGGGATGGGCGGGCGCATGTGCAGGGTTATTTATGAAGGTTTGCCGCCCAGAGATTTTGTAGCGCAGGAATATTTACAGGGCACTTTTGCCAGCGTTTCCGTGTTATCAACAGGCGAAAATGCAGTTGCGCTGGCAGTCAACGAGCAGTTGGTAGGCGTACCCTGGTTGGGGACAATGCAACCCTTCAGGTATTGCGGTAATGTCACCCCTCTTGATACCAAGCATAACGGTAGAATGCGCAGGATTGCGGAAACGCTCGTACTTGAATTGGGATTAATCGGCTCGAATGGAGTGGATTTCGTGGTCACAAAAGATGGTCCCCTCGCACTCGAGGTAAATCCGAGATTTCAGGGCAGTTTGGATACCGTTGAGCTTTCCACGGGCGTCAATTTGTTCGATGGTCACGTTAAGGCTTGCTCAGGCGAATTGATGAAGAGTGTGCAATCCACTTGCTTCGCAGTCAAGATGGTCGTTTTTGCCAAGAATAAGATGACAATCAGAAAAAATCTGGACGTTAACGGCATAGTAAACGTGCCATCCATTGGAAAGGAAATAAACGTGGAAGAACCGATCGCCACCGCACTTGGAACTGGCGCCACCAGGAAGGATGCGGTACACATGGCAATGAAAAATGTCCTTTTGATTAAACGCGCTGGGCAAGTTTAAAGTTTCTCGAGCGCGTTATTAAGAGGGGGAGTGTTAGCTTGGCAAGGTTGAAAGACGCTGTTGCTAGGGCATATCTTACGAGGTTGGTAGGTGAGGATGGTCTCACGATAGTCGAGAAGGCGCCGAAAGGCGAAGCAACAGATGAAAAAGTGGCAGAAGTGACGGGCGTAAGTCTAAACACAGTAAGGCGAGCATTGTACATTCTTTACGAAAACGGGCTGGCATCGTATCGCAGGGAAAGGGACAAGGACAGTGGATGGCTCACCTACCTATGGAAGATCGATTTGAGCAACATATACGAGGTTTTAGATGCGGAGATGCGAAAGCTGTTGAAAATCCTTCAGAAACGATTAGAGACCGAAAAAAACAGCATGTTTTACGCGTGCGTTGATGGTTGTGGACGGTTTTTGTTTGAGCTGGCGGCAGGAACTAATTTCGTTTGCCCGATTTGTGGAGCAACACTTGAGTACCAGGATAACACCGAACTCGTTAAAGCGCTTGAGAAGAGGGTCAAGGAAATACAAAAATGCACTATATAGGGCGCACGATGATATTCTCGCCTTCCAACCATATCTTCACTTTCTTTTTTCCTTTGAGTATCGCATTTTCTATTTCCAGGGGGATTCCAACCACCCTGCGCCCACCAGATTGGGTCAGCTTGCGCTCGAAGATGATAGAAGGTTGCTTAAATCTCTGCCATATCTCATCGATCTTCTCATCGGACTCTGGATCAAAGTAGGCTTCGCCGCATTTTGGACAGACTTCGCCAGATAGGTTGGCTATGGTGAGTGTTCTGCCTTCGATGGATGCTGTGAATGTCAAATCCTTGGACGTCTCAACGCTTGTACCGCATATCTCGCATGTGTACATCATGTCTCCCCTAGTGTTATGATCAGCAGTTCATTTTGAACGGAGAACTTGAGTTTTACCTCCGCATCCGCACCCTCTTCCAGCATTCTGAGTTTGGCGCGACCTGATACTCTATAGTTCCGCGATTTCCATAGCTCAAGTGCTCGGCCCTTATCCATGCTAATCCATTCACTTCTGTCTCTCTTATAATATAAGAATTTTGGGGGAGAACAAATTTAAATAGTTTCTGTGATGGTTTATCTCTGTGAAAAAAGAAGATGCCATCAATATGCTGAGAAAAGCGGGCTGCTCGCCGAGGGTGATCGACCATTGTATTGCGGTTGCGGAGTTCGCAGGAAAGCTGGCCAAGCGTCATGGCGCCGATCATGACCTGGTCATGACCGCTGCTTTACTCCACGACATCGGAAGGGCGAAAACGCACGGCGTTGACCATGCAGTGGTCGGTGCAGAGATCGCAAGAAATTTTGGTCTTGACGAAAAAATCGTCAAAATCATAGAGCGCCATGTAGGTGCTGGAATTCCTGCTAGTGAGGCCCAGAAATTGGGTTTACCTAAAAAGGATTATGTGCCCAAAACGCTCGAGGAGAAGGTCGTCGCGCATGCTGACAATCTCGTGATGGGCACTAAGAAGGTGTCCATCGATGAGACAATCAAAAATATGCAGAGGACGTTGGGGAAGCATCACCCAGCGATTCAACGAATGAAGAAACTTCACGCAGAATTGTATCAGTAGACGGTAACGCTTTTCACAGATGAAATCTTCATTAGCGCATCCACTAGCGTTCCTGGAACTTTTGTATCCGTGATTATCGTGAGTTTTGGGTCATCCGTGAAATATGGGTCGTCCGTTATAGCCTGCCGGATGCTGATCCCATGCGCTGCCACAACAGTGGCGACGTCGCCTAGTATGCCTATCTTCCTAGCATCGGTGGGAGTGATGACTATGACGCCAAGACCGAGCACGGGTGCAACGTCTCTCAGAAAGGCCACTGACCTGATATTCTGAAGCACTTTTTTGAGCACATCGTCTCCCAACACCACCTCAGCCGTTGCATCGACGATCCTTCGATCTACGCCAACCTCCTTTGCAATCTGCGTGTGCGGGATTTCGATGTTACCGGAAACCACCTTGCCTTCAGGATTCACTTGAAAACCCCTCTCGATGAGGAGACGAATCACTTTTTCTTGTGCGGGAAACTTGCTGAATTTTTCTATAATTTTAGCCCACATATCAACTTCACCGTTCAAAGATATACATTGAAGTCCCTGTACAAAGGTTTTTGTGTGAGATGATAAATCCATGCGACCAAATGTTTATATCTTAGAAAATGTCAATATATAATGGTAAATATAATGGTAAAAATGGCAATAAAAACTGCCGAAATTGGGGAAGATGGAAGGGTTGTAATACCCAAAAATATCAGAGATGACCTTGGTGCTAAGAAGGGCGATACACTATTATTTGAGAATATTTCAAAGGGAGAATTGCGGGTCAGGGTAATAAGGGGCGAGGATCCTTTTCTTATGATTATCCGCAATCCAAAAAAAGGCAAGGCGATTAAGCCCTCTAAGCTGAAAGAAGAGCTCTGGTCAGGATGTTCTTTGTAGACTCCAACATTTTCATGTTCGCCAGTGTTGAAATCCCGCAGGGATTACAACTCTCACAGATCTTCGATCTGTGACACGATGAAAACTATCCTGAACATATGAATGCGAAGAGTTTTTTTGAAGAAAAAAGAGAGAAATTCTGTTTTAATACCATCATCGCCCTCGAATCCCATTATGGATATCTAAGAAACTTGGGCGCAGAGGAGGCAGAAGTCAGGCTGAAGGCCATGCTAGGATCCAAGCTTCTCAAGTATTATGCCATAACCGAAGAAGATTTGATTAAGGGAGCAGAAATCTCCCGGAGATATGACATAAAAACGAACGACGCTACAATAATTGCAAACATGCTGAGGAATGGCATTGACAGGATAGCTACAGACAACGTAAAGGATTTCAGCAAACATCCCAAGGTTAAGGTGATTAATCCCATCAAGCGGTAGTTGATTTCGTCAGTAAAAATATGGACATTTTAAAGCTCAGCTAGGATGAAACAAGTTTTCTCATCATATTTCACGTTCCACAGATCGAACACCTCTCTAAAAGAGTCGGAATGTTCTACGGGAACCATGATGACCCCTCTCCCTAAATAAACACCCCCGTATTTCTCTACCAATCCCTCTCCACTTTTTCTGCCCTTTAGGGTATAGGTTAGTCTGACCTTTTTAGAGGTAGAGAGACCTTCCAATGAGTATGAGAAAATAACCACCGACCTCATACCAAGAAGCTCTGAGATGGGTCTGTTTCTTAAGAGTGAATACCCCTCATGAAAAATAGCCCTCCAAATTGGCTCTCCTTCAAACAGAGATTCTAAAGAAGAATATGTTACATGAAATCTTTCTCCGAGAATGTTGCTCAGGTCTTTTACAATTTCCATTCTTTCCCTTGGGGTTTTGGTGCGTCCAATTACGCAGACATCGACATCCCTATATATCTCTCCCCTGATGAAAGAGCCAAAGACAACTATGTCTATTAAATCGTTCTCTCTGACAAATCTTTCAACCTTACCTAAACCCAATGATTTTCTTTGCCTTGAGAATTCCACTTCTAACATAGTTCACGTCCTCTTCAGAGACGAGCTCATCATACGTCTTGGTGTAGAATGTGAAGACATCGCCATATACTTTATATAACCCCGGTATATGCCTTCTCAGCATCCTAAACCTTTGAGTATGATTTCCCGCCACCCTGCCAGTTTTCTTCAGTAGCGCATGATCGCACAGCTCAACCAAGGCTTTGAAATAGTTGTTTATCGCAACTCGAAGAGCCCTCTCACTATGTGCTTTTTCTCCCCACTCATAAAACCCTTGAAAGCCTCTTCCTGAATCGTCATCCTACCATCCTATTTGTGTTAATATGTTAACATTAAGGATTTATAAACCTTTCTATGTTAATATAATAACAATGGTCGGATGTAGTGGCATCTACGTTAACATGTTAACAAAGAACGAGGTTGAAGAGCCTTATTTTCAACAACTCTTATATAGCCTTTTACTATAACTTATAATTAATTTATAATGCTACACTTTTACATAGATACAAAGGGACATAATCTAGGAGGGGGTTAGAGAGGGGGCGCAAGAAAATTACGATTGCGCAGTTTATGAATCCAAGGCGTGATTAGCATAGCGGAGGATGATTTGAGCACCTCGATTTTCAGATGCGGAGCAGTACATGCATGACGGTGGCGTAAAAAAGGCTTGGGGGTGTATCCTCGTAGTTGGTATTATAGTGGTAGCGCTCGTCATCTCGATGGGAATTGCTACAGCGCAGCCATATGGAGATCCACAGATCATCGTATCGACGAACAGATATACCCTGCTTGACTTGGATTATGGAGGTACTCAATCTACCCCTCCACCAGACTTTCCTGCTGATGAATCCCAAACGATACGAATATATGCGCTTAAACTTGA
>JASEEY010000009.1 GCA_030018435.1 Methanocellales archaeon
TGCATGGCCGTCGTCAGTTCGTATCGTGAGACATCCTGTTAAACCCTTTTACTGGCGCAAAAGCGTTTACGGAAAAGGGTGCAGAAAGTCAGGCAACGAGCGAGACCCGCGCTCACAGTTGCCAGCATTCCCTCCGGGGAGATGGGTACACTGTGGGGACCGCCTCTGCTAAAGAGGAGGAAGGAACGGGCAACGGTAGGTCAGCATGCCCCGAATCACCCGGGCTACACGCGGGCTACAATGGTCGGGACAATGGGGATCGACTCTGAGAAGAGAAGGCAATCTCCTAAACCCGATCCTAGTTCGGATTGGGGACTGAAACTCGTCCCCATGAAGATGGAATCCGTAGTAATCGCGTCTCAAAATGGCGCGGTGAATACGTCCCTGCTCCTTGCACACACCGCCCGTCAAACCACCCGAGTAAGGTCTAGGTAAGGCCGCTCTCTTTGGAGCGTTCGAATCTAGGTTTTGCAAGGGGGGTTAAGTCGTAACAAGGTATCCGTAGGGGAATCTGCGGATGGATCACCTCCTAACGAAATTAAAAAGGGATGACCAATCGAAGCTGAAAAACTGTCAGAGCAGGCATTTACGTAGATTCGCCGGGTCAACCCACAGGGTCTTGAGGGCTTGTGCAGCGCATGTCCGAAATGTATATAGTACATTGAGGATTAGCGGATTGTGCTGGGGCTCGTAGCTCAGTTGGAAGAGCGTCGCCTTTGCGATGCACGCGGTTCGAAGAAGCGCCGTGCACACAAAACAGGCGAAGGCCCTGGGTTCAAATCCCAGCGAGTCCATCAAACTTTTAAAAAAGTTTGATCAAAAAAAGAAAAAGTGCACCCGAAGTGGTGCACGAACGATCAACCCTTTCGAGGGTTGTGGTGCACTTGGCGAAGCAATTCGTCAAGGAAGGGTAGATGGCGGATTAATTAGACTCGTAATCTCGCTAGGTGAAGCCGTGTATAGGTGGTATTTCGAAAGAAACAAGCGACCCGGACGCTCACTGAGTTTAGTAAACTGGCAAATATGTCATCCGGTGAATGGCTCGGCTCAAGCGCCGATGAAGAACGTGCCAAGCTGCGATAAGCCTCGGGTAGGCGCATGGAGCCTTTGAACCGAGGATGTTCTAATGGGAATCCTGACTCCTTCGGGAGTCGATCCACGAGATCGGGAACGCCCCGGATTGAAACATCTTAGTAGGGGCAGGAAGAGAAATCGAAGAGATGCCGTTAGTAAAGGCGATCGAAAGCGGCAAAGTTCAAACTGAATCCCTTTGCGAAGAGCAAAGGGAGATGTGGGGTTATAAGCCAAGCCATATGCAATCCAAACTGGTTAAGTTGAAGTCCTCTGGAAAGGGGCGCCAAAGAGTGCGATAGCCACGTAGATGTAAGCCAGTGGATTGTGGTTTGGTCTTGAGTACCGTTGCTTGGATATGCAGCGGGAATTTGGGAGGCACCAACTTCCAAAACTAAATACATCTTGAGACCGATAGCGCAATAGTACCGTGAGGGAAAGCTGAAAAGCACCCCAAAAAGGGAGGTGCAAAGAGCCTGAAATCGGATGGTGATGGAGCGATACGGCATGAAAGGATCCTCGCCGTGAAGGAATGCACCGCGAGGTACTAGTACGAGCGGCGTTGCCAATGTCGTATCATACGTTTTGAAGAACGGGCCAGGGAATGTATCCAAGTGGCGAGACTAAGTTGGAAGCAATGGAGTCGAAGCGAAAGCAACAAGCACGCAGCCTTCGGGCGAGGTGCGGCGTGTACAAGCGCGCGGAGTCACTGGGGTACGACCCGGAACCGGGCGATCTAGGCGTTGGCAGAATGAAGCGTCTCGTAAGAGGCGTGGAGGTTCGATAGCGGTGTTGATATGCAAATCACTCGCGTGACCTGCGTCTAGGGGTGAAAGTCCAATCGAGCCCGGAGACAGCTGGTTCCTTCCGAAACATGTCGCAGCATGACCCGATCAGAGATGGTCAGCGGAGTAGAGCACTGATTGGGGGAGCCGGGTGGGAAACTGCCCGTCCCTTTGTCAAACTCCAAAACCGTTGTCATCATAGAAGATCGGAGTCCGGGCTGGGGGGTAAGCTTCTAGTCCGTGAGGGAGACAACCCAGACCGTGGTTAAGGTCCCCAAGTGTCGGCTAAGTGTTAACACTGAAGGGCGTTTCAAGCCCTAGACAGCTGGGAGGTGAGCTTAGAAGCAGCTATCCTTTAAAAAGTGCGTAACAGCTTACCAGTCGAGGTTTGGGGCCCCGAAAATGGACGGGGCTCAAGCCGACCACCGAGACCTCGGAGCATCGCGAGATGATCTAGTAGGAAGGCGTTCCGTGCGGGTAGAAGTTTCTCCGTGAGGAGGAGTGGACCGTATGGAAACGAAAATCCTGGCAATAGTAGCAGCATAGTCGGGTGAGAATCCCGACCGCCGGAAGGGCCAGGTTTCCTCGGCAATGTTCGTCAGCCGAGGGTTAGTCGGTCCTAAGGTGTGTCCTAATTGGAGCACATCAAATGGGAAACAGGTTAATATTCCTGTATCACCCAACCATATCGCGCAAGCGATCTGACACCTCAGGGTAGATCAGGCAGCACCGTCGTGCTGTTCAAGCGTCGAAACCCATGGAGAGCCGTAATGGCGAGAAGTGGGTGAATGCGTGATGACGAAAGCTGATCAATCCCAGGGGTCCGTGAAAAGGAGGTTGGGTGGCCGTACCGAGATCTGACACAGGTGCCCCTGGTTGAAAAGACCAAGGCGTGTCGGCATAATCTGGCTAAGGTAATTCGGCAAATTAGCTCCGTAACTTCGGGAGAAGGAGTGTCTGCTTTGTAGAAAGCAGGTCGCAGTGACGAGGGGGCTCTAACTGTCTAATAACAACATAGGCGATCGCTAACCCGCAAGGGCAAGTACGATCGCTGAATCCTGCCCAGTGCGGGTATCTGAAACTTCCGTACAAGGAAACGAAGGACCCGTAAACGGCGGGGGTAACTATGACCCTCTTAAGGTAGCGTAGTACCTTGCCGCTTAATTGGCGGCTTGCATGAATGGACCAATGAGAGCCCTACTGTCCCTAGCCAGAAACCGGTGAACTTTACGTCCCAGTGCAGAGTCTGGGGACCCCTAATGGGAAGTGAAGACCCCGTGGAGCTTTACTGCAGCCTGCCGTTGGGTTGTGGCTTTAGATGTACAGCGTAGGTAGGAGACGTCGATCCGTTCTCGTCAGGGAACGGGGAGTCAACAATGGGACACTACCCTTCTGAAACTACGACTCTTACTTCCTCGGAAGAACACCGATAGGTGGGCAGTTTGGCTGGGGCGGCACGCCCTTGAAAAGATATCAAGGGCGCCCTAAGGTTGGCTCAAGCGGGTCAGAAATCCGCTGAAGAGCGCAAGAGCATAAGCCAGCCTGATGTGATTTCGCAAAGCAAGAAATCACGAGACGAAAGTCGGGTCTAGCGAACCAATATGCCTCCTTGGTGGGGGCTATTGATGACAGAAAAGCTACCCCGGGGATAACAGAGTCGTCACCGGCAAGAGCACATATCGACCCGGTGGCTTGCTACCTCGATGTCGGTTCTCTCCATCCTGGCCGTGCAGCAAAACCTTTTGGGAAAAGCTTTACCAAAAGCAAAGAACCTTTAGGTTCTGTATGCGGCCAAGGGTGAGGTTGTTCGCCTATTAAAGGGGATCGTGAGCTGGGTTTAGACCGTCGTGAGACAGGTCGGTTACTATCTGTTAGGGGTGTGTTGAGGTCTGAGGGGAAGTTGCCTTTAGTACGAGAGGAACGGGGCAACGGTGCCTCTAGTTTATCGGCTGTCCGACAGGGCATTGCCGAGCAGCCACGCACTAGTGGATAAGCGCTGAATGCATCTAAGCACGAAACCACCCTCAAAAAGAGACCTCTTAAGGACACTCTTAGAAGAAGAGTTTGATAGGGTCGGGATGTAAGCGCCAAGGCGACGAGGCGTTCAGTTCGCGACTACTAACGTCCATGCCAGTTATCTGAGCTCAGGCGATATTCGGGTCGCACAGCATTCTTTCGAATGCAACGTGTGCACGGTTTTAAAGCTCGCTTTTACGCCAAGGTGGCGGAATGGCTAACGCAGCCGCCTGCAGGCAAAAAGGAAAAGGGTGGAGAGCGGCTTTTTGCCGGTTCAATTCCGGTCCTTGGCTTACGAGACTGCGAGCGAAGCGAGTAGTCGAGGTAATAAAATTCACGTATGAGGTCATGACGGCCATAGCTACGGGGGAACTCCTGGTCTCATCCCGAACCCAGAAGATAAGCCCGTACACGTTCCATGTGGTACTAAAGTGCGCGAGCCTTTGGGAAGTATGGATCGCTGTCATGACCACCTCCCCCTTTTAGGATAAAATCAGGGTTAATCCCCGTGTCCTCAGACATGGGATACACTTCGTTTAAGCTGCGCATACCACTTCGTTTAAGATTCGCGGTATGCCCTTCAGGCTTAAGCATTCACTTTGTGAATGCGTACAGCCCGTAATAGTTTCACGCCGCTTTTGGGAAAAGCACATATAAACACCATGCACATCTGCTATCAAAGTTCCATCGGGAGCGCATGGCATGGCAACCGTGTTGCCGATAAGTCGTGTGTTCTGTGGAGATAAAAATTATCTCCGATGCCGAGATGACTGGCTAAAAGTGCAGATGAACCAGATGAAGAATCCGGTGAGTGCACAAGATGGATGCCCATCATTTTAATGATGGGAAAAGGTCACTCGAAAGTTATAACCGCCATAATGCAGTAGAGCAATTTGGTGTTAGCTTGAAGGCTTGTATCATGTGTGGTGGCGTTGGAACTAGGCTACGCCCACTTACATTTGAGAGACCCAAGCCCAATATTCCTCTTTTGAATAAACCGTCGATAGAACATTTAGTCGAGCGACTATCTGCCAAGGGATTTGATGACATAGTGATAACCTTGGGCTATCTTGGAGAGAAAATTGAAGAATCTCTCGGAGATGGCTCGATTTTTGGCGTGTCGATCAAGTACGTATATGAGAAAAAAAGACTCGAAACTGCTGGCAGCGTGAGGAATGCGAAGAAGTATCTGGAGGATGCACCTTTTTTGGTCGTCGGAGGGGATCACGTACTTGACTTGAATCTGCGGGAGTTTTATCACTTTCATAAGCAGCGCGATGGCATCATCACAATAGGTCTTATCCCCATCGATGACCCTAAGGAATACGGCATTGCAAGCATAGACGTAGGCAATAGAATCACCAGATTCAGGGAGAAGCCACCTCCAGGACAGATATTCAGCAATTTGGCAAGTACGGGAATATATGTATGTGATCCAGAGATCTTTGACTGGATACCAGAGGGACGATACGACTTCGCCAAGAATCTGTTTCCAGCTTTGCTGCGAGCTAACGAGCCCATATACGGGTGGCTGGCAAGAGGACCGTGGACAGATCTCGGAAATCCAAGGGATTATAGGGCGGCATCGAAATGGATGCTCGAAAATCTGGAGGGCACCGAAATAGCAGGACATTTGCACCTTGAGGAGGCAAGATTGATGGGACCGATGGTACTAGAACGCAATGTCTCGCTGGGATCAAACTCTGCTGTTATCGGGCCGGTGGTGATTGGTGAGAACACGAAGATTGGAGGCAACGTTTTAATTGGTCCCTACACCACGATTGGAGAGAATTGCGAAATCCAGGATAACTCGCAGGTTTTATCCTCGTACGTCTACAATGGCGTTCGAATCGGGAGCAACACGTCTGTATGTGGTGTGATAATTGATAATGACACCATCATAGGGGATAATTGTGTATTAGAGAACGGAACGGTCATCGGTCCCAGGGTTAGGATTCGGGACAAAGTAACCATCCACTCTGACGTTCGGGTCTGGCCCGAAATCCTCATAGAATCTGGAAAAAAGATACGAAAAGATGTATTGAACGAGGCATTCGAAATCTCCACGACTGGATCATAGGTCCAAAATGGAGTGTTTTATCTCGTTTTTATCCACCGCGGCTGCATCGATCACGCTCTTTCTCACCAATATTTCTGCGTCAGCTCGGAGCGCCAATGCAATACAATCGCTTGGTCTTGCATCTAATTCTTTCTTACTTCCATCCATCTGGACGATTAAACGTGCATAATAGATGCCATCATTTAGGTCATCGATTATCACGCCATCAATCCTGGCATTCAGGCTTTCCAGTAGCGAAACCACGAGGTCATGGGTCATCGGCCTTGGTGGAGTTTCATTGCGCAATGCGCCGTTGATCGAGATGGCCTCGCTAATTCCTATATAAATGGGTAGCATTTTGTCCCCATATCCAAGCATGACCACAGGCGTGGCTCCTGAAGGAGAGGACATCATATATACGCCTTTAACGGTGACTGCAACCGTGTCGCTCATCTCTTACCTATGAGGTCATCGGGGTATATTAATCTGTTCCACAACTGAAAATTTTAAGGTGTCTTGGATAGTTGTGATATTGGTGATGAAATGACAAAGTTGCTGATGATCATAGCCCCTCGAAATTTCAGGGATGAAGAATTTCAAGAGTCATTTGACGTATGCAAAAAAGCTAACTTTGATGTAACAGTTGCGAGCGTGACAACCGATACATGCGTTGGTATGTTCGGAGCCAGAGTTACGCCGGACCGTAATGTAGACGAGATTGATGCAAGCCAATTTGATGCAGTCATCATCATTGGAGGTGCCGGCACCCCTGTTCTGAAGCAGTACCCCAAGGTGCTACAAATAATTCAGAACGCAGCAGAGCAAAACAAGGTTCTGGCAGCGATTTGCCTTGGACCGATCGTGCTCGCCAAAGCTGGTGTACTAAAAGGAAAGAGGGCAACAGTATTTTCGTCTGGCGTTTCTGAAATTAAGAGTGGTGGAGCCGAATACGTGCCAGAGCATGTAGTCCTCGACGGAAATCTGATAACTGCCGATGGACCAGGTGCGGCTGCTAAGTTCGGAGAGGCGATCGTTAAAGCGCTTACAAGCAAGTCACGATTTCAGTGAACTCTCTATCAATCTCGTGTCCCTGAGTATCTTCAGGCTGACGATGCCACCGACAACGACATTTAAATAATATGTCATTGCTCTCCATGCAACCACGAGTATACCAAGGATAGAGGATCTAACAAACGTCGTGTATAGGGAGATTATGCCCAGCTCTACGAGACCACTGCTTCCTGGAGTGATCGGTAGCATTATGATTACCATCAGGACGAACTGCGCCATGATGGAAAACACCCATATCGGATTTGCCCCCAGTCCCAGGAGGATAAGGGATGGAATCATAAACTCCAAAAGCCAGAAGGCAATGGTGCACACCATGGCAAGTGAGAGAGCAACTCTCCCCTCCCTGGTAAACGTCCACAGACTGTCGTGAAAGTGGTCAATTTCGTCGTTGATTCTTTCGATGATGTGATCGATGGATTTGCTGGTGAATTTGGGTATGATGACTTTGATACGCGAAACCCAGCTCTTGACATCATCCGGGCGATACATGGCATAGACCGTAAGACCAAATACGGCGCAGAACAGCACTCCTGCGAGTGCAAAGGTTATACTCAATGGCAGATTGTGTCTCATCAAGTCTTTGAACACGAACAGAGCTATCGGTACAGCTAACCCCAAGAGCAGTGCATCTAATAGTCGTTCTCCAAAAACGACGGCAGTGGCATCTCCAATCGTTATGCCGTTCCTGCTCAACAGGTGTATTCTAACCGGCTCACCTCCCGCATGGGAGGGAGTCACGGCAGCAGCAAGTAGGTTGGAAATGACGATCTCGGTGGACTCTCCCAAGCTGATTTTACCACCAAGCGATTCTGTTAGCAATTTCATGCGCAAACCCCAAACAAACCACGAGAGAACATGGACGCCGATCGCGATGAAAAGGTAGATGGGCCGGATTCGTCTCAAACTATTGATCGTATCACTGTCTACGGTGAAAATTAAAATTAATATGGCAGATATGATGCTGATCGCCAGCCCCATCGCCAACCATCTTTTCAATCTATTCATTGCAATACCTACACGTTAGACCGACGCATTTCTTTCCACTTTACGCCCATATTAAATAATTGTCTGAACAATACTATCAAGCCACATATTTGTAGTATCCAGGCGTGCACGATTAGTCCAAACAATTTAATCGTGAAATCCATTGTATCATCAGATAACCGCCACAATCGTATGCCATATAGTAATACTATGGGGCTGAACAGGAATATGAAAAAAGGTATTATCATCGCAGAAAACCATGTGATTTTTCGACTCATGGGAATTTTTACCCGTTTGAATTTTGCGACGTTCTTCAACCCTTCGTAAGCTCCTGTTAGCCATCTCACCCTTTGGTGATAATAGTCCTTTGTGGATATAGGAGCTTGCTCGCCTACGCGCGTTGTATCTACGAGGACTGCGGTTTTTCCCTCTAAATAGAACTGCTGCATCAAGTCTACATCTTCGCAGGTCGCATCCTCATTCAATCGTCTGTCCGTGAAAATTCTCGCATCTAAGACGCTGATCAAGCCGTTAAACTGCTTGAATCCGTCACAGCGCTCAAGCAGCCTGTACAAATCTGACATGAGAGCATATTCCGCCGCAACGATCCTCGTGGTTATGCTGGCTAGGGGATTTGTGATATATCTCGGCGCGCTGGCGATCACAGCACCGTCTCCTAATGCCTTGATGCATTCGATCAGAAAATTTTTTTCTGGGCGACTATCAACATCAAAGAAGGCGAGATAATCTGTCTCGCCTATTGAATCCAGCGCATCGTTGATCGCACCCGCCCTTCTTCCACGCCTGCTATGCCTGACGATCACGTTAACGTTCTTGGCCTGTAGGAACTCTACACGCGGGTCCTCGCCTGCGACATCGATGACGTACGTCATGCGTACGTTTAGGTCTCCGCGTTCTAACTTGGATAAGGACTCAAAAGACCTCTCCACCAGTGAGAGCGGCTCATTTGGTGATACGGGAACGACGACATCCAATTTCATGATCAGAGTCCGAGTTGTGAGATTATGAGGGTTACGAGGTCTGTTCCAATAAATGCCTCGGTCATCACATTCAAGACAATTCCAATTATCGCTCCACTAATAAGGCTGCTGATGATGCGGATCTTGATTATGAGAACTGCCGCTATGACCAGCGAAACTATCAACGTTGCACCAGAACTAAGAGCTGAAAAAGTCTCGACAGAGCCTTGAAGCAGGCTTAAGAGCGTGGTAACTGCGCTCGCTCCAAACAATATACCAACAACCACACCTATTACAGTAAACAGCGTATCCTTCATTTACCATCCCCCATATATCAATTGCATAGCTGGGATATTTACTTTGTGATATCAAGTAGGAAAGGTATATCTTGTGCTGGTAGTAATGGTTGATAAAATGGTGACGATAGTCCTTCCCACCAAGAACGAGGAAAAGAGTATAGGCAAGGCCATAGATGCGATTAAGGGATTTGGTTATAGGATTCTCGTGGTGGATGCACATTCCTCTGACAGAACGGTTGAAATTGCGCATGCAAAAGGTGTAGAAGTAATCTATGATCATGGGAAGGGTAAGGGAGAAGCTCTTATAACTGCCTTTAAGTATGCAGGTGATGATGTGGTTTACGTTGACCCCGATATGACGTATCCTCTCGAAAAGATTTCAGAGTTCGTTGAGGCGCTGACAGAGGGCTATGATGTCGTAACAGGCGATAGAGCCGCGTTTGGCAAAAAGGCGTTGCCAAGGGCGTTGCGTGTTGGCGATAGAATATCCAGGACTCTCTTTAGACTCATATACGGCAGGGCAGTGGACAATCTCTCCGGCTTCAGAGGCCTGTCTAAGAGGGCGATTGAAAAAATGAAGCTCAAAGAGGAGGGATTCGGAATAGAGACTGAGATAAGCGCAAAAGCAGCCAGGCTAAATATGAGGATGAAGAACATTCCGATCACGTATCGGCCCAGGTTGGGCAAAGCAAAATTCAGGCCCGTAACCGATGGTTTGATCGTTTTGAAAACGATATTAAAATACAAGTTACACTCCGTTTAAGCGAATGCGTACACTTTAGTTTAAGCGAATGCGTACGCCCTTCGGGCTTAAGCGAATGCGTACAGGATTGCCACATTCCAACCTTTTTTCACACCGAGGGATGCCGCTATGGGCTCGCACTTTGCCCGAAGAAGATATGCAATTGGCCTAAAATCGTATTCTGACAGCGCCTCGTAATTTGCCATGCCCTTGCTGATGATCAGCGAGGCATTTTTCAGCGCCTTCACCAATTCATCTGGTGCTTCATCCAGATCAACGCCTACGGCATTTGACCCTGTAGTTAGCACCCTATCCGCCTTTTTGCTGATCCCCGTCTCCTCTGCTTCCTTCAGAGTGGCATCCGTGAGTATTGGAGCCCCTTTTACCACCAACGTCACCTTTCCACCCAGTCTCTTGATCTGGTCTAGCACCAGTCCATCAAAGACGATCTCTCCACAGTTATCGGCGATATAGAGAACATCATCTAAAAGCCCCTTCATTTTATCCGTATCGTCAACGTCCAACCCTTTTTTGAACACATCCATGAGGTAGACATCAAATCGTTCCTCGGGCTCGAATCCAAGCACACCGAAGTCAAGCGTGTTTCCAACAATGGATGCGATGATACTTCTGCGAAACGCATCATCTTCGTTTACCATTTTCTCTGCCATTGGAAGCACTTTCAGCGCGATTTCATTGCTCATTTTCTTCTTTGCGGCATATGGGTCCTCGTCGCCAAGAACCTCGTATGCTCTCCTATGTATTCCAGTTGAGATATATGTGGCTGGCGTGTTTATGGAAAAACTATCATCCAACCATCGAACACCTGCTTGAACAGCCCTCTGCTGAAGCTCCGGGTCATCCGTAGACAGCGTTGCTTCATAATGCACCCTGGCTAGTAGACACGGTGCACATCTCGGGTATGCTTTCAATCGATCACCGCACCGAAGTTTTAATGTAATAGGACATAAAGATTGTTTGGGATTTAATATGCCGAAGGAAAAAAGTCCAAAAGAATTGAAGTTAGACGAATTGAAAAAATACGTTGACCAAAAATTCAAGGAACTGGAGACAGCACTGCGAGAGTTGGAGACAAAGGTGGTAAAAGAGCCCATTAGCAAGAGTTTAGAAGAGCCACTCAAGAAATTTGAGGACCTTGCCATTTCGTTATCGGCGCTGGCACTCGGCGTAGCATCCGATGTGGCATCCAGGCTTAGTGAGACGGAGACGGGCAAAGAATACGCAAAACTTGCCTCTGAGTTGGGGGAGAAAGGAAAAGAGGCAAAGCTTAAACTGGCAGACAGTCTAGAGGCTCTAGCCAAAAAGTTGAGAGAGTGAGTTTCTCTTAATGTTTCTCTTTAGTCAATTATTTATATAAACGAGTTTCACTCACCCATGTGCAAGCCCGCCAAGTAGTATTGATATCGTTGATCGTGTGCTTCATACTTCCGATAGCATGCGCTGTGGATGTCGTCATCAATCCTGTGCCAAGTCCCAATGGTGCGGTCCTGCTAATTGTGGACGGTTTCGGTTCGTGCTATTTTTATCCAGAGTTTGTGCCACACGACTTAGATGGAAATGAATTGATGAGGGGCGAGGCAAACAATATCATGTTAATCGCCGACGGTGGAGTACGCGTTTTAGATATCACCGCGCCCCAGCCAAGAACTGCACTAGGACACTCGGTCCTCGTTACCGGTTACTCTCATGCGGATCCCTTGCTGGTGGGATTTGATGATGCGACAATTTTTGATGCCACACGTAAGCACAATTACCTGTGCATAGGGGTGATGCAAAAGGGCGATTTTGAGTCTCTTAGGGCAAAACAGGATGGCATTCTCTTTGATAGTTCCAACTCGATTAAAACGCCAACAGCAAAACTGGAGGTCAATGCCCAAGTGCCAGCAGATGTGATTGAGTTAATGCAGGAGTGGCAAAACGATCTTCCAAGTTATTTAGATGGCAAGGAAGGGGTTGAGCGATACACCGCTTATAACAGATGGGGCATCGATGCATCGGATGCGATCGCGCGCTATATGTGCGACAACCATCCAGATCGGAAATTCTTACTTACTGTGAACGTCGGCGCGGTAGATTTAGCTGGCCATCATATGGGGCCAGAGCGATACATAGAATTGATAGGAGAGCTGGATGAGGATGTGTGCAATCTTTATCTCACCTGTCTTGAGAATAATTTGGCGCTCATCATAACCGCAGATCATGGAATGGCTTTTGCTATGACGGAAAAGGGCAGGTATGTGGGAGGGCATGCCTCGGATAAGTATGCAGGTGCCGTGGAAAGCCAGCGAATTCCACTGATAGTGAGCAGCCCCAACATACGAATTGGCGTGATCGACGGCACATACGGGCAAGAGGATGTTGCACCGACGCTACTCAGCATCTTGGATGTACCTGAAGCGTTGCAGTACTCTGATGGGGACATCATTCCTGTCAAGAAATACGCTAATCTGCGCGTCATTGCTGAATCTCCCATAAAGATAACGCTGCAAAATAATGACGCAACCCTGTATTCCATTACTGATGAAGATGTCACATTCGTTGGACTGACGCTTGGGAATTACACAGTTTCAACAGGGAGACGTACGATGAGCGTGAATTTACGTTCAGATCAAGTGATTGAAATCGAGACGTCCTCATACGATAGGACAGTTCTCGCGGCCATGATGATATCCATGATTATGGTTGGTGGTGGATTGACGATCAGAAGAATTATGAGAGAGGACTAAAAGCATCTTTACAGTCGAACGATCTTTAGCAAATCCGCTTTTGTTATTATGCCCGTCGTCATCCCCTTTTTTATTGTTAGTACTGCTGGGCTGTATTGTAAGAGCGGAACTACTATCTCCACTGGCGCGTCCTCACTTATCTGAGGTAATCCCTCTTCCATCACCTTCTCTATGGGCATTTTTGATAGTTTCTTTGGGTCTTTCTTTTGCGCTATATGGTTGGTTATGACTTTTTCCGTAATACTCCCAACAGGTGTATTTTCATCATATACTGGCAGCTGTGAGATCTCATATTTTCGCATGAGTTCTATTGCCCTATGAACCGGATCTTTTTTACCCACACCGATGACCTTTTTGCTGCTTATTTCCCTTGCCAATATTGCCTTTTTTTGTTTGGTCATCTCCTTGTCCAATGCTTCGAATATTCTTTTGACATTTCTATAAGAGGGGTCGATTTTTCCACCCTCTATCTTTGCTATCAATGACTGGCTCACGCCTGCATACAATGCCAGTTGTTTTTGCGAAAGACCGAAACTTCTTCTTCTTTTTTGTATTTCTCCTAGATCCGGAAGCATAGTCGTTAGTATGTAAATCAAGTATATATTCTCTTTGGAATATTTTATGCAACAATCTATTTATATCGGAATAACAAAAGTGATACCAAGATATCATATAAGGAGGGGCGGAATGGTAGAAAAAACAGTCCAAGAAATCAATCAGAAAATCAGGGATGGTAGTGTCCACGTTGTCACCGCCGAGGAGATGACAGAAATAGTGGAGACACTCGGCCCAAAGGGTGCAGCCAAAGAAGTGGATGTGGTCACCACTGGCACGTTCGGCGCGATGTGCTCTTCAGGTGCAATACTCAATTTTGGACACGCAGACCCGCCGATAAAAATGCAAAAAGTCTGGCTAAACGATGTGGAGGCATATGCAGGTCTGGCGGCGGTGGATGCATATATCGGCGCCACGCAGCTGTCCGAATCGAGGGGGATGGAATACGGCGGTGGGCATGTAATAGAGGATTTGGTGGCAGGGAAATCAGTGGAGCTAAGGGCTATAGCGTATGGAACTGATTGCTATCCTCGTCGCAATATCGAAACTTCGCTCACCCTTAGTGATGTAAATCAAGCGGTTATGATCAATCCTAGAAATGCGTACCAAAGATACAATGTAGCAACCAACTCGTCGGATCGAATATTGCACACATATATGGGCCCTTTGCTCCCGAATCTTGGCAATGCGATATACTCGGGATCCGGAGCTCTGTCACCGCTCTTCAATGATCCGACATATGCTACCATTGGGATTGGAACACGCATCTTTTTGTGCGGCGCTCATGGCTACATAATAGGTGAGGGGACGCAACATGATCCAACGCATAACCTCGGGACTTTAATGGTCCAAGGGAATCTGAAGGAGATGAGCACTGATTTCGTGAGGGGGGCGTCCCTTTATAAATATGGAACGACGCTATACGTGGGTCTCAGCATACCTATACCAATTCTGAACGAAAATATCGCAAAACGAACAGGCATCAAGGATGCAGATATATCCACCAATGTCTTGGATTACAGCGTTCCACGTCGTTCTAGACCCACACTCGCTCGTGTCACATATGAAGAGCTAAAATCAGGAGGCATCGTCATTGGAAAGAAAGAAATTCGCACATCATCCTTGTCGAGTTTACATAAAGCTAGAGAGGTCGCCGAAACTCTTCGCGAAAGGATTAAAAAAGGTGAGTTTTACTTGAGCGAGCCTGTCGGCAAAATCTCAACTAAGACCGTATTCAAACCAATGAGGCAAACGGGCGGGCTACCGCTTGTCAAGGATGTCATGACGGATGGTATCGGCACAATAAAACCAGATGTGAGCATCGAAGAGGCGGCGAAGAGAATCATAAAGGGGGGATTCAACCATCTCCCAGTGGTATCCGATGATGGTAGGTTAGTCGGCATCGTCACCGCCTGGGACATATCAAAGGCAGTTGCTATGAAAAAGCGGGGCAAAGTGGAGCAGATCATGACGCGCAAGGTTATCGTGGTTAGCCCGAGTGACCCCATAGACATAGCTGCCCGCAAATTAGAACAGTACAACATCTCTGCACTGCCAGTAGTCGATGCCAAGCGAAAGGTCATCGGCATTATCACCAGCGAGGACCTGAGCAAATTGCTCGCAGGAGGGACGTAAATGAAGATGCTATTGCATTTCAACCCCCAGATAATAAAAAAACCGCTGATCGCAGAAGTTGTATTAGAAACAGGCGTTTTAGTGAACATCAATAAAGCGACTATAGATACTGCCGGCGGCAAGTTAATCATAAACGTTCCTGATAAAGATGCAAAGAAGGTGATTAAATCATTTAAATCACGTGGGGTTGACGTCGTCACTCTGGAAAAACCGATTATTATGATAGATGAGGAGTGTGTGCATTGCGGCGCTTGCATCTCAGTCTGCCCAACCAACGTGTTTAAGTATGAGGCCGACGGCAGCGTCTCCGTAGATTATAAGGAGTGTATCCAATGTGGAGCATGCATAACAGCCTGTCCGCACAACGCTCTTAAACTGTCTGAGTGAGTATGAAAACTAGATTTCAGTTAAAGGAGACCATCGTAACGATCATCTCCGATGCTCCGTATATAGAGACCATCCGGCAAGCGATTGTGGAGCACAGAAGACAACTTGAGCAGTACATCACATTCGACCCATTTTTTAGGGTTACGATGGAACCATATCCCCTACCAGAGGATGGACCAGAAATCGTGAAAAGATTGGTCTTGGCGGGGAATGCTGTTGGCACAGGTCCAATGGCCGCTGTAGCCGGCACCTTAGCAGAACTGGCCGTAGAGGCAGCGCTGCGCAAAGGTGCAAAGCACGTGGTAGTAGATAATGGCGGAGATATAGCATTATTCACCGATAGGCCCATATTAGTTGGAATATATGCTGGCGAGTCAGCTGTTAATAACCTGGCTTTTCAGATTGAGGCGCGGGAATCAATAATGGGGATATGCACATCCTCAGGCAAGATAGGACATTCGATCAGTTTTGGCAACGTAGATGCGGCTACGGTCGTATCCAAAAGCGCATCGCTCGCGGATGCTGCCGCGACGGCATTGGGCAATGCAGTCATTGATGACTCGAAGAAGGATATAGAAAAAGCATTCGACGTGATAAATGGTGTGGACGACATAGAGGGTGCTCTCATAATCAAAGGTAAGCACATAGGACTGTGGGGGAAACTCCCAAAGATGGTGAAGGTACCTGTAAATCCAGATTTAATCACCCGGCCATAATACTGACGAGCTTTTATGAAGATGCAAAATCTAGCGAAATCTATTTATACAAGTAATACATAAAATAATACAAAAAATATTACAAAAAACGATATATGAAGGTATAGGGGCAATATAAGTATGAAATTCAGAACAAAATTGTGGCAGAGGGGTAAAACGAGTTTTGCGTCTACGATTCCTCGTATTGCTTTATTGCATTTGAATCCTGAAGAAAAAGAATATCATGTGGTCTGGGAGTTTAGCGAGCCCAACAAATTGATTGTAACCTTGGAGGAATCAGAGTCAAAAACCCGTCGTCCATCTGATAAAAAAGGTCTATGAAAAGGAGGTGAAAGTTGATGAGCGATCCGCTCCTAGTGGTTCACGAAACTGCGGCTGTAACCATTTCCACCATAGTCGCACTTGCCATTCTGTTTGGATGGTAATCTAAGGTGAGAATCTGATAAACGGGCAGCTAATTAACTTACTAAGACTGCAGTGATGGTGGTCAATTCTCTTTACTCAGTTGACGTTTTTACTATGTCACAGGTTATCCCTCTGCCACCATCACGCAGTTCAAATTTCTTTTTTGAAAAAGTACAATCTACTAAAAACAACCTTCACAACACTTTTAAGCAGGAAGCATTATATTTAATCGAAGAATCATGCCAGGAAACATAATACATATTTGCGGCCCAGAACGTTCTGGAAAGACATATATGGCGCTTGGTCTGGCCGAAAGGCTAGAGAAGGATTTTGATTTATCGCATGTAATCGTCGGCGTTGATGATATCCTTGCTATACAGAAAAAATTGAAAAAAGGAAAGCCTACGACGATAGTGGTAGACGCGCCAAAGGGTACGCCACACTCAACCGCCAGTAAATACAAGCTCGTCGAAACCATGATTCATTTAGCAGCTAGAGGCAACAACGTAATAATGACCGGGTATCCTGGCAATGGTCTATATGAAGCGCTGGTTGAAACGTCGATCAAGTTCGTGGCTTCGCGCGACATCAACATAATCGGGATCGATCTGCACAGTTACAACGAACCCGATTATCTGAGGGTACTGGGTATAGAACCAAGTAAAGGTCTTATGAACAAGTACGATACGAAATTCAAAGAAGCCATAAAGAAGTAGGCTCTTGCATGGCGCCGAACCTCGACGAAATAAGGATATTGGTATGCATCCCCTTTTTACTGTATTCGTGCTACTCGGATTTTAAAACCAGGCGGGTTCCCAACAAGATATGGATGCCGCTGTTTAGCGTTGGCGCAATCCTGGCGCTCCTCGATTTTTACACCCATGGAACGGACTTTCTCATGAGATTTGCACTCTCCGTGACCCTGCTCTCTACACTCGCATACCCACTCTTCAAGATAAACGCCTTTGGCGGCGCAGACGCCAAAGCCATCATCGCCCTCTCCATACTGGTTCCGACGTTTCCTTCTTTTGGTCTGTTGGGATACGATCTCCCGCTAACCGGCATTCCGCCGCTTAATCTGTTCGCGTTCAGCGCCTTCGGAAATGCCGTATTGCTGACCCTTGTAGTGCCGGTTTCGCTCTTCATTTACAATCT
Source organism: Methanocellales archaeon (assembly GCA_030018435.1). Lineage (GTDB taxonomy): Archaea > Halobacteriota > UBA148 > UBA148 > JAUWXC01 > JAUWXC01. The sequence continues at coordinate 17,608 of JASEEY010000009.1, forward strand.
AACCCGATTAAGTCCAGAAGAATTGGCTGAAAAACCACCATATTTGTTCATAGGCTACAAATCAGAGATATCCAAACTGAAAAATCGGCACATAAGATTAATCCAGGATTTCATTGAACAAAATGGCAATGTCATCCCAAAGTTCAGGTTTAGTGGTGTCCGGGTAGATGATGCACTCATAGAAAGACTGCAGCGCCTATCCAAAGACGGAAAAATCCCGGAAAAGGTATGGGTAATGCCTGGCATGCCTTTTATGATTTCATTATCGGTGGGATTTGCCATTACCATGGTCTATGGAGATCTCGTCTATTTGATCACTGCACATATGTTGGGGATGTGAACCTAAAAAAGATTAAGGCATGAGTTGATATCTGTAATGATGCAAGCGATGCTAAATTCAGAGGAGGGCGTCTCACCAGTGGTTGGGATGCTCCTGATATTAACCATTATAATACTCTCAATAACGGTCATCTGTGTTGGGGGATTGCCTTTAATAAATGCTGCGAGAGAGTCTGCCCACCTTCAAGGAATGCGCAACGTCTTTAATGTGCTCCATGCTGACATAGAAGAGGTGGTCAGAGGTCCTGTGACGGGCGTGGGACCTGCCAGAATCACGAGAATGAACATTGGTGGTGGTGCGTTAAGTGTGGATTCGAATCCCATTATTGGCAGATTTACGGTGAATAATGGAACTAGTGTACTTGACGTCAATCCTGGCACCATCACATACGAATACGCTGAGCAAACGATCGCCTATGAGAACGGTGCGACGTTCTCGCAATACCAGTCTGGCTCGGTTATGGATTGCACTCCTTTGATATATACCCAGAAGGCGGATGGCGATAACATCACCGTCATGATTCACGTGATCAACATCATAGGAACAGATTCATCTGTTGGCGGAGAGGGATTTGCAAGAGTGCTGACAAATCATACAGAATTTAATCCAATGGTCAGCACCACTGTACCAAATGCGAATTATGTGAATATTACCATTCAAAGCGAATACTATGATGCGTGGAGTGATTACTTTATACGAGAACTTGAGCGCATCGACAAATATGATGACCTCAATATGGTAACCGAGGACTCGAACACCAAGACGGTGACGGTAACAATTAGAAACACAGGCCCAGGAATAACTGACATCTACCTGTGCGTCTATGAAACCCGGATCAGCGCGCAGGTGGAGTGATCTCATGTCCTCTCTTAAGCGATTTGCCAAGGATGAGAACGCCCAGGCGGTGACACTGGACTACATCCTCATACTCTCGCTGACCGCAATTTTTCTGGGCGGGTTACTCCTATCATTCGGCATGGTGAAAGACGTCGTCTCGGCGCAAGCGATGATGATGCAATACAGAGATGTCGGGAACGATATAGCCGGAACAATCGCTGATGTGTACATGACCGGATTGCATAATGGAACTGCCACAAAAACGATTCAAATTCCCCTTCAAGTAGCCGGACAAAGTTACATTATCGAAACTGACGATGGAACGCTCTATCCAGGTAGCGCGTTGCAAGCCCTTAAAATCTCGGCAGGTCGCACCGACGTTGAGGTCTACATTCTGCTTAATAACATCGACAAAAGCGTCAATGTCTCTGGTGTAGTTACCAGCAGTGCAGGGCGAATCGTGGTGCGATATGACGGGACCAATATAAACCTCAGGAGTGCTGATTAAGATGCGCGATATGAAGACTGATCAAACTGCTACGATCAGTGTCGACTTTATGATCGCCATCGCAATTTTTGTGGTTGCATTTCTATACGTCGCCTACTCACTTGTCGGTGCAATTACACCATATGCTGGTGAATCCAAGGAGATTTTTCCCATTGCAAGCAGGGTGAGCGAAATGCTGGTGAGCGATCCTGGAATGCCAGAGGATTGGGGGGCGCTTTGGAGTGCGAATCCTAAGGATGTCGAAAGGATTGGTTTCGCAATAAACGATGAGAACCACAACGTTCTCAATCGAGATAAAGTAAATGCGCTTATGTATGCTCATCAAGATGGCTGGTGGGAGTTCGGTGCAAAGACGAATACATCAGACGAATATGAAAATGCCACCAGAGCTCTCGGTATAAAACCCTATGACTTTTACATGCAAATTCGTCCGATTGATGGATTCGATGCAACGGTGGCAGACGAACAGGCGGAGCAAAACATCACCAGTGCTGGTGATATCATCAAAATAGAGCGAATCGTCACGATAAAAGATGAGGCGTATGCTGAGTATAGACTCATCCTGTGGATGTGGTAAAATGCTTCTTTCAGACAACAAAGCGCAGATGCATACCTTGGAGGCGATAATCGCTGCGATCCTGATGGTCGGCGCCGTGACATTTGTTACCATGACCGCGCCCATGGGCATACAACCTGCTCAGCGGTATTCAGAGGTGCAACTGAAGCTTTACGGGAGAGATGCGTTGAACGTGCTGAGCGCTGAAGGCGAACTTCAGATAAATGAGTCAGATGGCAATCTCAGAAGACTCCTGCCAGAAAACGTGGAATATGACATCATCGTCTACGATGACGCAGGCACCATCGCCTTAGATACTAACAGAATGCCTGCACCAAATGCCGTAGTTGTGTACAATATCATATCAACTGAGGATGGAATCCACGAGATCAGAGTAACGTTGTGGTACAAATGATGCGAAACTTTAGAAATGATAGGGGAGCACAGATAATCACTCTTGTTGGAGTGATAGTAGCACTTACCATAGTGCTTCTCGCCATCGTGATCAATGCCGCAGCAATCTCCGGGCAGAAGACGGTGGCCCAAGAAGTCGATGATGTGCATTACGTCTTTAAAAATGTGCGGGATGTGTATGGAGATGTGTTGAGGCAGGTTTCTGACAATGGGAGTGTCAATCCCTTTAATCCTAGTTTAACAGCTGCCGAGCTAAACATGACGAGGATGTGTAACGCTCATGGATATGCAATCCTCTTCAGAGACAAGTTCTATGATGGTTTTAATGCCACAGCTAAAATAATATTTTCAGATGGTCAGACAGTGTATACAGATACTGTAGTGTACAGGTTGCGGGCAATCCATGTCTATGATTTCGCCACTGGAGCAGGGATTGATAAATGGGCATACAAGCCTCAGTGCAGTCCTAAACCGCCGACCAGTAACGATGTACCAAATACAGAATTTACATCAAATGACTATAACAACATATCATCAGATGATGGAATAATGCAGGAAGATTCTGCTCAGCAAAAATATTATGCTGCCCACAGATTCAATTTCACTATAGAGGAGGATGCTCAAAACATAAATCAAATCCATGTTTTTTGGAATGGTAAAGGGATTAATTGGAAGTCAAAAGATAATGGTGCAACGCTATATATCTGGAATTATACGTCAAATTCATATAAAGAATTCAGTTCGAATTCAAATGAAAGCGAAGTTAATTTGACAGGAACAATAACCTCCAATGTCGGAGATTACATCGATAACGGCTATCTAATTATACTGGTTGAACAGAATGGTAGCGCCAATCCTCAGCCTTGGCAATATTCAAAAATTTATACTGACTATGTCAAAGTTGAGGTACTCTACCAAATATATGATTAAGGACGTTTCTAAACTATAATGTCAAGGGATATGCCCTAGAAACTTTTCAAGTTGCTGCGAAGAACTCTATAATTAATGCAAACCAATTACTCCAAATCCCTTTATGGGAGTTTAACGTCACAAAGGGGTTGTCAAATGGATTTTGGCTCGAACTTGAAGTTACTTCAAAAGTAGATGTGAGGATAGTAACTAGCGAGGAAGAGATAATAGAACTAGCAACATTGGGTTATGATTGCCAACCTATTGGCACAAATAAAGGTTGATGAAAAGAAAAAAATACTTGAGTAAGAATGAGTTCACCCTAGAAAAAACCTACAGAAATTGTTCCTGCGGTTGAGGTTAGTATACTCATAGTTCCTCCTGACACTTCTGTAGTAATAGTTCTGGGTGGCACCCCTCCATAACCAACCGCGTAATCATGCACTTCTGGTGGAACTGGGAGGGCTTGCGGCGTTTCTGCTTGAGTTGTTATGCGAACGGTAACCCTTGGCTTTATATCCCCATTGTCTACCCATCTTTTAGCTATTGGGTCATAATGCTCTTGATCAATATGATTTACTCTTCCGCCTATAGAATGGGCTGATAAAGAAACTGCAATAGGATTTTTCGGCTTTAACTTTGAACGCCCATTTTTAAGCTCAATCGCTTTAAAAGGCTTACCATCTACCACTATATCTCTTTTCTCCTTTTTCATACTATCCATATGAGATGCGCTAAGTATATTTAACACATTCGTTAAAGTGTACATTTACTACAATTGAAATGAGAAGGAGTTTAAGACAGATATCCTGCGCAGAGGTATGGTGACTTGAGACATGTTAAGCAGAGACGATGAAATTAAAATCGAACAATATCGTAGATGCAGCGAGGACATACGACATTTTGATCGAGGAGTTTGGCAAATAGCATCTATAGCTACTACAGTCGCTGGAATAATGCTTGGGATCGCCTTCACGTATTTGTCTGGAATTGTCAGGGTTTTAACCCTCTTGTCAACTTTTCTACTCCTATTGGCTTTTACAATTACCATCTCAAAGTACATCCATTTTGATGCAGCAAGAGGCATATTTATGGGGCAAATTGAAGAAGATTATTTCAAAGTGAGACGAGTTCCAGCAAAAACTCAGGATGTTAAAAAATTTTTAGAAAAGCAAAAAGAGTCACCAGTTAAACCACCAGCTAGTTGGTTTGTAAGCCAAAAAGCACACCAATGGCTGGGAGTGGCTATATTAGGTATGACGTTATTCATGGCATTCATCACTATCTATGCTATCTATAATATCATTTATCTATAATGCTATTCCAGACCTATTATCCTATTTTAAAGTAATGTGACCTAGGAAGTTTGAACATGGTATAAGCACAAAAGGGTTCCATAAAATAGTCACGTAACTCACCAATAAATCTAAAATCGATGAACGTAAAGTTAGGTTTGGTAATCCATGAAAACAAAAATCAGGAAATTTAAGGAAACAGATTTAGAAACCGTTCTGGACATCGACAGAGAATTTCCTCCAACGTCCAGAGGGTTGATAACGAAAGATGATGCTGTGCGCTTATCTAAACAAAGCCCCAAAACGTGTTTGGTCGCGGAAAAAGGGGGCAAAGTGATTGGGTTCATATTTGGCGAACTGGGAGAGGATTCGTGTGTTGTAAGATTTCTCCAGGTTCTTCCAGAGTATTTGGGCGAAGGTATCGTTACTGACCTGATTGACGAGGTCGAAAAGTTGACGAATGCAAGAGTTTTGTTGAAAGGTAAGTAAAAGTATCGCTTTGAGGTGTAGTTGTTAAAGTGAAATGATAGGTGATGGTTCGATGTTACTTGAATTATTGATCCGATTTTTCCCTTCTAGAATTATTTTATGGCTTCTTTCTATAGTAATAGCTCCTCTTCAGAAAGCAGTATTAAACAGCATCTCCCACCAGGTGAAGATAAAAGAGATTGAAAGTCATCTTGAAACTGCCTATGCACATCCGCTAGTATCTTTTCGAGTTCTTTTGGATAGTAAAGCACCTATTAAACTAAGAACAGAGCGAGTCGTGGTGAGTATCAATTTAGAGGGGATACCTTTTGATAAGTTCATTTGGTCTCGAGAGGATAAAGGAATACACGAAGAGTTCTTAGGCGCCGTAGATGATGTGCCCGCTCTAGAGAGCGGAAATATCGTGTTTAAATATGCCCTACCCATATATTCTTATTTTAATATTGCCAGAATATACCTAAGAGGCTATATCAGATTCAGATGTTTGTTTGGTGCTTTTAATTTATTGATAAAGATAAAAGAACCGATTAAGATAAAAGATGATGAGAAAGATAAGGCTATAAGGAAGATTAAAGAATACTATAAGGATTTCTTCTAAGAAACCCTACAAATTTCATCTTTTTGTTCATTTACAAAAGTTTAAAAAGCAAAAGGTTAAAACCTACATTAGTATCTACTGTTGAGGGTGTTGAAAATGGACAATAAGCATCATGTAAGGAGACAAAACAGATTCATGCCTAAAGTTATTGATAATTTATTTACAGAAAGTAATTCTGAAATTGCGAGAAAAGTAAATGAAGATAAAGATTCAATGTCCCCTAAAGTGCCAGGAATAAATCATCGAACTCATGGACATGGAGTAGGGTCTAATATCAAATATCTTCAAAAATATAGATTAAGAGGATGGAAAGCTGGAATTCAGCATGACCTGGATGATGTCAGAGATACATTGGGGAGATACATTGGGAAGAGATGATAAAAGTAAAATAGGACTTGTAAAAGAATTAATTAATGTCCGAAGAAGGAAAAAGAAATTCAATAAAAAGCAATCCTCAAAGCAAACTAACTCCCCTTTGGAATCGGATCAATGACCTCTAAACCGAGAGTCTTAAAAGCTTTGTCATGCGTCAAAATTCTTGTCGTGTGGTTTTTCTTCATCATGGCGACTATAGTAGTATCTCTGCCACCAATTGGCTTCTGCCATGACGTGGAAAGTTCATCGATAGATGCATCCAGATCGGATAGATCAAACGGTTCTATCGCCATCGTAGACAGGCGCATCAATTTCTTGATTTTATTTTTGAGCTCCTCCCTAGGCATGTCCGAAACTTTGTAAAGATAATGAGAGACCTCCATCCATATGATGGTATTGGTCAGAATTTTCTCGCCAGCCCCAATAATTTCATCGACCATCGGTTTCACATATCGATGTTCTTTGGTAGATTGATCCAAGTAATAACAGAGGATATTGGCATCAATAACGATCATTCGCTCACAGATTCCGTGTCCATATTTCTTTGATCTTTAGAGGGTCGATCTCCCTGACCTTGGTTTTTTTAATCTTTTTTGCTAAATCCTCAGCCTCTTTTATGAATTCCCTTGGACTTATTGGCTTGGTGATTACAATCTCGTCATCTCGCCCCTCTATGATGACTTCGTCATTTGGTTCTATACCTGCTTTTTCCCTGATCTCACTGGGGAGTGTCAGTCTACTTCTATTATCTATCTTGGTCACTATACCCATTGCTTCCCTCAATTACCCATAATGTGGGATTATATAAAAAGTTTTCTACTTCACGCCCTGAATCAGCGTGATAACCTCGTTGAACTCTTCTTCTCCATCAATCTGGACGATTGTAGTTCCTTGATATGTGAGGTCTTCAACTGGAGTCACCGCGAACACTATGATGGTCGATCCATTGGCATTCCACATCGCCAAGATGCTCTTTACTTTTACAGAGCCGCCTTCATAGTTGATGGTACCTTCATAAATCCTGGCGTTTGCTGTATGTCCGCCAGTGATTGAGATCGTCCTGGCGTCTGTCTGTTGCAAATCAGGAACGAGTTCTCGTGCCTTTTGCAGGAACTGCTCCTCTCCTAAGCCAAATACCAAATCGGCTGGTGGGCTGATTCCCAATGGCAGCACTAGCCGAAGGGTCATCAGGTGAGATGACACACCTGATACCAATCCCCCTGTATCGCGTGCTATCCTGCCCTCTAGAGCCTTGTCCTTGTAGACCACCATCGAGGTATTTACCTTAATCGTGAGCCCAGATACACTCATTTCCAGCGTCTGCTTCTGCACATCTCCTTCTTGAGCCCATCCAAGCTGCGCGAGTGTAGCTTCATTTATCGTCGCGGGAGGTGCTTCTTTGGGTTCCAAACAACCAGTTGTGGCTATGAGAATCGTCAAAACGATTAGAGCTGCAATTATCTTCCTCATGGTATTACATTCTATCTCACAAGTGTCTATTAAATTTTCGTGCTAACCTTCATAATACATTATGACACTAAGATGCAATCGACGTTATGAGACCTAATACACTACTTCTCACTGGAAACAGCATGCACGATGCCAACCTGTATTTTTTCACGAGATTTCTAACGTCAAGCACATTCACCTATATAAGAAAGGGCAAAAGGGAGTTCATCGTGCTCTCTCAGATGGAGGTAGAGAGGGCAAAGAAGGGGTCAAGAGTCAAGGATGTCAGATCTACTACCGACTATGGGATCAAGGAGTTGATTAAAAAATATCAGGACCAAAAAAGAGTTCGCTGCGAGCTGTTATACAAGATTCTACGCGAGGAGGGGGTGGAGCAGATAGAGGTGCCTGACAATTTTCCGTTTTTTCTCGCAGAAGGACTGCGGAAAAGGGGCATCAATATAACATTGGCAGAAGGGCTCGAGAAGGTTAGAGAGGTTAAGAGCAAAGCTGAAATAGAGTACATCATTAGGGCACAACGCGCCTGCGAAAAAGCGATGAAGGCTGCAATAGATGCTATCAAAAGCGCAAAGGTAAGGGGAGATTCTTTAGACACCACATCTGAAAGGGTGAAGTTCATCATAGAACATTCGTTGGTGGATGAGCAGTGCGCAGCTAATGACACCATTGTGGCATGTGGCAAGCAGGCAAGCAACCCTCATTGTACAGGTCACGGAATGTTGAAAAAGGATGCACCGATCATCATCGACATATTCCCGTATCATAGAAAGGAGCGCTACCACGCAGACATGAGCAGGACCGTTCTGAGAGGTGATGCAACAGCAGAGATTGTCGACATGTACCAGGCGGTGTTGGATGCGCAGAATGTTGCATTCGACACCATCAAGGTGGGCGTTACAGGCGAGGATGTGCACAATGCCGTATGTGATTTATTTGAAAGGCGCGGATACGACACTGAGAGGAAAGGGGCAAAAATAGGATTCATCCACTCCACAGGGCATGGTGTCGGCATCGAGATTCATGAAGGACCATCTTTAAGTATGGGAGGCAGCACGCTGAGGGCTGGCAACGTCGTCACTGTGGAGCCCGGATTATACTACCCCGACATAGGAGGGGTTAGGGTAGAGGATATCGTCCTTGTCACCGCCAAAGGTTGTAAAAATCTTACGAAGTTTCCGAAGCAGTTGGTGATATGATGGATGTAGAAGTGATTGAAAAGTATCGCAAAGCGGGCAAGATTCTAGCCGAGGTCAGGACAGAGGCGGTAAAGAAAGTGAAACCAGGTGTTCCATTATTAGAGGTTGCAGAATTCGTGGAGGCGCTCATCAAGGAGAGGGGGGGCGTACCTGCATTCCCGTGCAATATTTCGCGAAACGATGAGGCGGCACATTCAACTCCTTCAGCCAACGATGCTACAGTCTTCGACGAAGACATGGTGAAACTCGACATAGGCGTGCACGTAGATGGCTACATTGCCGATACAGCCATAACCGTTGATTTAAGCGAAAACCCTGAGTTGGTAAAAGCATCTGAAGCCGCACTGAAAAACGCCATTGAGATCGTTCATGCAGGTACCAGCACCGCTGAGATAGGTGATGTAATAGAAAAGACCATAAATGAATTTGACTATAAGCCCGTGGCAAATCTTACTGGGCATGGACTCGATAGATATGTGCAGCACGCAGCTCCATCCATTCCAAACAGGCACGTTGAGCAAGGCGTAATCCTTAAAGCAGGAGATGTCATTGCTATCGAGCCATTTGCGACGAATGGTGCAGGACATGTCCATGAGAGCGGGACGGCCGAGATATACAGGGTGGAGAGATTAAAACCAGTGCGACTGCCCGCTGCAAGGCAGTTGCTAAAGGAGATCGAGAAGTATAAAATGCTCCCCTTCGCGAAGAGATGGTTGCATCATGCCAGATTGGATTTCACGTTGAATAAATTGGAGGCGATGGGAATTCTTCGCTCCTATCCTGTGCTAAGGGAGGATTCGGGGGGGTTAATCTCGCAGGCAGAACACACGGTCATAGTGGAAGAAGGGGGATGTCAGATAATTTCCAGATAAAATAATCCGTCCCCTTTAAGAGGATAAACGCATATTTATGCTGTGTTTGGGGTCATACTAAATGGTAAATGTTGAGCAGTTTATAAAACAGGGTATAGGGGAAATCAGGCAAAATGTCAAGGACAAGGCCATCATCGCCCTCTCGGGTGGAGTTGACAGTTCAGTGTGTGCAGTGCTAGCGCACAGAGCCATCGGAGACAGATTGATCCCCATCTTCGTTGACACGGGATTGATGCGCAAGGGTGAAGTTGAGCGGATCAAGAAAACATTTGGGTACATGAATCCACGCTTCATAGATGCAAGCGAGCGGTTTTTGAATGCGTTGAGAGGTGTGAAGGACCCGGAGAAGAAGCGGAAGATTATAGGTGAGACGTTCATCAGGGTATTTGAGGATGCGGCAAAAAAGGAGAACGTGCGCTACCTCATCCAGGGAACCATCTATCCTGACCGGATTGAGTCCGAGGGTGGAATCAAATCGCATCACAATGTAGGTGGGCTGCCTACAAAGATGGGGTTTGATGCCATCATAGAACCACTGCGCGATTTGTACAAAGACGAGGTGCGAGAAGTTGCAAAAGCATTGAACCTGCCAAAGGGGATATGCGAAAGAATGCCGTTTCCAGGCCCTGGATTAGCGGTTAGGGTAATTGGTGAGGTAACAGAAGAGAAGTTGAGAGTAGTAAGAGAGGCAAACGCCATCGTTGAGGAGGAGATAGTAGAGGAGTTTCACCCTTGGCAGACGTTTGCTGCTGTGCTCGAGAAGGGGACGGGTGTGAAAGGAGACAGACGCATCCATGGTTGGATCATCGCTGTTAGGGCGGTAGAATCGAGAGATGGCATGACAGCTACGCCGATGATGCTGCCCCAGGATAAACTGAAGCGCATAGCATCCAGAATAGCTAATGAGATTCCAGATGTGGCAAGGATCGTGTATGATATAACTCCAAAACCGCCTGCAACCATAGAGTTTGAGTGAGATAATGATGAGCGAGAAGGATGTGATAAAGAGATATGCAAGATATGTGATGCAGACATATGCGCGCCAGCCCATCGTGCTAAAAGAGGGAAAAGGAGCAGTCGTAAAAGACGTCAATGGCAGGGAGTATATAGACTGCGTGGCTGGCATTGCAGTCAATAACGTAGGTCACTGTCACCCAAAGGTCGTTTCCGCAATCAAAGAGCAAGTAGGACAGTTGATACATACCTCCAATTTGTATTATAGCGGGATGCAGGCTCAACTGGCGGAAAAAATAGCGGAACTAACGCCCATGGACAGTGTCTTTTTCTGCAACTCCGGCACAGAGGCGGTCGAGGCGGCGCTAAAACTCGCCAGAAAGGCATCCAGCAAGGAAGGGTTCGTCGCTGCCGAAGGTTCTTTCCATGGCAGGACTCTTGGAGCGCTGAGCATCACCTACAAGGAGAGATATAGGAAACCATTTGAGCCGCTGATCCCTGGCGCCAAGTTTGTGCCATACAACGATGTTGATGCAATACAAGACGCGATAACCAATGAAACGGCAGCCGTCATATTAGAGCCTATCCAAGGCGAAAGTGGCGTGTGCATACCATCAGATGATTATCTGAGGGCTGTGAGAGATGTCTGTGATGACACGGGCACGTTACTAATCCTCGATGAGATACAGACAGGTTTTGGTAGGACCGGAAAGTGGTTCGCATTTGAGCACTATGGTATAGAGCCGGATATGATGACCATGGCAAAGGCGCTGGGCGGAGGTTTTCCCATAGGCGCGATGTGCGCCAAGGAAGACATAGCCAAAAACTTCCAGATCGGAGACCATGCCTCGACATTTGGTGGAAATCCTCTGGCATGCGCAGCCGCCTTGGGAGCGATATCTGCAATGGAAGAAGAAAAATTGGTGGAAAGGGCAAAGAAACTGGGAACGTATTTCATGCAAAAGTTGCGCGATTTGAGGCACGAGTACATCACGGAGATAAGGGGCAAGGGGTTGATGATAGGAATGGAACTGAGCATAGACGGCAACATCATCGTTGATATGGCCAGAGAAAAAGGCGTGCTGATCAACTGCATCTCGGATAATGTTATCCGGATCGTGCCACCACTCGTCATCACAGGGCGGCAAATCGACAAGGTGGTGGAAGTGCTTGGTTAGGATAAGAAAGAGCATAGAAGACGTCCAAGAGTATATACCGGGCAAAACCATTGAAGAAGTGGCAAAGCGGTACGGCGTTCGCCCCGAAAACGTCATCAAGCTGGCATCAAACGAGAACCCCCTAGGACCAAGTCCCAAGGTTGTAAAAGCTATTAAGGAGAACGCTACGCTTGCAAACAGATACCCCCCTGCAGATGCCGGAGAACTCAGGGAGGCGCTGTCCAAGTACGTTGGCTTTCCTCCAGACCAGATAGTAGCAGGAGCGGGTGCGGATGGTGTGATGGACGTCGTAACACGCCTGTTCATCGAGAAAGGACATGAGGTTCTCATTCCAATTCCCACGTTCCCATATTATGAGATTTTTGCTAGGGCATGCGGTGGAACGCTGAGATTCATTAGTAGAGACGAAAATTTCGATGTTAGTGCTGATGACGTACTTTCTGCCACAACAAAAAAAACGAAGATGGTCATCATATGCTCGCCAAATAACCCGACAGGGAATCAGATGAGTGTATCTGAGCTGAAGAAAATCTTAGATGAGGTAAACGTTGCGGTCATGGTGGACGAAGCATATGTGGAGTTTGCTGATTTTTCTGTTACGCCACTCGTAAGAGAGTATGAAAACCTAATCGTCGTCAGGACTATGTCGAAGGCATTTGGATTGGCGGGGTTGAGGATTGGCTATGGGATTCTTCCTGCCAAAATCGCCAGAGAATATATGAAAATAGCCCCGGCATTCAGCGTTAACAAGTTGGGCATAGCTGCTGGTATTGCCGCGCTAGGCGATAAAAAGCACCTGCACAAGACGCAGGAAATCGTGAAGAAGGGTAGAGCATTCCTTCAAAACAATATCCCCTTTAAAACGTATCCCTCGCAGGCGAACTTCGTGTTAATGGATGTCTCACCGTTAACCGCTGAGGAGGTATGCGAAGCCCTGATGAAAAAAGGCATCATCGTGCGGGATTGCAGTTCCTTTAGGGGTGCAGGCAACTCTTTGATTCGCGTGAGTGTTGGTACAAGCGATGAGAATCAGTGCGTTGTAGGAGCGTTAAGAGAGGTCAGCTCTTGAAAATAGCCATTACTGGAACGCCTGGTACTGGTAAAAGTTCCGTCTGCAAGATTCTTAAGAGGCATTATCCAGTTATTGACCTGAACAAACTCATCGAGAAGAAAAAACTCTATACTGGGGTGGACAAAGAACGAGGGTCCAAGATTGTGGATATAGGTGCACTCATAGAGCACGTAACTCATTTAAACCTAAAAAATACAATCGTATTCGATGGGCATATAGCACATTATTTGCCCGTTGATATCGTTATCGTGCTCAGGGCATCGCCATCTGAACTTAGGAGGCGATTGGACAAACAAGGATTTAGTGAGGCAAAGATCAAGGAGAACGTCGAGGCGGAGGCGCTGGACGTCATTTTGGTAGAGGCGGTTGAAAGAAGCGATAACGTATATGAGATTGACACATCCGGTAAAGAGGTCGAAGAAGTCGCGGAGTGTGTCATGGAGATAATCAAAGACCCAAATAAGCATAGGGATAGATATAAAACCGGAAGCGTCGACTGGAGCGAAGAGGTGTTTGGGTGACGCTAAATTCACTAAGGCCCCAGGCAGAAAAATTGATGATGCCGTTAGTAAAGGCATTGGAGCGCATGGGAGTAGCACCGAATCTGCTGTCGATCGCATCCCTCATATCTGCCGTGCTGGCGGGCGTTTTCTTTTATTACTCATTCAGCAAGACGTTTCTGTTCCTCGCTGCATTAATGGTACTGCTGAATGCGTTCTTCGATGCAACAGACGGTGCATTAGCAACCCTAATCGGCGCGACGAAAAAGGGCGACTTCCTGGATCATGTGCTTGACAGATATTCAGATACTTTCATAATATGCGGTATCTTTTTTGGCGGCTATGCCCCTTGGCAGGTTGGCGTAGTGGCCATAATAGGTGTCTTGCTGACAAGTTATATGGGAACACAGGCGCAAGCCCTCGATATAGGACGGTATTATGGTGGTATTCTGGGCAGAGCTGATAGGTTGATGATGATATTTCTCGCCACCATCGCGAATCTCGTGTACACAAACGAAATCTATGGAATGTCGATCCTGGGGTGGATGTTGGTGATAGTGGCAATCACAAGTCATCTAACCGCCATCCAGCGATTTGCGCATGTCTGGAAAAAGCTATCAAAAAAATGATTCGTTGCCAGAAGTTTCTAGTAGATCGCCCTACCAAACTCTTTTTTGGCCTCTTTGAATTTCGCCAATCCCTCTTCGCTCACCGTTGGCTCGTGCTGTCTTATGACCTTTATAAAGTCCTCGGTGGTAGCTGCGTACTCCTCCTTTTGGAAGTATTCCTTTTCGAATCCCATCTGAGCGACCCTATTACAAACCTCAACGATGTCGGCGGGTGTAAACCCTTCTGTTTCCTTTGCTAAAGCCTCAAGGTTCATGTCACCCACGACCATATTTTTGAGCCGAATCCTAAAAACCTCCTTGCGAGCATCGAAGTCCGGTAAATCCACGGGCATTATGTAGTCAAATCTACCGGGACGTAGCGCCGCGGGATCCATTTGCTCCACATAGTTGGTTGCACACACGACCAAAATGTCCTCGGTCTTTCTTAGCTCAGGCAATTGTCTCAAAAATTCATTGGTCACCTGTCGATCTACATCGCTTGCTTCTTTGGTGCGACGTCTAACCAGTTCCTCCAACTCATCAAAGAATATCACTGTCTTACTTTTCCGCCGAAGATCCTCCATTAATTGCTGGACGCCTTTGGCTCTCTCCCCATAACAGCCAGAGCGGATGTCGATGCTGGAAATTCCTATCAGAGACCAACCCAATCTTTTGGCAATTGCCCGTGCAAAGATCGTCTTTCCCGTGCCAGGAGGACCGAATAAGAGAATCGTTTTTGGAATGATTACGCCATGTTTCTCAGCCAACTCCCTGTTCTGCAAGGGCAGCAGTATCTTGTGCTCGATTAAATCCTTAAGCTCATACATGCCCCCGATGTTTTTCCATGCCTCCTCACCTACAAGCTTCTTTCTAGGCATCGAAGACCCTCTTTGAAGTGGGAGTATTTGAACTTTTGCACGGCATCTCTCAGCAAGAATGGTCAAACAAAAAAGAATTGGACCGACTCTAGCTACCACTCTTCTTTCTCAAACTTCTTCATGCGAACATCACACCAGTATCACGTGATGGTTGCATCTTCTGTGTGGTCAGAACCTTCTTTACTGCCTCTTCAAAGTCACTCATCGTCACCAGGTCCTTATCTGAGCGGACTGCAAACATACCTGCTTCCATCGCAATCGCCTTCAGGTCAGCACCACTCACGCCCTCTGTGATAGATGCTATATGCTCAAACTTGATGTCATCTGCGAGATTCATGCCCTTGGTGTGAATCTTGAGTATCTCTATTCTTGCATCAAAATCAGGCAAAGTCACCTCGATCATCCGATCGAATCGGCCTGGGCGAAGCAATGCCGGATCGAGAATGTCCAATCGATTGGTCGCTCCTATGATCCTGACGTCTCCCCTTACATCGAAGCCGTCCATTTCGGCTAATAGTTGCATGAGCGTTCGCTGGACTTCCCTATCGCCAGATGTAGCGCTTTCGAGTCGCTTCGCACCTATCGCATCCAGCTCATCAACGAAGATGATGGAAGGGGATTTCTCCCTTGCCATCTCAAATAGTTCGCGAACAAGTCTGGCACCTTCACCAATGTACTTCTGCACTAGTTCGGAGCCTACAACTCTAATGAACGTGGCATTCGTTCTGTTTGCGACTGCCTTGGCAAGCAGCGTCTTTCCAGAACCAGGAGGGCCATGGAGCAAAACGCCCTTAGGGGGCTCGATTCCCACCTTTGCAAACGCATCCGGCTTTATCAGCGGCAACTCGACTGCTTCTCTTAGCTCTTGTATCTGCGCCTTGAGGCCACCTATTTGATCATAATCCACAGAAGGAGACTCGATGATCTCCATGCCATAAACCGTTGGATCCTTAGGTGATGATAGCACGCCAACAACGGCAAGCGTCTGCTGGTTTAGTGCAACCCTCGTGCCAGGTTGCAAATCAGTTCCGTCTATGAACTGCGACGAGCCGACAACAAATCTCGGTCCTGTGCTGCTCTTGATCACGACCTTGCCGTTTTCCAGAACATCCAAAATGGTCCCAATGACTAACGGAGGCGTCTTCAATCTCTCAAGCTCGCTTCTTAACTTCCTGACTTCGCGTTCATACCTTAACTTTTCACTTTCCGCAGACCGCTTTTCGGATTCTACCCTACTGTATTCCTCCCTGAGCTTGAGGTTTCGTTCCTCAAGCTGCCTGACCTTATCAAGGAGGTATCTTGAAAAGTCTGAACTTGATTCGTCGCTTGAGACGTCGGCCATAACGACCTCCAAATGTTATTTAAATTATTCTCCTATATATGTTTATATGCGTTTTGTATGGTCGACGGGAATTGCGAGATATGTGGCACAGAAATAAAAGGCAAGCTTCACAGAATACGAATAGAAAGGTCTGAACTGAGTGTGTGCAACGATTGCGCACGATATGGAGATGTCCTAAAGCCCAAAGTCGAGATGAAGAAGGCCAGAGTGAAAGTGCCCGGGCGAGGAAACGTCTACGATGTGGATGAAATCGTTTCCAACTATTCACAAGTTATCCGCAAAGCTCGCCAGCTCAGAAATTTGACCATAGAGGAGCTGGCAGCAAACATCAAAGAGAGAGCATCGCTGATAAAGAGGATAGAGAGGGGCAAAATAATACCTGAGGAGAGCGTGAGAAAGAAACTTGAGCGATTTCTGAGTATTAAGCTGACAGAACCCATTGAAAAGATAGAGTTAACGCATAGCACCCCCAAGACGCTCACGCTGGGTGATGTTGCCGCGATCAAACGTAAACGCTAGAGGTCTTTATGGGAGGTTGAGGTTCTCCTGTATCCTTCCAGCGTCGGCAGGGTGTCAACGCTATCCAGCAATTCGTTAAATACCGCATACCTAGGACTGATTATGATAATATGTGCAGGTGGGTGAATCCTTTTCAACTTGTCTATAGCGGCACCAGCACTATCGTGCAATGGCACGATCGCGGCAGCTTTGCACTCCCATCGCAGCTCATCTTCTCTAAGTTGCATGATGTCGAGCAGTATTCTATCCGCAAAATCTGGGTTCAGCTCCTTGGGCGTATCCACAAATGTTAGACCGCCATGACGTTCGAGGTCGGCTAAAGCAGTTTTTAATTTAGAGGTATCATCCGCTCTGACTACAGCAAATGATTCCATTTTCCACCCTTGTGATTGTGATGATGCTTATTAGGTAAGTATATTTCTATATGAGGTATATGGGTAACCATGCGAGAGGCGATAGATGACATCAAGCAAGCTATTGATATCCTCAGAAACGGTGGCGTCGTTGTATACCCTACTGAGACCGTGTATGGCCTGGGTGCCGATGCCCTTTCAGAACGTGCAGTAAAAAAAGTCTACGACATAAAGAAGAGGGCGCTGGACGAGCCCATATCCCTTGCGGTCTCCTCTTATGAGATGATGGAACAGGTTGCATATGTGGATTCACTGGAGCTAATAAAACGTTTCCTGCCGGGACCAGTTACAATCTTGCTCAGGAAGCGGGATAGCGTTCCAGATGTATTGACCGCGGGCTCAGAACTCGTTGGAGTAAGGCTGCCGGTACATCCTATTGCTATGCAATTGATTGAATCGTTCGGGTCGGCGATCACATCGACGAGCGCTAACATCTCAGGCTCAGCACCACCAAGAAAAGTAGATGAAGTAAAGGTCGCTGCGGATTTAGTGCTTGATGGTGGCGTATGTAAATATGGGATCCCTTCCACAGTCGTTGACCTGGTGAATATGAAGATTGTGCGAAAAGGCGCCAATTACGATGAAGTCAAGATGCTGATAGAACGGTATGGATAAATGTGATATAACACTTAAAGCAAAAACACGGCAGTCGCCAGCACAGTAGTCCACAACCCGTTTTTGTCCCCGAGTGCGGATTGGGTCACATTTGTCGTCTTGACTATTTTATCGCTAATTCTCCAAAACTCCTTCCTTTCGTCATAGCTCGTATTTGGATCGAACGGAACACCTAAGGTCGAGGCGAGCATCGATGCAGCCAGATCCTCTGCGTAATCGCCTGCCTTCTGTTCCGTCTCACCAAAGGAGTGGTGCTCGCTCAGGTAACCATATGCGTTTGGGTCGGCAGGAATTGCGCATCCAACAGAAGCAGCAACTAATCTATTGGGCTCGTTTGTAGCATTTTTCGCCATTACACAAAATACCACCTGGCCAGGTTCTAACAAACTTAAACCCTTGACTTTTGGAACCATTTTACACCCAGAGGGGTAAATGCTGGAAACCGGGACGAGATTGTATTTCTCTATTCCTGCATCCCTTAGCGCCAGCTCAAACGAACTTAACATCTCTTTATGTCTGCCAACGCCCCTTGTGAAAAACATCCTCTTTGGTATCAACGCGTCCATGTAATATCGTGATGCGTTTTTAGAATATAAAATATTAGGTGGACCGTGAACACCTTTATATGTTCAAAATCAATACTTGTTTGGTTTGCATGCCATCCAAGAAATCGGTTGACCGGCTTGATTTTGTCGGTACAAGGGAATTGATAGAAGACGTATTAACGAAAAGGAGCTGGCTTACCAAAGAGAACTCAAACACACGTGTCAGCCCTTCGCTTATAGACCTGCACGTTGCATCGCAGGCCAAGAAGAGATATGCATTGGAAAAACTCTACAGCAAAAAGGTGGCGCAGAATCACATAGACGGATACATACACATCCACGATCTGCATAGCCCATTTAGTCCTTATTGCACAGGACACGATGGCCGCGTGTTTCTTCTCGATGGATTGAGATTTCCGGATGTAAGAAGCAATCCAGCAAAAAAGTTTGAAGCTGCCGTTTACCACACGATGGCATTCATGTTTCACGCCCAGCAGTTTTTTGCTGGTGCCCAGGCAGTGGATGTCTTTAACTGGTTGCTCGCACCCCACCTTCATTACGATGATCTGAGCTTGGAACAGACAGAACAAATCCTGCAGGGATTTTGCTTCCAGATGAATGAATCCAACAGAATTGGCTCACAAAGTGCTTTCACCAATATTGGCATGAGAACGAGATGCCCGCCCTATCTCAAGGATGAACCTGTGGTATGGGCCGGAAAGCGACTGGATGAGACGTATGATGATTTTGAGGAGGAAGCAAGAATCATCTACCAAACCCTGATGAAGGTCATGGGAGAGGGGGATGCAGATGGTGCGCCCTTTACATTTCCACTTGTGACGACCGCTATAACCAAGGATTTGGACTGGGATGACCCGTTATGGGATGCCACGATGGAGGCGGCTGCACAAACTGGTGCGCCATACTTCCTGAATCTGGCTGCCGATTATCTCGACGAGGGTTTCGTACAGGCAATGTGTTGCAGATTGCTCGTTGCTCACGCAGGTGGGATATGGACGGCCGGTGGCATGGGAACTGGTTCAAATAAGATCATCACATTAAATTTGCCCAGAATTGCGCTGGAGTTAAAGGATGAGTCGGGATTCTTCGAATTGCTGGATGAGAAGCTAGGAGTAGTACGCCTCGGGTTGCTCGAAAGCAACAAAATCATCAAAAAGTCGTTGGACGAATGGGATCTTCTCTCCTGGCTGAAATTGAAGACCAAAGACGGAATGCCCTACTATGATTTCAAGAGCAGAAGACTGACGTTTGGTATGGCGGGATTAAACGAATGCCTATACAATCTGACAGGGGAGGGTTTAATCACACAAAACAAAATTGGAATAAATATCATAAAACACATGTTGGATAGAATTGACGAGTTTTCCAAGAAAGATGGGGTCGTGTACACCTTTGAGCAAACGCCAGCAGAGAGTACGGCACACCGATTCGCCATGCTCGATAAATCCCGTTTCCCCAAGAAAGCATATGTTCAGGGCTCTAATGATAGGGTCTATTACACAAACAGCACGCATGTACCATATCATTCCGATGTATCCTTGATCGACAAGATTGAAATCGAGGCTGAGTTTCACCTCTATTTCACAGGAGGTGCAATATGCCATATATGGATGGGAGAGAGTAGGCCCGACCCTGACGGACTGAAGGAGTTCGTCCGGAATCTATCAAACACGAAACTGGCATACTTCACATTCTCGCCAGATTTTAGCGTGTGTGAGAATGGGCATGTGTCAAGGGGCAAGAACAAGCGATGCCCAACCTGTAAGGGAAAGATCGTCGATCACATTTCTAGGGTTACAGGTTATTATGGTCGCACAAGTCACTGGAATCCTGGTAAACGAGAGGAATATGAAAACAGAAAGAGGTACATGGTGTAACAATGAGAGTTGCGATCATAGGCGGAAGCGGGGTTTACGACCTTGACATATTGGATAACCCCCAGGAGAGGGTCATCGAGACGGAATACGGCACTGCAGAGGTGAAGATGGGGTCATACGAGGGGCAAGAGATCGTTTTCTTAGCAAGGCATGAGAAAGTACATGCACTGCCACCACACAAAATCAATTACAGGGCCAACATCGCTGCGCTGAAGAAGTTGGACGTCGAGAGGATTATTGGAACGACCACGGTCGGAGGAATAAATTCCAGTTTAAAAACTGGCGATTTGGTTCTGCTGGACCAGTTTATAGATTTCACGAAAAATCGAGCATGTACATTTTATGATGATAAAGTTGCACACACCGACATGACAAACCCATATTGTTCGGAGATTCGAGAGAACATCATAAAGGCGGCGAAGATATTGGGCATCGACATACATGAAAAAGCGACATACGTCTGTACAGAGGGACCGAGATTTGAGACTAGCGCCGAGATAAAGATGTTCTCACTCCTAGGCGGTGACGTCATCGGTATGACAAATATTCCTGAATGTGTTCTGGCAAGAGAGCTGGGCATTTGCTACGCCGCAGTGGCGGTGGTTGCGAATCCCGCCGCTGGATACGCGCCCGAGATTCCGGAGATCCGCCGGATAATTGCCCTAATGAAGAGCAAACAGAAAACGCTCATTCAACTCCTTATGAAGGCAATCTCATTAATGCCAGAAGAGAGGGGTTGCACGTGCAAGGATGCGCTAGAGAGGGCACGCATCTGAAATCGGTGAGCAAATGATCGAAATTTTTGGATTCTTCAGGGCCTTCGTCGCGCTTCTCATCATCGTTGACCCGTTTGGCAATCTTCCCATATTTATAAGTTTGACTGAAGGCTTAACAGAGAGCGAAAGATTAAGCGCCTTCAGGACAGCGACACTGGCAGGTCTCACCCTCCTAATTTTGTTCGTTTTTGCCGGGACAGCCATCCTTCATTTGTTTGGAATAACGCTCCAGGATTTTACGATCGCCGGGGGAATCCTACTGCTGGTGATCGCCATAAAAATTCTGGTGGGTGAAAAGTGGACATTGAAGGTTAGTTCCGAGGAGGTCGGAGCCGTTCCACTAGCATGTCCCCTCTTGACCGGCCCAGGCGCAATAACTACCACCATGGTTTTGATGGGGACAGTCGGATGGCTGAACACATTACTAGGCGTGTTTGCCTGTTTTGGGGTGACCTGGATCACACTTAAAAAGTCTGCTGGTATCTACAATTTCCTTGGAAAAAGTGGGACTTTGATAATAGCCAAGATAACGGCCATTTTAATAGCAGCAATAGCCATTCAATTTATCCGAAGGGGGATTGAAGGAGCATGGATACTTTAGGTGCGGCTGCCGGGATTTGAACCCGGGCTTCAAGCTATTTCCGCAACCCTCAAAAGGGTTGATCGTTTCAACGACCTATCTCACTTCGCTCGATAGGTCATGGACTGTTTTTTTAAACGGTGTTTTTGATAGTGCTGCCGAGCGAATGTAACACCTTTTGATCAACCTTTTCGTAAAAGGTTGGTTGGGAAGCTTGAGTCCTAACCACTAGACTACAGCCGCATGGATTATCACGATAGACTATTCGCCTACGAATATTTATTGTATTCTACAAAGCATTAACGAGTGAGTGAAATGGTGATAAAACGAGACCTCAAACTAAAAAGGGAAATTGGACTATTTGAGGCAACCGCCTATGGCGTTGGAATGATCCTCGGCGCCGGTATCTACGTTTTAATCGGAAAGGCAGCCGGCATGGCTGGAAATGCTACCTGGCTCTCGTTTCTCATTGCAGCGATCGTCGCATCATTTACGGGACTTGCATATGCGGAGCTATCATCAATGCTACCGAGGAGTGCCGCCGAATACCATTATGTAAAGGAGTCGTTTGGCAGCGAGCGGTTTGCATTTATAACCGGATGGTTGATCATCTTCGTCGAAATTGTAGCAACTGCCACGGTATCGCTCGGATTTGCTGGATATTTTAAGAGTATCCTTAATGCCCCAATCATCCCAACTGCATTATGCTTGATTGCCACTCTATCTTTTGTGAACTTTTATGGAATAGGGGAATCATCAAAGGTAAACATCGCGTTTACCATGTTAGAGACGTTCGGACTGATCCTGATAATTAGTCTGAGCCTGAACTCATTGGGATCTGTAGACTATTTTGAGATGCCGGTGGGATTCACGGGAGTCATGGGCGCAGCTGCACTGATATTCTTTGCATATCTTGGGTTTGAAGATGTGGCCAATCTCGCAGAAGAAGCGAAGAAACCATCAAAAACGATACCCAAGGCACTGATGATATCGGTTGCCATAACGACTATTTTGTACATTTTGGTCGCGATCTCAGTCGTGAGTTTGGCTGACTGGAGTGAACTAGGACGTTCTGATGCACCCCTGACACTCGCCACCGCGGGCATCATGAATCCATTGATCATGTCCTTTATCGCCCTATTTGCAACGGCAAATACCGTTCTGATACTGCTCATCGTGACGTCCAGAATGATGTATGGAATGGGTGTCGATCGGTCCCTTCCCCCAATACTGGCGATGGTGCATGCAAAAAGGAGGACTCCCTGGGTAGCGATCTTAGCCGTGATGGTCCTGTCAATGTGCTTCGTTTCGATCGGGGATATCAAATTGGTCGCAAGCATAACCGATGTCGGATCACTGGTCATCTTTGCACTGGTAAACTTTTCACTAATTCTGCTTAGATACAAGAGACCGGAGTGGAAAAGACCGTTCAAGGTTCCACTTAACATTGACAATCAATCTATAATACCGTTTTGTGGGTTGTTTTCGTGTATGTTCATGTTGCTCTATTTTGATCCAAGAGCGATACTGCTTGGCATTTTTATGCTAATATTTGGCATATTGTTTTACCAAGCCAAATGGTGGATTTGCAAATGACATATGATCCTCTAAAGGTCGCAGCGCAACTTGAACGAATCGTAACGAAGGAGAATACGAGGAAATATTACCGATTCAGAGCCGACAGGTGGTATGGTGGCATCGCCACCGCAGATTGTGTGGGCTGCCCGCTGAGATGCGTATTCTGCTGGAGCGATTTCCCGCGCGATCATCCCCGCAAGGCAGGAAAATTTTACACCCCAGAAGACGTTTTCAATCGTTTAGATTCGATAGCCAGGAAACGCAATCTCGC
The DNA here is from genome assembly GCA_030018435.1 of Methanocellales archaeon. Lineage (GTDB taxonomy): Archaea > Halobacteriota > UBA148 > UBA148 > JAUWXC01 > JAUWXC01. The sequence goes on from JASEEY010000009.1 coordinate 41,194, forward strand.
TCAACTAAGGATAAGCGGAAACGAGCCCACGCTCGGAAAGGAGCATCTCTTAAAAGTGCTGACGTTGGTAGAACAAAGTAACTACTCGTTCATGCTGGAGACATCCGGCGTTTTGATAGATGAAGAGTATGCGAGATCGCTGGCACCATTCAAGAACGTCCATGTGAGGGTATCGCTTAAAGGCACCACCCCAGAAGAATTTTCAAAATTGACTGGAGCATCTCCGAGAACCTTCAAACTTCAATTAGATGCCATAGCGCACTGCCTGGATGCGGGCGTTAGCGCCCACCCATCTGCGATGCTTTCGTTCAGCTCAAGGGAGAACATTCAAAAACTGCTTGATCAACTGGAGAGCGTCAAGCCAGGACTTTCAAGAGAACTAGAAAAAGAATACGTGATTTTATATCCCAATGTGATCAAACGACTAAAAGATGCGGGCATCAAGCCGCATACAGCCTACAGGCCAGATGGGGTGCCATTGGAATTGATATAAAGCATCACTGGTATTTTTTGATTATGTCCGCAAACGCATCCACGACGTATCTGAGCTCTTCTTTAGGCAAACCAAACGTGCTCAACTTGAAGAACTTTGTCAGCCCGGGTTTGATGCCGTGAATCTTGCGAGATTTAAGCTCGTTGTACAGGAAGTAACGCCCATCCTTCGCTTTTTGTGATATCTCGTACAGATTTTGCGCTTCAAAGAACAACAGGTCGTGCTGGTGCGGTTTATCCCCCAATTGCTTCAGTCCAAGTTTCTCCAGTTGTGCGGAAAACTCCTGCGCTTTGCGCACCTCTTCGCTCCAGCGTTTCACGCGTTCCACCACAGAAGGAAAAGATGCCATCATGGTCATGATTGTTGCACCCCTGGCCGTGCACCCGAGCATCTCAACCTCTTTCTTCTCGAAGTGCTCTGACCTTCTGAAAATAACGTCTTTATATTCATCCTTGACGCCGAGCACGCCTATCGGGCCAGAGGAGGCCATTGACTTGTGTCCGCTCCCAACGATGAAGTCTGCACCGATGTCTTTAGCGTTAACGGGCATCCTTCCGATGGCGTAGGCACCGTTCAACAGAAGCGGGACGCTGTATTCCCGGCATATCTTCGAAACGTGCCTTGTATCTACAATGTTACCATAGTTGCCATCCGGATACGTGAGCAGTGCCAGTACGGGGAGCTTGCCGGTATCTTTTTTGACCTCTTCAAATGCCTTCGCGTAATCATCTGGGTCTATCCTGTAATCGGGATGATCGGAATTGGGAACTGTCTTAATATTTAATCCGGCCCGCTCGGCAGCGATAAACGAAGAATAATGGGCATTTTCATCTAGCACAATCCAACCACCTTCCTGTGATAGGGCATGCATAACCGCAAACATGCCCTCGCGAGCGCCATTCGTTATGCGTACATGCTCTATGCCCAGAAATTCCGGCAACGCCTCATGAACGAAATCGTAAATCGGCGGCGTTTTTATCTCGTCCAAAGCGCCATGACAGAAATCACAGACAGAGTAGCCATCTCCCCACTGTATGAGTGCAGCTCTCGCCTCCGGAGTGAGCTTCCCCCCAGTCTGCAGAGGATCGATGTTGATTGTGTTCAACGTGTTCCTTTTAACACCCTGGAACTTTCGCAAATCGAGTGGCATCTTACTCCGTAATAGGAGGGGTATCGTATTTAAACTTTGGAAGTAGTAGCAATGCCACTCGCGATTAAGTGCGCCACCCTGAGCGGTTCTGGAATTCTGCTGTGTATCGCGGTAAGATGCACGATCTCCCTGGCAGTGGACAAGTCGATGCCCCGGAGCTGAATGAAAACGGAGCCATGTGAAGTAGAAACTTCAAATATTTTGCCTGCCTTTTGAATAACCCTCCATCTATCTTCCTGTCGATCTAAGTTCGTTAACGCTTCCCTTATTTTTTCAATGTCTGGCGGTGATCGCATAACCACGATTATGGGCAACTTCGTTTGCTCATTTAACGCGACGATGTCTACGGCGTTAAAACCAGCATAAGTCACGCCATCCAACAGGATTGCTCTCGATTGGTCATAGTGCTTGCTTTCCTTTGCCAACGCCACCATCTTTTCGGTCGCATCCATGCCATCCTTGGCGATCTCCGAGCGAAGTACTCCCTCCAACCAGTCAGCGCCCCTAAAAATGGTTCCTATCAGCACCACCTTATCAGAGAGCGGTCCATCATCGATGGCGATCGTCCTGATTTCTGGTTTGATGGGCATCGTTATTGCGCCTTCTTCTTAAACTTCCTTTTGAACTCATCGCATTGCTTGCTCAGCAGGGCAGATGCGTCCTTCAGCGCTTCAATTGGGTCGGTGTCTTTCGTCCGCACATACAATACAGGATCGCTGATGCCAGGGTACTCGATGTCATAGGTAGCGATTTTCACTCCTTCATTTTGAAGAAGTGCTGACTTCAGCGCATTCAAGAACGTATGATCCTCGCCCTTAAGCTCCAACTCGAGCTCCTGCTTCGTTTTCCTCAAGATTTTTATTTCGCCCATATCATTCCACCTAAACAGTTCCAGAGCCATAATCCTCTGCAATTTTTCGCGTTTCCATATGCCTGCACTTCGGGCACTCAAGTTTGTCGCCCTTTCTTTTTAACGCAGTCGTGCACTTGGAACAAAAGGCCTTGATGACGCCTAGGTCCCTGCCGTCAGTGCTGAGCCGCAAGGTCTTGGCGTCGATTACCTTGGCCCTTACGATGTCTTGATAGCCAAACTCATGGGCAAGATCCCTGACATATGCATTCTTCACATTGGAAATGTGAATGGCACCCTGCTCGGGAGTGGCAATCTCCCTATCCTCTTGGCCCTTAATGCGCGCAATATCTACAAGGGCAACTGAGCCTTTAATGTCCGAGACGCGTCCTATGACGATATCTCCCACTTTAGGGATCGGGGGCACATCCGTCCTGGGCAGGATTGATGCGCTTCTCTCTTTTAGATTGATCTGAACAGTACCAACGTTCGCCGCATAGATATTCCCATCAGCCTCGTAAGTGCCTGAACCTGGAAGAAATTCTTCAGACGTCCCGATAAAATCGCCTGGTAGAACAAGATCACCCTTTGTTTTTTGCATCCTTCTCTCTCCGCTCAAGTCTGTATAATTCTACATTCACCATTTCTATATCTTTTTTGTGGAATTCAAACGTTCGCTTCATCGGAAATCCCATCTTGGCACAATCAGTTATAATGGCGTAGGGCTGGATGTACTTGCTGACGAACTCCATACTACCAACGTTATGAAGCGAGTAGATGGTCTTTCCGATTTCCAGCGCCTTTCGCAGGAACGGTCGATCACTTCCTTTTATTTGTGCCCCGAAGGGAGGATTCATTATTACTGTGGGGTTGATGCTCCGATGCTCATGAATTGCAAAGTCCATAACATCACAACAGATGAATTCGACGTCAACTCCAAGATTTTTGGCATTGGCCCTTGCGATACGCAGCGCCCCTAAATCGCTGTCCACCCCTATAACCTTTTCCGCTCCCAGCAACTTCGCCCCTATGGCAAGGATGCCAGTGCCGCATCCAAGGTCGCACACCGTGCCGCTAAGATCGCCCCTCATGTGAGCAAAATGAAGCAGTTCGGCAGCGATGGGCGCGGGCGTTAAATATTGCTCCCTGCGCAAATCCGGTTTGTAAAAGCCTTGAACCCCTTCCAAGAGGATTTCGAGTTGTTTTTTCTTCATCGAGTCCCACCCAGAATCTCATCAAATTTGATCTCACTCCAGTCCCGCTCGCCCAGAACGATCTCGAACTCGATGGGCGTAAGTACCGGCTTCTTAAACAATGCAACGTCATCGATAGCTATGCGTGGGCAAGCAGTGCTAACGAATGCATCCACCTTGAATTGAGCTAACATCTCAGGTTTGACTTCGTCCATAAAGATCATGTGGGTATCGATATCTCTTTTTTGAGCCTTCTGACACAATTTCTCTGCCATCCCCAACCTCATCTGAAGCCTCTTGGTGCTGACTATTATTCCAAATGACTTTGCATCCAGCGCTTTAGCGATAATAGCATGCCTCTGCCGCAGAATTAGTTTAGGTTCAACCTCCCTCGCTTCATTCAGCGTGGGATCTGCAACTATGACGCGCTTTCCAGTGGCAAGCGCTATGCCCAAAGGATGAAAATCGCCACTGCCGATATAAACGAATTCGTCCGCATTTACACATGCAACAGAAAAATTGCAACCTAGTACCTGTCCATTATATCTAATCCGCGAGTCGCCCCTTCCAACAATGCACGTCTTCCCGTGCTTGGTGAGAAAATCCTTTGCCTCATCCAATTTATGAACGTGCTGAACCGTCGTGACCAATCCGATGCTATCTCCTTTAAGCATCTTGAGCGCCTGTCTCAACGCTGGAATTATATCTGCATTCGATCTAACCTCGATGAACACCACTTTATCGATGGGCTCCATCTCTGCGTGTCCGAAGTGGAATAAGATGTCAACATAAGCGCGCAGCACATCGTCCACATCGCATGCACCATAGCAAGAACTCCCTGAGATGTACGTAATAGCTCCTGTCCGTTCTTGAGTTTCCTTGGCTATTTTTAGTCCAGACCGCTTGAGCCCTGCCGGGAATTGTAACCCGACTTTTTTGGCGCTCCGTTCTCCTATGATGGATGTGATGCGCCCCATATCAAAATCAAGACCGTTCATCTGCACTCCGCTTGATGATGACTTCGCCCCCATAGACGTCGACTTCAATTAATGCCTTTACGTCGTGCCCCATCTTCCTGACGTCCTCGATACCCTTGCCCCTGCTGAACACGACGAAGATGTCTCTGATCTCTGCGCCAGCGGTCTTGAGTGCTCCTATCGTTGCCCGCATCGTTCCACCAGTAGAAATGACGTCATCGACTATCAACACTTTATCTCCTCTGTGAATGCCATTCAGGTATAACTCGCCCTTGGAATAGCCAGTCACCTGATGTACGGCGATTTCACCAGGCAATCCATATCTCTTTTTCCTGATGATCACCAAGGGTATACCCGTTGCTAACGAGAGGGCTGTTCCGATATGAATCCCCATTGCCTCTATCGTGACGATTCTGTCCACGTTTGTATCCGCGTTTTTGGTAATGTAGGATGTTATCTCTTCGATAAGACCTGGTTGCAACTCCGGTACGCCATCGGTTATGGGATGGACGAAATAGTGATAATCACCCCTTCTAACGATTGGCACACCCTTCAACGATGCCTTTAGCATATCTAACATCAGCTCACCCCAGTATCTCTCTTAAATCAGTGAGGAATGTATTCAAGATTTCCTCTGTTATGTGAGGCATGATGACCAGTCGCAGAGATTTGGGTCTTAATGTAGTGGACACATACCAGTTTCGCTCTCTGAGTTTAGATGCAACCTCCTCCGGAGAATCAACTCGCAATGCGATGACATTGGTCACCGGTTGAATGACGAGGGGGATACCCATATCGGCTACCCTTTTTTCGATCATCGAGACCAATTTCATGCAGCGCGCTACGATGCGTTTATATCCGCTTTGTCCGAGATGTTTGAAAACAGCATATGTCGCCGCTATGGATGCGCCAGTCCTTGTCCCTGCAAGCGTGTGCTGCATCCTCGAAGCCAAATATGGCGTTGATGTAGCAAGCGCACCCAAGCACGCTTCATCCCTGAAGAGTAGAGCGCTTGAAGGGATGGTGCCGGCACCCATCTTGTGCGGGTCAATGGTAAGCGATGACACTCCTTTTACCTTGAAATCGAATGGATATTCTTCTTCTAAAAATGGGATTACAAGACCGCCAAATGCGGCATCCACATGCAGGAATATGTCACGGGATAATGCTATCTTTGACAACTCATCTATCGGGTCGACCTGTCCGAATTCAGTAGTACCAGCTGTTCCCACAAGAGCTATGGTGTTTTCATCAATCAGCATCTCCACAGATGCTGGGTCTACTTTGAGACTTTCGTCCAGCTGGGCTTTTTTGATTTTTATGCCCAGAATATCTGCAGCCTTATCAAATGAGAAGTGCGCTGACCCTGGAACGATGACGTTTGGATTTTTTTTCCCGCTTAGATTCCTTGCTGCTCTGATGGCTTGAATATTTGACTCCGTACCACCAGTCGTGATGTAACCATGAGCATTTGGCGCATGTAAAAGGGCGGAGAGCATGGCTATTACGCTCTCCTCCAGCCCCTTGGTGCCCGGAAAAAGGGTTGGGTCACCTAAATTCGTTTCTATAAACTCCATGTGTGCTTGGATCGCCAAAGGATGGGGCATGGTACACATCGAGCTGAGGATTCGCTCAAAGGGCATGTCCCTTTCCTTGATTCTGCGTAGAAGACCAAGGACTTCGGTTTCCGTAACCCCAGTTTCATCCATCACTTACCCCTACAATGATTTTCTTGCGGTATCGAGAAGTATTCGCTGCTCTGTCCTAACGACCATCTCTCGAACCGCCTCAACGGCATCGATGTTTGCGGAGATACTGGAAATGCCCATCTCCACTAACTTCTGTGCCATCTGGGGATATGACCCGGCCTGCCCACAGATGGATGTTTTCACGCCCGCTTTATTGCACTCATCGATCACGTATTTGATGAGTTTCAGAACCGCAGGATGGGTCTCGTCATACAAATAGGCCACGTTCTCGTTGTTTCTGTCTACTGCCAGCGTATACTGTGTTAGATCGTTGGTGCCGAACGACACGAAATCCAAGCCTTCTTTGATGAATTGGTCGACGATCAGCGCAGATGCAGGGGTTTCGACCATTATACCTATCTCGATTTTATCCGTGTTCAATCCAACCTCCCTCATGAGGTCCTTGGCCTTACGCAGCTCTTCCGGATGCTGTACCAGCGGTAGCATAATTCCTACATTGTTATATCCCATCTCATACAGCTTCTTGAACGCCTGTAACTCAAGTTTGAAGTGTTCTGCCTCGGTCAAGTCCCTTCGAATGCCTCTCCAGCCCAGCATTGGATTTGGCTCCTCTGGTTCATTCTCGCCACCTTTCATGCTCCTGAACTCGTCCGTTGGAGCATCAAGCGTCCTGACCCACACCGACTTTGGATAAAAGGCATCAGCGACAGTCTGGATACCCTTGACCAATTCGGCCACGTATTCGTCTGATTTGCCCTCTTTGATGTACAGCAGAGGGTGCTTGTTCAATCCCAGGATCATGTGCTCGATTCTAAGTAGCCCTACTCCGTCGGCCCCTGTTGCCGCTGCTTTCTGCGCCGCCTCTGGAATGGATATGTTCACCTTCACCTCTGTCACCGTAATGGGCTTTGCCTTTGTGATTGCAGGAGCAACCGCGGGCCTCTCTTCAACTCGCTCCAACACCCCTTCATACACATGCCCCTTCTCACCATTTACTGTCACCATCATATCCTCTTTCAGCACCTTTGTAGCTTTCTTAGTTCCTACGATGCAGGGTGTACCGAGTTCACGTGATACGATGGCGGCATGACAATTGTTCACGAGAATTGGCGTCAAATGCTCTGTAAAGACTATATAGTTGTGATTGTCCTCTACTTCGATGTTGAACACTGTCTTCTCTCCCAATTCCTTCAGTTTTCTGATCCTTTGCATCCTTAGGCCGGAGTTAACAATCCTCTCTAACTCGATCTTAGATCTCCCCTTGGCCAAAGGTAAGACGTGTTTTTCCAACTTGTCCGCGCCGATTAAGAGGTTGTTGTTCACATATGGCTTGATTTTTCCACCATTGTTCACGTCGTTCACGATGTCACCGAGAATCTGACTTGCTGCAAACAGTTTAGTTCCAAGCACCTTATCACGAGGTTTGCCCTTTACCCGTTGTGT